>CABZDY010000001.1 GCA_902524635.1 uncultured Pelagibacteraceae bacterium
CCTTTTACATACGAATTTGATAAAAAATTAAGTCCAGGAACTTATGTGAAGGTACCATTTGGAAAAAAGGATTTAACAGGTGTTGTTTGGAACTCATTTGAAAAGAAAATTCAAAAAAAATTTAAACTTAAAAAAATTAAATCTATTATCCAAATAAATCCTTTGAAAATTGAAACAATAAATTTTTTGAATTGGTTCTCAAATTATAATTTGGTACCGATTGGTATGTGTTTAAAACTTCATTTAATTGGTGGTGATGCAATAACCAAACTTGATGATAAAGAATATCTAATCTTTAATAATAAAAAAACTAGGCAAAATTTTAAACTTTCTGAAGATCAAAATAAAGTCTTTAAAGAAATGTTAAAAAAAAATGGAGAATTTAGAGTACATTTGCTTCAAGGAACAACTGGATCTGGAAAAACAATTGTATATTTCAAGCAAATAGAGGAAATCTTAAAAAAAGGCTATCAGGCAATAATTTTACTGCCAGAAATAGGACTTACCTCAGAATTTGAGAAAAAATTTGAGGAATTTTTTGGTTTTAAAGCTGCAATTTGGCATTCGGGAGTAACACCAAAAAGAAAAAAAATTATTTGGAGTGGAGTCGCATCAGGATTAATAAAGGTAGTTATAGGGGCAAGATCGTCTCTTTTTTTGCCATTTAAAAAAATAGGACTAATAGTAATTGATGAAGAACATGATCAATCATTTAAGCAAGATGAGGGTGTTATTTATAATGCAAGGGATATGGCAATAGCTAGAGCTAACTTTGAAAATATACCCATTAACCTTGTAACTTCAGTTCCATCAATAGAAACATATGCAAATGTTAAAAAAAATAAGTATTCCATCTCGAGATTAATTAAAAGATATAAAGATGCAAATCTCCCTTCATTTGAAATAATTGATTTAAATAATAGCGGATTAAATAAACAATCATGGATTGCTACTGAAACTTTGAAAAAGGTTAAAGATCATTTAAAAAAAAATGATCAAGTTTTATTTTTTATGAATAGAAGAGGTTTTGCACCTTATGCTCTATGCAAAAATTGCGTAAAAGTATACTCCTGCCCAAACTGTTCTATAAATTTAGTATATCATAAAGGTAAAAATATTTTACTTTGTCATTATTGTGGTTTCAAAAGTAAATTAAATAGAAATTGTAGTAAAGGAAACACTTGTGATTTTGTTTTTAGTGGTCCAGGTGTTGAAAGAATAGCGGAGGAAGTAAAGATGTTATTTCCTGACAAAAAAATATCTATTTTTTCAAGCGATACCATGAACAAAAAATCGTCTAAAGATCAACTTGAAAGTATAATAAATGGTGAAGTTGATATTTTAATTGGGACACAATTAATTTCAAAAGGTTTTCATTTTCCAAATTTAAATTGTATTGTAGTTTTAGATATTGATTTAACATCTAATGGACACGATCTTAGAACAGCTGAAAAAAATCTTCAACTATACCACCAGTTATCAGGAAGAGCAGGAAGGACTGGTAAACCTGCTAAAGTATATTTTCAAACTTTTGGTATTAATCGAAATATAATAAATCAAATTACTCACCATGACCCATTTATTTTTTTAGATAATGAATTGAAATTAAGAGAGAAAAATAATCTTCCACCATTTGAAAGATTTATTTCATTAATACTTACTTCCTCGAAAGAGAATAATTTAGATGAAGAATCTCAAAATTTAAAACAAGTACTCCTAAGTTCTCTTGATGATAAAGTTTTAGGACCTGTGAATGCACCTATTTATAGAGTTAAAGGAAAATATCGCCAAAGGCTCCTAATAAGGTCTAAAAAGGGGTCGAAAATACAAAATAAGTTGGCTGAAATATTGAATAAGCACAAATTACCTAGTGAAATAAAACTGAAAGTTGATGTGGATCCAATAACCTTTAATTAAGAGACAAAATAGATACTAAATTGTTAATCTGATGCTTGAAGACATCAAATGCATGTGCTACTTAATCCAGAAAATCTTCTAAAATAAAGAGATAAAATTGAGTAAAAATAACAGTTTTTCAGTTACCACAGCAGGTAGATATTCCTTAGCACTATATGAGCTAGCTAAAGAAAATAATTCAGTAGATGAAGTTGAAGATCAATCAATATCTTTATTAAAATTAATAGATGAGAGCAAAGATTTTAGTTCATTAATTAAAGATCCAACTAACTCTGTAAATGAACTTCAGGATGTAATCAATATGATTGCTAATAATTATAAATTAAACTCTTTACTATCAAAATTCTTAGGTTTTCTAATATCTAAAAGAAGATTTTTTTATTTAAAAACAATTCTTAAAGATTTTGTTGATACTTGTTCAAAAAAAAGAGGAGAAGTAAAAGCTGAACTAATTTCTTCTAAAGAATTATCAGGAGAACAAGTAAATAAAATAAAAGATGAATTGTCTCAAAATTTTAACGCGAAAATAAAATTAGACTATAAATATGATAAGAGTTTAATTGGAGGTTTAGTAATACAAGTTGGTAGTATTATGGTAGATACCTCTATTAAAAATAAATTACAACAAATCGAAAATACAATGACAGAGGCTTAAATGGAAATAAATCCTTCAGAAGTTACAAAAATATTAAAAGAACAAATTAAAAAGTTTGGAGATAAAGCTGAGGTTACAGAGGTTGGTCAAGTTTTATCAGTAGGAGATGGTATAGCAAGAATTTATGGATTAGATAATGTTCAAGCTGGAGAAATGGTTGAATTCGCTGATGGCTCCAAAGGAATGGCATTAAACCTGGAGAGTGAAAATGTTGGTGTTGTAATTTTTGGTGATGATAGAGCGGTTAAAGAAGGTGATACTGTAAAAAGAACTGGTGCGATTGTTGATACACCAGTTGGAAAAGAATTACTCGGTAGAGTAGTTGATGGTTTAGGAAATCCAATTGATGGAAAAGGTGCATTAGATAAAAGTTTAAAAAGAAGTAGGGTTGAGGTTAAAGCTCCTGGTATAATCCCACGTAAATCTGTAAGTGAACCAATGCAAACTGGTCTTAAATCAATTGATAGTCTAGTTCCAATTGGAAGAGGACAAAGAGAATTAATTATTGGTGACAGACAAACAGGCAAAACAGCAGTTGCTATTGACGCTATTATAAATCAGAAAAAAATCAACGAGTCAGGCGATGAGAAGAAAAAATTGTATTGTATTTATGTGGCCGTAGGCCAAAAGAGATCTACAGTTAGACAGATTGAAAAAACACTAGAAGAAGCTGGTGCGATGGAATACACAACAATAGTTGCAGCAACTGCATCAGATGCAGCACCTTTACAATTTTTAGCCCCTTACACTGGATGTACTATGGGTGAGTATTTTAGAGATAATGGGATGCATGCATTGATTATATATGACGATTTATCAAAACAAGCTGTTGCATATAGACAAATGTCACTTCTATTAAGAAGACCTCCCGGAAGAGAAGCATATCCTGGAGATGTGTTTTACTTACATAGTAGATTACTTGAAAGAGCTGCAAAATTAAGTGATGAGCATGGTGGAGGATCATTAACCGCTCTTCCAATAATCGAAACCCAAGGTGGTGATGTCTCCGCATTTATACCAACAAATGTTATTTCAATTACTGATGGTCAAATATTTCTTGAAACTGAACTTTTTAACCAAGGCATAAGACCTGCCATAAATGTTGGATTATCCGTATCAAGAGTTGGATCATCTGCTCAAACTAAAGCGATGAAGAAAGTTTCAGGGTCCATGAAATTGGAGCTTGCGCAATATCGTGAAATGGCTGCGTTTGCACAATTTGGTTCAGACCTTGATGCGTCTACTCAGAAATTACTTAATAGAGGATCAAAGTTAACTGAACTTTTAAAGCAAAATCAATATTCTCCCATGACAGTTGCAGAACAAGTCATTTCTGTATTTTGTGGAGTTAGAGGACATCTTGATGATATTGAACAAAAGGATATTTCAAGTTTTGAGAGTAAAATTATTGAAAAATGTAAATCTGAAAAGCCAGATGTTATTGAGTCAATAACAGCTTCAGGAAAACTTGAAGATGATAAAGAAAAAGAATTGAATGAAATTATTTTACAACTTAAGAAAGATTTTAACTCATAAAAAATAATGGCTAGTTTAGATGATCTAAAAAAAAGAATATCAAGTGTTAAGTCTACACAGAAGATTACTAAGGCAATGAAAATGGTAGCTGCTGCAAAATTGCGAAGAGCCCAAGAGAGTGCTGAGAAAGGCAGACCTTACTCTGATAAAATGAATAATATTATTTTAAACTTATCAAATAGTATATCTGACATTGATAACGCTCCGAAACTTTTATCTGGTACTGGAGAAGATAAAGTGCATCTATGTGTAGTAATGACATCAGATAGAGGTCTTTGCGGAGGTTTTAATACAAATATTATTAAAAAAGCTAAACTATATTTTCAAAAAATTTTAGATGGAGGAAAAACTTTAAAAATTATTACAGTGGGAACTAAAGGTTATGACCAACTAAAACGTCTATACGGTGATAATATTATTGAAAGGATATCTTTTAAAGAATCAAAAAATATTAATTATTTTGATGCTGATAAAGTCGGTAAGATAGTTATTGAAAAATTTGAAAAAAAAGAATTTGATGTATGTGCAATTTTTTATAACCAATTTAAGAATGTAATTACTCAAATACCACAAGAACAACAAATTATTCCTTTAAAAACATCTGAAAAAGATGAAAATTCATCAGAGGATAACTATGAATTTGAACCCGAAGAAGATGAGATATTGAGCAACTTGTTACCTAAAAATATTTCAACTCAGATTTTTAAAGCGATGTTAGAGAATTCAGCTAGCGAGCAAGGTTCAAGAATGAGTGCAATGGATAATGCAACCAGAAATGCAGGTGAAATGGTTGACAAACTTACTATTGAGTATAATAGAAGTCGTCAGGCAGCAATTACTAAAGAGTTAATAGAAATAATTTCAGGAGCAGAAAGTTTATAATTATGAGAAAAGGACAAATAACACAGATCATTGGGGCGGTAGTAGACGTAAAATTTGAGGGAGAACTACCAGAAATTTTAACCGCATTAGAGTGCGATAACGGTGGAAATAGATTAGTTTTAGAAGTTGCTCAACACTTAGGGGAGTCAAGTGTCAGGACAATTGCAATGGATGCAACAGAAGGTCTTAAAAGAGGAGACGAGGTAACAGACACAGCTGCTCCAATTAAAGTTCCAGTGGGGCCAGAGACTCTTGGAAGAATTATAAATGTGATTGGTGAGCCTATTGATGAAAGAGGAGAAGTTAAAAGTTCAGATAACTGGCCAATTCATAGAGCTGCACCAGAATTTAATGATCAATCAACAGAAACTGAAATACTTGTTACAGGAATAAAGGTTATTGATCTTTTAGCACCCTATGCAAAAGGTGGTAAAATTGGTTTATTTGGTGGAGCCGGAGTTGGTAAAACTGTTTTAATTATGGAATTGATCAACAACGTTGCAAAAGCTCATGGTGGATTTTCAGTCTTTGCAGGAGTGGGAGAAAGAACTAGAGAGGGAAATGACCTCTATCATGAAATGATAGACTCAGGTGTTATTAAAACTGATGGGGAAGGTTCTAAAGCAGCATTAGTTTATGGACAAATGAATGAACCTCCAGGTGCAAGAGCGCGAGTTGCTTTAACGGGATTAACTGTTGCAGAGTATTTTAGAGATCAAGAAGGTCAGGATGTTTTATTCTTCGTTGATAATATATTTAGATTTACACAAGCAGGATCTGAGGTCTCTGCATTGCTCGGTAGAATACCTTCAGCTGTAGGATATCAACCAACATTAGCAACTGATATGGGTAACTTACAGGAAAGAATTACAACAACGAATAAAGGTTCAATTACATCTGTTCAGGCAATTTATGTTCCTGCAGACGACTTAACTGACCCTGCACCTGCAACTTCATTTGCTCACTTAGATGCAACAACGGTACTTTCTAGACAAATTGCTGAAATTGGAATTTACCCAGCGGTAGATCCATTAGACTCAACGTCTAGAATTTTAGATCCTAGAATAGTTGGTGACGAACATTATAGAGTTGCTAGAGAAGTACAAAAAGTTCTGCAAACTTATAAATCTTTACAAGATATTATCGCAATTTTAGGTATGGATGAATTGTCAGAAGAGGATAAATTAGTTGTTGCTAGAGCCAGAAAAATACAAAGATTTCTTTCTCAACCTTTCTTTGTAGCTGAAGTATTTACTGGCTCGCCAGGTAAGCTTGTAGATTTAGAGTCA
Organism: uncultured Pelagibacteraceae bacterium; assembly: GCA_902524635.1. Taxonomy (GTDB): domain Bacteria; phylum Pseudomonadota; class Alphaproteobacteria; order Pelagibacterales; family Pelagibacteraceae; genus Pelagibacter. Next base: position 6,280 of record CABZDY010000001.1, read on the forward strand.
ACTATCAAAGGCTTTGATGCTATTTGCAAAGGTGAATATGATCACTTACCAGAAGCTGCATTTTATATGGTTGGCACTATTGAAGAAGCTATTCAAAAAGCTGAGAGTTTAGCTAACGAAGCTGCGGCATAATGAGCGAAGAATATTCTGTAGAAATAGTAAACCCTGAAAAATCATTTTTATCAAAAAATGATGTCACCGAGGTAGTTGTTCCTGCATTTGAAGGTGAGATAGGGATTTTAAAAGACCATATTTCTATTATTTCTTTCTTAAAACCAGGAATAATTAAAATATTTTCAAAGTCTGGCGAGGAAAGTTTTTATGTAAATGATGGAATAATTGAATTTAAAGATAATAATCTTTCTATACTTACAAGTCTTATTTTAAATTTAAAAGACATTGATAAAGAAAAAATTTCAGTAATTCAGAAATCTGCCGAGGAAGAACTTAATAAGTCTGATATAAATGATCAGGAAAAATATTTGCTTGATCAAAAACTTGAAGTATTAAAATCAATTAACTAAAATTTTTTTTACTTCTTCTTGAATTTTTTCGTATACATGTAGTTTAAATCCTACCACAAGTTCAGTAATTTTATCTGGATCTACCCATCTCCATTCAAGAAATTCTGGATGTTTTGTATTAATATTAATTTCTTTTTCTTCACCATTAAATCTCATTATATACCATTGTTGTTTTTGACCTTTAAATTTACCTTTCCAAATAATTCCTAATAATTCATTTGGTAAGTGGTAGGTAAGTAAGTCATCAATTTTTTTAATTAAACTTACTGATTTAATACTAGTTTCTTCTTTTAATTCTCTAATTGCAGCCTCATAAAAGTCTTCACCCTTATCAACCCCACCTTGTGGCATTTGCCAAAAGTTTTTTTTATTATCTATTCTTTTTGCAACAAAAATTTTATTTTCTTTATTTAAAACAACTATCCCAACACCACTTCTAAGTGGTAAATTTTTATATTTCTCTTTCATTTTAGCCGTTTAAAAGCTCTAGAGCGAATTGAAGTTGATTGTCTGTATCAGTATTAAATCTAAAGTCATCAGATCCTTCAGCTATCTCAATATCAGGCGAGACACCTATTTCTGAAATAGATTTTCCTGATGGAAGAAAATATTTAGATACAGTCAATCTTATTGCACCTTTATTTTTGAGAGGAATGATTGATTGCACAGAACCTTTGCCATAGCTATTTTCTCCAATTATTATTGCTCTTTTGTGATCCTTAAGTGCTCCTGCTACAATTTCAGATGCAGATGCTGAACCATAATTTATTAAGATAACAATTGTATCTCCATCTAATATATCACCTTTTCTTGCAAAGAATTTTCTACTTTCATATTTTCTTTTACTTTTTGTTGAAACAATTTCTCCACTATCTATAAAAAAATCTGTAATTTTAATTGCCTGAGAAAGTAGTCCACCAGGATTATTTCTTAAATCTAAAACATAATTTTTAACATTTTCATTTTTTTTAAACTCTTTAATTTTATCTCTAATTTGACCACTACTGTTTTCATTAAAAGAAGTAAGTCTTAAATAACCAGTTTGATTATCTAATATCTCAGATTTTACTGATGAAACTCTAATTTTTTCTCTAGTAATATTAAAAACTAATGCCTTTCGCTCACCCCTTCTTCTAACTGTTATTTCAATATCTGATCCAACAGGACCTCTCATTATGTCAACTGCTTCACTTAAAGATTTACCTTGAACCTGAATATCATTAATTCTTACTATATAATCACCAGCTTTAACTCCTGCTTCAGCCGCAGGTGAATCGTCCATAGGTGTTATTACCTTTATTACTCCAGCTTCCATGCTCACTTCAATTCCCAGTCCTCCAAATTCTCCGCTAGTTTCTGTTTGCATACTTTGATAAGATTCTGGTGACATATAAGCAGAATATGGATCTAAAGATTGAAGAACACCATTGATTGCAGCATCCATTGCATCACTTTGGTTCACCTCGTCAACAAATTCTTTATTAATTTTATCTAAGACTTCTGAAAAAACATCTATTTTTTTATAAATATCATTCTCTTCTGATGCGCTAACAATACTAGTTACTAAAAAAAAAATAAATAATGATAAAAAATATGTTTTAACCTTTTTCATCATATAATTACTTTTTCTTTAGGAATTAATTCAGACCATATTTTTTCTAATTCATAAAATTTTCTTTTTTCAGGATTGAAAATATGAATTATAAGATCTATTCCATCTACAAGTTTCCAATCATTGCTTTCTCTTCCTTCAATTTTACAATTGCTTACACCATTTTTTTTCAAGTGTTCATATACTTGCTCTGATAAAGCTTGGATATGTCTTGAAGACGTTCCGCTAGCGATTATCATTTGATCTGCTATTGACGATTTTCCATCTAAATCTATTGAAACAATATCTAGGGCTTTATTTGCATCTAAGAGATTTAACACATCTTTGTGAAGAGAAGAGATTTTGCCCATTAATTATTAAAAGATTATCAAATTTTTCTTAATTTAGAAGATGAAATATTGACCTTATTAAATTTTATAAATTTTAAGCTTTTCTTGCTATACTTTTTAAAGCTTCTAGAACTTAATGATTTAGCCTTATATCTGTCCCTATCAAATACTAGAATGTTACAAATAGATGAAATTAAATCAGAATTTTTCCATTTGTGAAAATTAATCAAACTATCTGCTCCCATTATAAAATAAATATCAGTCTTTTTATTATTTTTTTTTATATACTTTATCAGGTCAATTGTTCTATTTGATTTAATTTTACCCTCAAAATATTTAACTTTTATAAATAGATTTTTTTGAGCAATTTTTTTTGCAAAATTTATTCTTTTATTTAAACTTAAACTACTTTTTTCTTTAAATGGATTTTTTTTGGTTACCGCCCAAATAATTTTTTCAATATCAAATCTTTTTTTTGCCTCTTTAGAGATACTTAAATGTCCTTTATGTGCTGGATCAAAAGTGCCTCCAAGAATACCAATTTTTTTTTTATTTCCTTGTTTGTCCAGATCCATATATCTCATATTTGTAACTAACTAGCTGGTTTAGTCCAACGGGACCTCTTGGTGGAAGTTTATTTGTTGAAATTCCAACCTCACCTCCAAAACCAAATTCTCCTCCATCAGCATACTGTGTTGAAGAATTGTGAATAGCAATCGAACTTTTAACATTTTTTATAAAAAATTTTGCAGAAATTTTATTATTTGTAATTATCGCATCAGTATGCATTGTTCCATATGTATTAATATGATTTACTGCATCATTAATATTGTTTACTAATTTTACAGAAATTTTTGCAGATAAATGTTCCTTCGACCATGTTTTATTATTTGCTAATTTTGAATTCCCTTTAAACAATTTAGAAATTTTTCTATCAGCATAAATATAGCAACCTCTTTTAGTGAGTTCATTTAATATCTCATTTACATTTTTAGATTTATTTTTATGTATTAAGAGTGTCTCAGTAGCTCCACAAATGCTAGTATTGCGCAACTTAGCATTGATTAATATTTTTTTAGCCATTTTAAGATTAGCATCTTTATCAATATATGTATGACACATGCCTTCAAGGTGACCAATTACTGGAACAGAGGACAAATCTTGAACTTTTTTTACAAGACTTTTTCCACCCCTTGGAATAATAACATCTATATATTCTGACATTTTTGACAGCATATAGTCGACCAGTTTTCTATTTTTATTCTCTATAAACTGAACAAAATTCTTATTTATTTTATTTTTTTCTAAAGATTTTCTAAAAAGATTAGCTAAAATTTTATTACTAAAGTAAGCCTCAGATCCTCCTCTTAATATTACGCAGTTTCCAGATTTAAAACAAAGTGTGGATACATCCGAAGTAACATTTGGTCTACTTTCATATATTACTCCAATAATACCAATTGGAATGGATACTTTCTTTAGTTTTAAGCCGTTTGGTCTTTTCCAGGTTTCTAAATCAACATCTACTGGATCCTTAAATTTTGAAATAGTTTTAATTGACTTAATAATTGCTCTTATTTTGTCATTATTAAGAGCAAGTCTTTTAATTAAATTCTCTTTAAGCTTTTTAGATTTGGCAATTTTTATATCTTTTGCGTTTTCTACCAAAATTTTATTTTGGTTTTTTAAAATAAGTTGAATGTAATAATTTAATACTTTATTTTTTCTTTTATTAGTTATTTTGTTTTGAAAAGCAATTTTCGCATTTGAACCAATTTTTTCTAAAGCTTTACTCATTTGATTAATACCATATCATCTTTATGAATAACTTCTGATTTTGAAACATAACCTAAAATATCATTTATTTTATTAGAGTGCTTACCTTTAATTTTCAAAATTTCTTCTGAAGAGAAACTGCTTAATCCTCTAGCAAATTCGGTCATATTATTGTTTAGGATTTTGATATGATCACCTTTGCTAAAACTACCTTGAACATCCTTAATCCCTGCGGCTAGTAAACTTTTCCCATTATTCAAAGCTGATAATGCACCTTCATCAATAACTATTTTTCCCTTTGGAGAAACCGAGCTTATAATCCACTTTTTTCTGGCATCTAATTTTGAAATTTTAGGCAAAAACCAAGTACATATATTTTTAGTTAAAATTTTTTGAATTGGTCTATTTATTAAGCCATTAGCAATCGCCATATGGCACCCTGAGAATTGACAAATTTTAGCAGCATCAATCTTCGTTTTCATTCCACCAGATCCAAATTCTCCAGTTTTATTTGTTGCTAACTTTTCTACATTTTGATCAATATTTTTAATTTCGCGAATTAATTTAGCTTTTTTATCTAATTTTGGATCTTTAGAGTAAAGACCACTTACGTCAGATAATAAAATTAAACAATCTGCACTTGATATTTGTGCAACCCTAGAAGCTAGTCTATCATTATCACCATACTTAATTTCAGAAGTAGCTATACTATCATTTTCATTTACTATTGGAATAAAACCAAGACTAAATAAATTCTCAAAAGTCCTTTTTGCATTAATAGCTCTTCTTCTTTTTTCCGTATCTTCAAGAGTTAACAAAATTTGAGAAAGATTAATTTTTGACTTATTAAAAGTTTTTTTAAAAAGATTCATTAACTCAATTTGGCCAATTGAAGCTACTGCTTGACTTTTATCAAGTTTCAATTTTTTTTTACTTAATTTTAATTTCTTACATCCTAGAGCAATCGCTCCCGAACTAACCAAAATTATATTTTTTTTTAATTTTTGTAGATGTTGAATATCTTTAGCAAATTCTGACAGCCATTTTTCTCTGACAATTTTTTGGTCATTAATTAATAAAGATGATCCAATTTTGATAACAACCGTCTTTGAGTCTTTAAGATACATAATTAAGCAATTTTGATTTAATATCAGATACAGATTTTTTATCGAGTGTTGATGTTGTAAAAGTAGATTTCTTGATAATTTTTTCAAAATCTTTAATTTTTTCTTTTATTTCAGCCTCATCAATTAGGTCCATCTTATTAAACACTATTATTTCCTGTTTTTTTAAAAGCTCAGAACTATATTTGCTCATTTCGTCCCTTACTTGAAGATATGAGTTGGCTAAATCATTTTCTGATAGATCAATTAGATGCAAAAGCACTTTACATCTTTCAATATGCTTTAAAAATTTAATCCCTAGTCCTGTTCCTTGATGAGCTCCTTCAATTAATCCTGGAATATCTGCTAAAGTTATTTCTTTATTGTCATACATTGCTACACCAAGATTTGGATTTAAAGTGGTAAATTTATAATTTGCAATTTTAGGAGTTGCACTTGTTAATGAAGCTAATAAGCTAGATTTTCCTGCATTGGGTAATCCAATGATTCCAATATCAGCAATTGTCTTAAGTTGTAAATATATCCAGAATTCTTCACCAACCGCACCTTTGGTAAATTTCTTTGGAGCTCTATTAGTTGATGATTTAAACCTTGTGTTACCAAAACCTCCTTTACCACCTATAGCTGCAACAAATTTTTCATTTTCCTCCTTGAAATCAAATATCAGGGTTTTATTGTCTTCCTCAAATACTTGTGTTCCAACCGGTACTTTTAAATATAAATCTTCTCCTCCTTTTCCTGTTTTATTTTTCCCACTTCCATCTCTACCTCTCTCAGCTTTAAAATGCTGTTGATATCTAAAATCAATCAGTGTATTTAAATTTCTCTCTGACGTAAGAATAATAGAACCACCTTTGCCTCCATCACCTCCATCAGGTCCTCCAAATTCTATAAATTTTTCTCTTCTAAAACTAGGAGAACCAGATCCACCGTCTCCACCTTTGATAAATATCTTAACTTGATCTAAAAATTTCATGATTTTTACAGAATTAATTAGCTGTTTACTAATTAGGCTTTACGGATACGTAAGTTCTGTCTGATTTGCTTTTTTTAAAAACAACTTTTCCTTTAACAACAGAAAAAATTGAATGGTCTTTACCCATTCCAACATTTTCTCCAGGAAAAATTTTAGTGCCTCTTTGTCTTACAATAATGTTTCCAGGTATTACTAATTCACCACCATATTTTTTCACACCTAGTCTACGGCCTGCACTATCTCTTCCGTTTCTCGATGATCCACCTGCTTTTTTTGTTGCCATAAATTACCTATTCATTTTGAAGCCTCAGTTTTTTCTTCCTTAGCTTCTTTAACTACAACTTCACTTTTTTTCATTTTTTCAGCCTCTGATAAAACTTTACCATCTTTTGAAAAAATTTTGTTAATTCTTATTAGTGAATACAGTTGTCTGTGTCCGTTTTTACGTCTTGAATTTTTTCTTCTCCTTTTTTTAAAAATTAGAACAGTTCTTTCTTTGCCATTTTTTAATAATTCAGCCTCAACTTTTGCACCATCTACAGTTGGCGCACCTAATTCAATGCTCTTATCATCTCCATAAGCTAAAATTTCATTAAATTCCACTTTAGTTTCCGGATTTGAATCAGCTAATTTTTCAACTTTAATAATTTCACCAGCAGAGACTTTGTACTGTTTTCCACCTGTTTGTATAACTGCGTATGACATTAATAATCCTAGTTTTAATTATCTGCAATATAGTCAGGGGCTTATTTTAGTCAAGCTGAATAAGCTAAAAATTATCCTTTAAATCTCTCAATTTTGAAAAGTTTTTAACGTTTTTTGATCTCAAAAAAATATTGGTTTGTAGTTCTTCTTCAAGAGTAGAGGGTATAGTTGGTATTCCTTTTGCTAACTTATTTTTTACTGTCTCAATTTTTGAAATTAGTCTCTTGTTATCTGAATCATACTTTAAACAAAAATCTGAATTTTTTAATGTATATTCATGTCCACAATAAATTTCTGTATCTAAAGGTAAACTCTTTATTAACTGTAAAGAATTAAACATTTCTTCATGAGTGCCTTCAAATACTCTTCCGCAACCTAATGAAAACAATGTATCTCCAGAAAATAATGCATTTTCTTTAAAAAAGTAAAAACATACATGACCTAAAGTATGTCCTGGAATATGAAAAACTTTTGCTTCAAACATACCATCTTTCCAAATTTCATTATTTTTTACCAATATATCTATTTCAGGTATTCTGTGTTTGTCCTGATCAAAACCGATGACTTTGGCATTAAATAAATTCTTAAGCTCTTTATTGCCTCCTACGTGATCATAATGATGGTGAGTATTCATTATAAATTTTAATTTTAAGTCGAGACTTTCAATTTTATTGATTACAGGCTCTGCTTCGCTTGGATCTATCACAACAGCAGATTTAGTAATTTCATCAATTAATAAATATGAATAATTATCCTCTAAACATTTTATTATTTTTATTTTCATATTATTTCTCTAGTAAAAAAATACCTAATTCAGATATTAGGTTTTTAAATTTCAAATTTGAAGATGTAATTTTTGAAGTTTTTTGTCCATTTAAAGAAATTGTTTTAAAAATATTGATCCCTTTATTATTACAAAAATTATAAAAGTCTTGAATTGTGCACATATGTAAATTTGGAGTGTTATACCATTCATAAGGCAAATTTTTGGTAATTGGCATTTCTCCTTTAAAAAGTAAATCTACTCTAACTTTCCAATGTCCAAAATTTGGAATAGTTACAATAACTTTTTTCCCCACTCTTAATAAATCTTTAATTACTTTCTCTGGACTCATGAAAGCTTGTAGTGTTTGACTTAGAATAACATAATCAAAAGATAAATTTGGAAATTGTTTTAAGTCATGCTCTGCATTACCTTCAACTACAGCTAGTCCATTAGATAAACATTTTTTGACTTTTTCCTTAGAAATTTCAAGTCCTCTAACATCTACTACCTTATTCTTTGACAAATATTCCATCAGAATTCCATCACCACATCCAACATCAAGGACTCTTGATTTTTCTTCAACTAATTGTGATATAACTTTAAATTCTTCTTTCATTTATTTTAAATAAGTAGTGTTTAAGTAGTTTTTAATAGTGCTTAAAAAATCTGGGACATCTAATAAAAATGAGTCATGACCTTTGTCGGTTTTAATTTCCACAAAACCAACATCAGCTCCAATGGCATTTAGTGCTATTACAACGTCCTTATTTTCAGTGGTTGGATACAGCCAATCCGAAGTAAATGAAATAATAAAAAATTTTGTCTTACTTTCTTTAAAGGCTTTAGAAAGATTTCCACCATATTGTTTAGTCAAATCGAAGTAGTCCATCGCTCTGGTAATATATAAGTAACTATTTGCATCAAATCTATCCACAAATACAGAACCTTGATATCTTAAATAACTCTCAATTTGAAAGTCAGCATCAAATCCAAATTTTAAATCAGATCTTTCTTGAAGATTTCGTCCAAATTTTTCTTGCAACCCTTTCTTTGATAAATACGTAATATGTGCTGCCATTCTAGCTACAGCTAAACCTTTGTCTGGATTATTTGTTTGTCCATCATATAAACCATCTTTCCAATTTATATCTGACATGATTGCTTGTCTTCCAAGTTCATTGAAAGCAATATTTTGGGCTGAGTGACTAGCTGTACAAGCAATTGGTAAAGCAACTTTAGCTTTGTTTGGAAAATTTGAGACAAATTGTAATACTTGCATACCACCCATAGAACCACCAGCTACTGCAAATAATTTTTCTATCTTGAAGTGATCCAAAAGATTATATTGGGCATTAACCATATCGTTTATTGTAATAACTGGAAAATTTGTTCCGATAGGTTTGTTAGTCGAAGGATCAATTGTTCCTGGTCCATATGATCCCATACATCCGCCAATTACATTTGCACAAATTACGAAAAATTTATCAGTATCAAATGCCTTTCCTGGGCCAACTGCATAATTCCACCAACCATCTTTATTTGTCACAGGGTTTATGCCTGAAGCAAACTGATCTCCAGTCAAAGCATGAAAAACCAATATGGCATTATCTTTTTTCTCATTAAGATTTCCATAAGTCTCATAAGCTAATGGAAAATTTGATATTTCTTTTCCACAATCAAGTTTAAGAGGTTGTTTAATTGTTATACTATTCATTTTACCAAAATTACCCATAATACTTTTGCTGAAATGAATTGTGAGAAAAAAAACTTATTTAGCAGGTTTTTTATAGCGCTCGCAATTCAGTTAAATCAGCGCAGAAACGTTTTATAAGATAGCTTTTTGGATGTCAATTTTTTTTGAATTATTGATTGTATTATCTAATTATCTGACTATTTATTAATAAAAATTAGCATCATGAATAGCCCAACATTTAGGAAAATAACCCTACAAGCTTATAAACCAGGAAGGTCTTTTTTAAGCAAAAAAAAAAAAATAATTAAATTATCAGCAAATGAATCCGCCTTAGGTATGAGCAATAATGCTAAAAAGGTAATAAAAAAATTTAATGACAATATCTCAAAATATCCAGACGGAAAATTCAGAGATTTAACTTCTATAATTTCAAAAAAATATAACTGTAATCAAAACCAAATAATTTGTGGATCTGGATCCGATGAAATTATTCAAATGTTATGCCAACTATTTTTAAATGAAGGGGATCAGGTAATTGTACCAGAGTTTAGTTTTCTAATGTACAGAATTTATGCGCAAATAGTGGGAGCTAAGGTTGTATTTTCTAAAGAAAAAAATTTTAAAGTATCAAATAATGAAATTTTAAAAAAAGTATCAAACAAGACCAAAATTGTATTTTTAGCTAATCCTAATAATCCTACAGGTACATATATTTCTAAAAAACAGTTATTAGAATTAAGAAAGCGTTTAAATAAAAAAATTTTACTTGTTGTTGATGATGCTTATTTTGAATACATGCTTAACAAAGATTACAAATCAGGTTTAGAGATTTTTAAAAATAAAAGTAATGTATTTATATTGAGAACTTTTTCTAAAATTTATGGACTCGCTTCTTTAAGAGTTGGATGGGGATATGGAAGTAAAAAAATAGTAGAAGCTCTGTATAAAATCAAACCACCATTTAATGTTAATAAAATAGCCCAGGTATGTGCTATTGAATCTTTAAAAGATCAAAGTTTTATAAAAAAGTCTGTAAATCATAATTTAGATTGGGCAAAAAAAATACAAAAGACATTGAATTTATATAATATTAAGACAAACGATATTGGGCCAAATTTTTTTCTTTTAAATTTTAAAAATTGTAAACTTTCTGCTAACTTTGTAGAAAAAAAACTTGAAGCTTCAGGAATAATTTTAAGAGAGATGAATTCATATGGAATTAAAAATTGTCTGAGACTTACTATAGGAAATAATTACGAAAATAAACTATTACTCGATAAACTGAAAAATATTTTCAAAAATGTTTAAAAAAATTTTAATTATTGGTTGTGGACTTATAGGGTCTTCAATATTGAGAGGCTCTATAACTAAAAAAATATCTAAACATTATTTTGTTTTCGAAAAATCAAAAAAAAATATTCGAAAAATAAAAAAAATTGATAATAAAATAAGAATTCTTAAAAAACTGGATGATAAATTATCTGATTTAGATCTTATTGTGTTATCAACCCCAATGAGTGAATATGAGAAAATTATTCCTAATTTAAACAAGTATTTGAATAAACATTGCTTAATTACTGATGTGGGCTCAACTAAAGAAAGTATATTAAAACTTAAAAATAAAAAACTATCAAAATCTCTTGATTGGATAACTAGTCACCCAATATCAGGTTCAGAAGTAAGTGGACCTGAGCATGGAACTAAAAATCTTTTTGTAAATAAATGGTGTGTTGTAGTAAGTGATAAAAATAAAATAAAACAAAGCAAATTATTGAAATTTTGGAAAAAATTAGGTTCAGATGTAATTGTTATGGATGCAAAAATTCATGATAAAATTTTTTCAATAACAAGTCATTTGCCTCATTTAATCGCTTATAACCTAATTAAAACTGCACAAGACTTCCAAAAAAAACAAAAAAAGGATGTCATAAAGTTTAGTGCTGGAGGATTAAGAGATTTTTCAAGAATAGCTGCATCCAATGAAATAATGTGGAGAGATATATTTTTCAATAATAAAAAAAATATAGTCAGTGCAATAAACTTATTTATTAATAATTTAAATTCATTTAAAAAAAATATAGAAAATTTAGATGATAGAACATTAAGAAAAAAATTAATTAATTCAAAAAAGGTAAGGCAACAGATATTAAGTTTAAAACAAGATATAGCAAAACCAGATTTTGGAAGAGATCAAGATTAAATTGATATAACCTTTGCTACTTTTAAATTTGCAGTTTTCTCAATTAATTTAATGGTTTGATAAATTGGCATGATTAATACCTTCTTTCTGGGTCCATATGCATGAATTAAATTCTTTGAATTTAAACAAATTGCGACATGTCCCTTCCAAAAAATAATATCTCCTTTTTTGAAAACTTTTTTTTTAATAATTCCTTTCTTAATTTTAACTTGATTAATTGTATCTCTAGGAAAAAATTTATTATTAAATTTATAAAATATTTGTAATAAGGCTGAGCAATCAATGCCATCGAAACTTTTACCACCCCATTTATATTTACAATTTAAAAAAAGTTTAAAAATTTTTGTAAAATCTTTATTTTGTTTTTTTATAGTTTCTAATTCATTAAAGCTAATCCATTTATTTTTTTCAAACATTATAAAATTATTTTTTTTTTCTAAAATTTCAATTTCCGAAGAAAATGGGAGATATTTTTTAGTACTAAATTTACTTTTGGGTTTTGAATAAATTTTAGATTTTAATACACAAACTTTATGTGTCTTATTTAATCTTTTGCTAAACCTTCCAACTTCTATAAAACCAACATAATTATCAAAGTCAGTTTTAATTTTTAAAAAATCTTTATTTTTTTGGATTAGATTAAATTTTTCACCGTATAATAATTGAGTACTTATATTAGATTTTTTGGACGCTGACTCGTATACGTTCAAGTATGAATTATTGCAAAAATGCTTATTTTGTGCCAATTTTTACTTTATTCCTTATAAACCAAAGACAAATTAGTGATGGAATTACCATTACTGTTGTTATCACAAAAAATGTACCCCAGTCCCCATTCAACCAATCTACTAATGCTCCCGACGATGACGCAAGTGTCGTTCTTCCTGCTGTTCCAATTGATGCCAACAATGCATATTGAGTAGCTGTGTAAGTTCTATCAACTAACAATGATATAAAGGCAACAAATGCAACTGTAGCGAATGCTGCAGTTATGTCATCTGCAATTACAGCTATTGCAAATAAAAGTTCAGATTTACCTGTCCAAGCTAAAACTGCAAAAATAAGATTTGTTAGAGCCATTAAACCACCTGCAAAAAACATTGTTTTAATAGTTCCAGCTCGCATCGCCATTATTCCACCAAGTAAAGTGAAAACTACAGTAGTAATCCATCCTAATCCTTTAGAATAGATAGCTATTTGACCTTTAGAAAAACCAATTTCTTTATAAAAAACAATAGACATTCGACCTAAAAATGCTTCTCCGATCTTAAATAAAAATACAAAACCTAAAATTCCTAGTGCAATTGCTAATCCATTTTTTTTAAAAAAGCTGATTATTGGTCCGCCAACTGTTCCTGTAATATAAGCAACAAAATTTGTTATAATATTATTAGATCCAAGCTTATCCCTAATAATTTGATCTGTTGCTTTTTGATTATTTACTCTATTAAAATCAATTGTTTCGTGAACAAACATCAAACCTATATTCATCAAAATAATTAAAATTCCTAAAACTAAAAAAGTAGCCTGCCAATAATCTGCTAAGCCCATGTTTTCAAAAAATTCTGCAGTAAAAAGTGCTACCACACCCCCTAATTTATATCCAGTCCACCATCCAACAACAGCCATAGCAGCTCCAGCGGCCATAGATTTTCCTTCATTTGAATTAATCTGTTCAATTCTTAGTGCATCAACAGTAATATCTTGAGTAGCAGAAGCAATAGCAATTACTAATCCAACACTGATTAAAAGTGCAAGGTTTTGAGTAGGATTTATAAAACTCCAGACTATCAAGCTTATTAAAATAATTATTTGCATTAATACAATCCATCCACGTCTATGACCTAATTTTTTTGTTAAAAATGGAATTTGTACTCTGTCGATTATTGGAGCCCATAAATAATTAAAGGCATACACTCCAAATATTAATCCTGCCCAACCAATTGTTGATCTACTTAATCCCTCTTCCTTGAGCCAAAGACTTAAGCTACTTGCAATTAATACCCATGGAAAACCGCTTATTGCTCCTAGAAGCAATATTCTTAACATCCTTATATCTTTATAAACTAGTAATGAGTCAACCCAACTTTGCTTTGTTTCAGACATTAATATTTTCTCCAAAATGATGGAATAAATAATACTAATACAGCAAACAACTCTAATCTACCTAAAATCATCGCTAAGCTTAAAATCCATTTAGAAAAATCAGATAAGTTTGAAAAATTACCATTTGGACCAATAATATCACCCAAACCGGGTCCTACATTTGATATTGATGTTGCGGCGGCGGATATTGCAGTTGTTAAATCTAATCCACTTGTTGATAAAAGAGCAGTTATAATAAAAAAAATTACAATATATAAAAATATAAAGGAAATAATTGATGCTAAAAACTTTTCATCAATATTATTATTTTCATATTTTATTTTAAATATACCTCTTGGATAAATTATTTTCTTTAGTTGTACAGCGATAAACTGGAATAAAATTTGCACTCTAAATATTTTAATTCCACAAGCTGTTGATCCCGCACATCCTCCGATGAACATGAGAATAATAAAATAAATTAATGGGAATTGACCCCAATCACTAAAATTTTGAGTTACATAACCAGTTCCAGTTAAAATTGATATTACATTAAATGCAACTGACCTAATACTGGTATCAAAAAAACTTTGATTTTTTATAAATAGATATAGATACATTAAAAAAATTGAAAAAAGGACAATCTTTATAAAAGTTTTAATTTGTGTATCTTTAAAAAATATTTTTTTGTCTCCATTTAAGTATTTGATATAGGCAATAAATGGAATACTTCCTAAAATTATAAATATAATTGATGTAAATTCAATAAGTGAACTATCAAAATAGCCAATAGATTCATTATAATTTGAGAATCCCCCTGTTGCAATTGTTGTCATTGAGTGAACGACACTGTCAAAAAAGTTCATACCAAATATTTTATAAAATAGTGCACATATAAAAGTTAATCCGGAGTATACTAAGATTAATCTCAACGCTATCTCTTTTGATCTAGGTAAAATTTTTTCAGGGGTATCACTCGTTGATATAATAAACAACTGCATTCCACCAATATTCATAAGTGGCATTAAAGTAATTGCCATCACAATGATACCAATTCCACCTAACCATTGAAGCATTCCCCTCCAAAGTAAAATACTTTTTGGAGTTTCATTTAAATTGGTAATTATAGTTGATCCAGTTGTAGTAATACCTGACATGCTCTCAAAAAAAGCGTCTGTAGCACTTAAATTTATCTCAGAAAATATAAATGGAAGTGAACCAAAAATCGCAATACTCAACCAAGATAATGCTGTTAAAAGAAAAGCCTGAGGCAAACTAATTTTTTTATCATGATCTAAATTTGATAGTAAAAAGAGAATTCCAAATATAACAGTTACAATTCCAGAACTTATAAAACTAGAATCAAATTCATCATAAAAAAACTGCGTTAAAATTGGCGCAATCATCGATAAACCTAAAATAATTTGTAAAATTCCTAGTGTAAAAAAAACTGTTTTATAATTGGACATTTTGATTGGACATTATTTTATGGTAAATAAATTTCAACTCTATAAGAATTATTAAAAACGTTATTTTATAGGCTGTTTAATTAAAAGTGATAGATAAAACCAACATTGATAAAACAAACGCTTGGCCCTTTGTTGAAGCTAAAAAGCTTCTTAGAGAAAGAAAAAATAATATTGAAAACAAAGGAAAAATTATTCTGCAAACAGGATATGGTCCTAGTGGTTTACCACACATTGGTACTTTTGGTGAAGTAGCAAGAACCTCAATGATAGTTAATGCCTTAAATCATTTAACTGATCTCCCTAAAGAAATAATTACTTTTTCCGACGATATGGATGGACTAAGGAAAGTGCCTGAAAATATTCCTAATTCTGAAAAACTAATACAAAATCTTCATAAACCTTTAACTCAAGTTCCAGATCCTTTTGGAAAATTTAATAGTTTTGGAGAGCATAACAATGAAATGTTAAAAAACTTTCTAAATAAATTTAATTTTAAATATAATTTTAAAAGTTCAACTCTTTTATATAAATCTGGTTTTTTTAATGATCCATTAAAATTAATTTTAGAAAATTATGAAGGAATAATGAACATAGTTATTCCCACGCTTGGTAAAGAAAGACAAAAAACATATTCTCCTTTTTTACCAATATGTCCAGATACAGGGGTTGTATTGGAGATACCAGTCTTAGAACTAGATACTAAAAATTCAAAAATAATTTTTGACAATAAAGGTAAAAAATTAGAACAAAGTATTTTAGATGGCAATTGCAAATTACAATGGAAAGTAGATTGGGCAATGAGATGGTATGCTCTCGATGTAGATTTTGAAATGTATGGTAAAGATTTGATTGAGAGTGCAATTTTATCTACAAAAATCATAAAATTATTAGGTAAGTCAAATCCATCTGGCTTTGCATATGAGTTATTTTTAGATGAAAAGGGTGAAAAAATATCTAAATCAAAAGGAAATGGTATTACTATTGACCAATGGTTAGAGTATGCTTCACCTGAAAGTCTCTCCTTATATATGTACCAAAATCCAAAAAGAGCAAAAAAACTTTATAGAGAAGTAGTACCAAAGGCTGTCGATGAATATCTTGATTTTATTGAAAAAGGTAAAACTCAAAATGAACTTCAAAAACTAATGAACCCTGTTTGGCATGTTCATAATTCAGAGATACCAGAGGAAAATTCAATTATGTCTTTCTCAATGCTATTAAATTTAGTTGAGACCAGCAATGCTGATAATAAAGAATTACTTTGGAAATTTGTTAAGAAATATAAGAAAGATATTAATGTGGATATGCATCCAATTTTTGACAATTTAATATCTTATGCAATTAAATATTTTAATGACGCTATAAAATCCAAAAAGATTTATAAAAAACCAAATGAAAGTGAAAAAATTGCTTTAGACGCTTTGGTAAACTCTTTAGATAATTGCGATGACGCAATGAAACCAGAAGACATTCAGACTACAATTTATACAGTCGGCAAAGAAAATGGCTATAAAGAAAATTTGCGCGATTGGTTTAAGTTAATATATGAGGTAGTTTTTGGGGTAGAGAATGGACCACGATTTGGTTTTTTTATAAGCTTTTTTGGGGTTCAAGAAACCAAAGAATTAATAAAAAGTAAATTAGAAAATGTTTAATATTTTAAGACCACTAATTTTTAAATTTAGCCCTGAAGTAGCTCACTCTTTAGCAATAAAAGCACTAAAGTTAAATAATATTCCTTACTCAAAACCTAAAGATAATCATATTTTAGAAACAACTTTTTGTGAAAAAAAATTATCTTCACCAATTGGTGTTGCTGCTGGATTTGATAAAAATGCTGAAGTATACAATCCACTGTTTAATCTTGGATTTGGTTTTGTTGAGGTGGGTACAATTACTCCAAAGCCTCAATTTGGTAACCCTAAACCAAGAGTTTTTAGACTTGAAGAAGATGAAGCTCTTATAAATAGATTAGGTTTTAACAATTCTGGTTCAGAAAAAATTAGTCAGACAATTAAGGAAAATAATAAAAAAGGTTTTTTAGGAATAAATATTGGACCAAATAAAGACTCTACTAATAGAATCGATGATTATTTAATTTGTTTTCGTAAGTTTTATAATTTAGCTGATTATATAACTATTAATATTTCCTCACCAAATACAGAAAATTTAAGAGACTTTCATAACCAGGATGAATTAAATTCATTGATTGACAAATTAAAAAATGAAAAAAAAGAATTGAATTCAAACATTCCATTAGCAATAAAAGTTTCACCTGATCTTAATGACGATCAAATTAATGAAGTATCCAAGATCATTATTGAACAAGAAATAGGAATTATTATTGTTTCCAATACCACAGATAAGAATAGAGAAAATTTAAAAAATATAAATAAATTAGAAAAGGGTGGACTGTCAGGCAAACCAATTGAAAAGATTTCAAACGAGGCAATTTCTAAATTTTATAAAATTCTAAAAGATAAAACAAAAATAATAGGAGTGGGTGGTGTTAGTAATGGACAAGATGCTTTTGAAAAAATTATTTCTGGCGCAACACTCGTTCAATTATATACTGGAATGGTTTACAGAGGTCCTCGTATAGCTTCAAAAATAAGTACAGAATTAATTGATTTATTAAAAAATAAGGGGTTTAAAAATGTTTCAGAGGCAATTGGAACTAAAAATTAATCTTGACGCGATAAGATTCAGATCCTATACAGGCTCATAATTTATGTCTAAAAAATGTGAACTTACTGGAAAAATCCCGCTCAAGGGTCATAACGTTAGCCATGCTAACAATAAGACTAAAAGAAGATTTCTTCCAAATTTAAAAAAAGTTAAATTTAAAAGTGAACTACTTAAGAGAAGTTTAAGATTAACCGTCTCAAATGCTGGGGTTAGAACAGTAGATAAAAAAGGTAGTTTTGATCAATTTCTTATTTCAGCCAAGTCTAGAGATTTATCATTAAGACTAAAAAAATTAAAAAAATCCTTAGTCAGTAAATCTGCATAATGAATAAAGTATTTTTAACACTCTCATTTTTAATGGGATTGGTTGTTTTAGCGTCTAATTATTTAGTCCAATTTCCAGTTAAATATTATGGTCTTCAAGAAATTCTTACATATGGAGCATTCAGTTATCCAATAGCTTTTTTAATAACTGATCTAGCAAATAGATCTTTTGGTAAATTAGTTGCTAGAAAAATTGTATATATAGGATTTACAATAGGTATTTTATTTACACTAATTTTCTCAACAAATTTTGCCGATTTAATCTCAGTAAGAATAGCAATTGGTTCAGGAACAGCATTTATTATTGCTCAATTATTGGATGTACAAATATTTGATCAATTAAGACAAAAAAAATGGTTTATTGCGCCACTTGCCTCTTCATTAATTGGTTCTACCGTTGATACATTTTTATTCTTTTCGATTTCATTTTATGGAACAGGAATACCTTGGGTGACACTGTCTTTAGGAGATTTAGCAGTAAAGATTTTTGTAGCTTTAGTAATGTTGATCCCTTTTAGATTATTATTAGGTACTTTAAAGGCTGCTTAATTCAAATTTTTGGCTCTTGTTGCGTCATACAATGAATAGCTCCAAAACCCCAAATTAAATCACTACAATTAATAGCAATAACTTCTCTATCTATAAAAAATTTTCTAAAAATTTTTAAAACCTTTTTATCTTCTTTCACATTAAATACTGGAACCAAGACTGTTTTATTACTTATGAAAAAATTCAAATAACTTGCTGGGACACGGGTTTTGTCTATGACAACTGGGCTTGGCATAGGAATCTTTATAATTTTTAATTTTTTTCCATTTTCATCGCAACTTTTACTTAATATTTGTAAATTTTCTTTAAGAGCTTTATAATTTTTATCTGATCTATTATTTTCTACAGCTATCATAATTGTGCTTTTTGAAACAAATCTTGCAATATCATCAATATGACCGTGTGTGTCATCTCCAACAATTCCTTTATTAAGCCAAATAAAATTTTTTGCATTTAAATATTTTGAAAATAGATTTTCATAATCAATTTTTTTGAATCCTTTATTTCTCTCTTGTTTACTACTTAATAAGCACTCCTTTGTAAGCAATATGGAGCCTGATCCATTGTTGTCAAATGCACCTCCTTCCATAACTACTCTTACAAATTTTTTTGAATTAACTTTTTTAGGTAAAATACTCTCAATATTTAAGTACCTACTAATATAGTTATTGATTTTGTTATCATTTCTGAAATTTTTATATTTTGACCAGGCATTAAATTTAAAATCAAGCATGGTCTTTTTTCTTTTTTTTTTGTTGACTAAAAATATTGGACCAGAATCTCTTAACCAAAGTCTGTCTGTTTTAAGTTTATGAAATTTAATGTTGGATATATTGCAACCTATTTTTTTTAAATATATTCTTGTGGTATCAATACTTTTGGTATTATAGACTAATAAATCTATTTTTTGATGTTTTGTTAGATATTTTATTATTTTTCCAACTACATTTGGAATTTTTTCAAATAATCCAGGCCAATCTTTTTTATTATGAGGCCACGACATCCAAACTGATTTTTGAGGCTCCCATTCTGCTGGCATTCTGAATTCACTTATTTTTTTATTCATCTTCTGGATTTTTGAGAATATCTCTGTAAAATTCAGTTCTTCTGTCTCTTAAAAAAGGCCAGTGCTGTCTAGCAGTATCTATTTTTTTATAATCTATTTCACAAACTAAAATATCCTCTTTTTTATTTCCTGCTTTTGCAATTATTTTACCACTAGGATCTATCACCAATGAATTACCCCAAAATTCAATTTTTTTTTTTCCTTTTTTTTCAACACCAACTCTATTTATAGCAGCCACATAAGTTCCATTAGCAATAGCATGAGATTTTTGCATTGTGATCCAAGATTCTAGTTGAGATTTTCCAAATTGCTTTTTTTCTTTTGGGTGCCATCCAATAGCAGTAGGATAAAAAATAATTTGAGCTCCTTTTAAAGCTGTTAATCTTGCTGCTTCTGGGAACCATTGATCCCAACATATAAGAGGACCTATCTTGCCAAATTTAGTTTTCACACTTTTAAAACCTAGGTCTCCAGGACTGAAATAAAATTTTTCATAATACCCTGGGTCATCAGGTATGTGCATCTTACGATATTTAGATAGAATATTACCTTTTTCATTAATAATGATACTAGTGTTATGATAAAATCCGGACGTTTTTTTTTCGAACATAGTAACATTCAATACAACACCGAGCTCCCTGGCTAAATCACAAAATATTCCAGAGATTTTTCCTGGAATTTTTTCTGCTAATTTAAAATTAGAATGACTTTCAGTTTGGCAAAAGTAATTAGTTAAAAATAGTTCTGGTAGACATATTATCTTTGCATTTTTGTTTGCGGCTTTTTTGATATTTTTTATAGCTAAATCAATATTAGATTGAATTGTCCCTAAAGATTTACTTTGTATTAAACCAATTTTGATTTTTTTGATCATTAATCAAAATATCTTGGAAAAATTTTTTCTCTTTCTATTTTTCCATTCACCTTTATGATAGACATCACTTGCTATTAAGGGTAGCACACTTGTTGCTTCTGCAAAAACCATTTGCTCATTTGTAATATCTACTTTGCCCCATGAGCTTGCCTCTTTTAATGTTGAGCTACTGCAAGCTCCATCTCTGGAATCAGCAACTGTTATTTGAACAGCATATTTATGCATATCTACATCTTTACCTAAAAGTTCAGCACATATAACAGTATCTTGAATAAAATTTTTTGGCACACCCCCTCCAATCATAAAAAGACCAGATCCTTTAGATTTAATTTTAATTTCAGTTAATTCTCTAAACTCTCGGACAGAGTCGATTGTGATGTGATTTTTTGGATTTCTTTCTTGATGCATTACAAGCCCAAATCCTGCGCTTGAATCAGTAAATGCTGGACAGAAAATTGGAACGTCGTTGTCATAGGCAACCTCTATCAATGATTCTTTCTTCTTTGCGTTAGTTTTAAGATATTTACCAATCTCTTTTATAAATTCTCTTGATGTATAACTTTTGGGCTCTAATTGATCTGCAATTTCTCCAATAGTTTTATCGCACATCTGAAGATCTTCTTCATCAATGTAAGTATCATATATTCTATCAACGAAGTTATTTCTTAACTCTGTATCATCTTGATATTGGGATCCCTGATAATGTTTAAAACCAAGTGCTTCAAAGAAATCCATATCAATAATTGAAGCACCAGTTGCAACTATTGCATCTACCATATTATATTTAACTAAATCTCTATAAATATGCATACATCCTGCAGCAGATGTTGATCCTGCGAGTGTTAAAAATATTGTACAATCTTTATCTTTTATCATCTCATTATAAATATTTGCAGCATTTGCAGTCTCTCTTGAAACGAAAGACATTTTTTCCATTGAAGAAACTATTTTTCTCGCATCGAAAGAAGTTATATCAATATGTTCTACTTCTTTACTAAGTAAATCACTTTTTCTATTATTTGATTGGTTTTTATTATCTGACATTAAGCAACAAGAAACTCTTTATTTGTTTCTTTGTCATACATCGTAATGATTGGACTATCTTCAACTTCATAAATTTCATCAGAGTAAAATCCATTAAAATTAGTTCTAAAAGTTAATCCATATGCTCCAAGCTGTCCCAATTCTATATAATCATTTTCTTTTATATTATTTGGTAAAATAAAAGGACCTTTCATATAATCCATGCTATCACAAGTTGGGCCATAGAAATCGAAAGATGTTAATTTCTTGGAGATTACTCTTCCATCAGTTATCATTTTTGATGGGTAAACAATATTGGGAACACCTGCGTCAAACAAAGTTCCATACGTCCCATCATTTATATAAAGTTTCTGTTTTTTTCTTAAATCTACTCTTACAATTGTTGAGCCACTTTCTGCAACAATGGCTCTTCCAGGTTCACAAATAATTTCTGGAAGCTTATCCAATTTTAAATTATTTAAACCTTTTTTAATCTCATTAAAGTAAGCATACAAAGATTGAGGAATAAGATCAGGATAAATAGTGGGAAAGCCTCCTCCAACATTAATTACATCAGGTACAATTTTAGTTTTTTTAATTATATTATTGATTTCAAATATTCCTTTTGAATAAGATATTGGGTGCATACATTGTGAACCAACATGAAAACTAAGTCCAATTTTTTTTGAATATTGTTTTGTTAATCTAAGAAGTCCAGCTGCTTCATTATTTATTGCTCCAAATTTTTTTGATAAATCAATCTCTGCATGTTCATTTGAAACAGAAACTCTTACAAATAATTCTAAGTCTTTTGCATAATTTGTACTTTCTAAAATTTTTATTAATTCATCTTTAGTATCTAAAGAAAAGGCCTTAACATTATATTTAAAATATGCCTCTTTAATGCTTTCTCTGCTTTTGACCGTATGCATATATGAACAGTTCGAATCTGGACTTATTTTTCTTATTGCCTCTATTTCTTTAATTGATGCTGCGTCAAAACGATTAATACCGCTTTCAACAATAGTTTTAAGAACCACTGGATGAGGATTAGTTTTTAATGCGTATAGTATTTGTCCTGGAAAATTTTTTTGAAAGTATTTAGATGCCAATTTAATTGACTCTTTTCTAATACAATAAACTGGTCCCGTCGGTTTCAGTTGGTTAACTAATTCTTCAACTGACTTAAATTTTTGCATATCTGCACCTCTAAAAAAAAATTTACAAAAAAAACCTGCATAACACATATGCAAGTTTCATAAGTGCAGCATTTATGGGAAATAATTAATAATGTAAAGTAAATAATGCTATTGAAATATTAAAATTTACTTCCATATATGGATCATGATCAATCAACAAACACTCCAAAAACTTAGTGATTTTGAGGATAAATCGCTTTTGATAGTAGATGATGACAATCCATTTAGACAAAGATTGGCAAGAGCTATGGAAAAAAAAGGTTTTTCAGTTACACAAGCTGAGAGTGTAAAGATTGGAATTGAGACAGTAAAATCACAAAGCCCAGCATTTGCTGTTGTGGATCTAAGATTAAATGATGGTAATGGACTAGAGGTAGTAAAAGAAATTCAAAAGGGCAACATTAAAAGTAGAATTATTATGTTAACGGGATATGGTAACATTCCAACAGCAGTTGCAGCAATTAAAGAGGGAGCAATTGATTATATTGCTAAGCCAGCAGATGCAGATGATGTCGAAAAGGCACTCTTAGCTGATCCTAATCAAAAACCTGCTCCTCCTGAAAATCCAATGTCTGCGGATAGAGTAAAATGGGAACATATACACAGGGTTTTTGAGTTATGTAATAGAAATGTCTCTGAAACTGCAAGAAGACTAAAAATGCATAGAAGAACTCTTCAGAGGATATTATCTAAAAGATCTCCAAGATAACTTAATTTTTTGTAAGTCTTAAAAACACATCTTCAAGATCACCATCATCAGTTGAAATATCTTGTATTTTTATATCTTGTTTTTTTATTTCCGAAATTATTGAGTCAATGCTTATTTTACTCTTCTCATATGATAAAACTAACCTATTTCCGTCATTTGATATAACTTTTAATGACTCAAAAGTGTTGTCATCAATATAAGTTTTTTTATCTGTGGTTACATACACAATTTTTGTTTGAATTCTTTCCAAGAGATTTTTTGTCGTATCCAAGGCAACCAATTTTCCTCCACTTAGTATACCAATCCTATCGCACATTTTTTCTGCTTCCTCAAGATAATGAGTTGTTAGTATTGTTGTTACCCCTTGTTTGTTCAAAGATTTAACATTTTCCCACAATGTATTTCTAAGCTCCACATCTACTCCTGCGGTAGGTTCATCTAAAATTATAATTGGAGGTTGATGCACCATCGCTTTTGCTACTAGTAATCTTCTCTTCATACCACCTGATAAAGCTCTAGCATAACTGTCAGCTTGCTCTTCTAATGATACTAACTTTAATATGGTATCTGTAATTCTATCTTTTTCTCTAATTCCATATAGTCCTGCTTGAAGTTCTAAAAGTTTTCTTGGACTAAAAAATGGATCAAAGTTTACTTCTTGTGGAACAATTCCAATAGAGGCCCTAACTTGTCTAGGGTTTTTATCTAGGTTAAACCCCCAAACATTTACTTCACCTCCAGTTTTTACAACTGAGCCACCTAATATGTTTATGAATGTACTCTTTCCAGCTCCATTTGGTCCTAATAGACCAAAAATTTCACCTTCTTTCACTTCTAAGTTTAAATTATTAAGTGCATGCGTTTGTTTAGAACCATTTTTTGAATAAACTTTATTCAAGTTTTTAACAGTTAAGACGTTTTTTTTATTCATATGAGGGCATACATTTATTACATTTATGAAAATTAAGATATCATGACATTATGGAGAAAATTAAAAAAAATGACCATTTTTACTTAATAGATGGTTCGGGATACATTTTTAGAGCATATTATGCACTTCCTCCTTTAACTAGAAAAAGTGACGGATTGCCAGTCGGTGCCGTCAGCGGTTTTTGTAATATGCTTTTTAAATTATTGGAAGACTCTAAATCTAATGATAACCTGGAAAAACCGACACACTTTGCTGTAATATTTGACTCAGCAAGAAAAAATTTTAGAAATGAAATTTATTCAGATTATAAAGGAAATAGATCTGATGCACCAGACGATTTAATTCCTCAATTTGAATACATAAGGCAATCTGTAAAAGCCTTTAATTTACCTTCTATCGAATTAATTAACTATGAAGCAGATGATTTGATTGCAACCTATGTAGAGAAAATTTTAGACTTAGGTGCAAAAGTAACAATTGTTTCATCTGATAAAGATTTGATGCAGCTTTATAAAAAAGGAGTCAGAATTTATGATCCAATGAAGAACAAATTTATAAATAAAGATGATGTAAATAACAAATTTGGAGTTACTCCTGAAAAAGTCATAGATGTTCAGTCTTTAGCAGGTGATAGCACAGATAACGTACCTGGCGTACCTGGTATAGGAGTTAAAACTGCTGCTGAATTGATAAATCAATATGGAACTTTAGAAAATTTATTAAAAAATGCTTCAAAAATAAAACAAAATAAAAGAAGAGAAACTTTAATAAATAATAAAGATGATGCAATTATTAGTAAAAAACTAGTTACATTAAAAAAAGATGTGCCTGTAAAAAATAAAATTGAAGAATTCATATTGAAAAGTGTTGATAAAGACAAGCTTTATACTTTTCTAAGAGAAATGGAATTTAATAGACTATTGAGTTCTGCTATCTCTAAGTATGGGGGCATAAATGATCCTGAAACTAAAGATATTGATAAAAATTCAGACAAAACATCAGAAATTAAGAAAAAAAATTATCAATTAATTAAAAGTGAGAAAGAAATAGAAGATTGGATGAAACAATCTGAGGAAATAGGTGAATTTGCAATAGATACTGAAACAACCTCATTAGACCCTCACACAGCAAAGTTAGTTGGTATCTCAATTTCTAACAGAATTGGAAATGCATGTTACATTCCATTAAATCATGTTAGCGGAAATAATCTTAACGAAAAAAAAGTCTTAAAAATTTTAAAACTTTATTTAGAGGATGAAAGCATTAAAAAAGTAGGACAAAATATTAAGTTTGATTTTATTGTCTTTTATCACCGTGGAATAACTTTAAACTCCATGGAAGATACTATGCTTATGTCTTACACACTAGATGCTGGTAAAAATAGGCATAATATGGATACTCTCTCAGAGATCCATCTAGGTCATAAAACTATAAATTTTAAAGAATTAGTTGGAACAGGAAAAAAACAACTTAACTTTTCTGAAGTGGATATACCTCAAGCTAAAGATTACGCTGCTGAAGATGCAGATATTACATTTAGATTGTACAAAATTTTTTTAAAATCATTAAAAGCTGAAAAATTATTGAATATTTATGAGTTATTTGAAAAACCACTAATAAAAATACTAGCAGAAATGGAGATAAAAGGTATTAAATTAGATAAATCTTCACTAATCAAACTATCTTCAAAATTTTCAACTAAAATCGAAAAATTAGAAAAATCTATTTTTAAGATTTCAAAAAAAACATTTAAAATTGGATCAACCAAGCAACTTGGTGAAATAATGTATAATGATTTAAAAATAGCAGCTTTAAAAAAAACTAAAAAAGGAAGTTTTGCTACTAGTGCTTCAGTTTTAGAAGATTTAGTTTTTAAAGGTTATGAATTTCCAAGACTCATCTTGGAATGGAGGCAAATTAGTAAACTTAAAAATACTTACTCAGATGCATTGCCAGAACATATAAATCAAAATACTCAAAGAGTTCATACATCCTTCTTGTTAGCAGCTACTACAACAGGTAGACTTGCATCTAGTGATCCAAATCTACAAAATATCCCAATAAAATCAGATGATGGTAAGGATATAAGAAAAGCGTTTGTTTCAGAAAAAAACAATAAATTGATTTCAGCAGACTACAATCAAGTTGAGATGAGAATTTTAGCTGATCTGGCTGATGTAAAACATCTAAAAAAGGCATTTTTAAATAATGAGGATATTCATACTTTAACTGCTAGTCAGGTTTTTGGAAAAGAAATTAATAAAATTGATTCAGAAACAAGAAGAAAAGCAAAAGCAATTAATTTTGGAATAATTTATGGTATTTCACAATATGGTTTAGCCAAACAAATTAATGTTTCAAACAATGAAGCAGAAGAATTTTTAAATTCTTATTTTAAAAAATTTCCAGAAATTAAAGATTATATGAAAACAACTGTAAATTTTTGTAGAAAAAGTGGCTATGTAAGTAATATATTTGGAAGAAAAACACACCTCACTGGAATTAATGATAAGAATTTTAATGTAAGAAATTTTCAGGAGAGGGCAGCGATAAATGCTCCAATTCAAGGGTCAGCATCAGAGATAATGAGATTAGCAATGATTAGGATAAATAAAGAAATCTCAAATAATAAAAATAATAGTCTAAAAATGTTGTTACAAATACATGATGAGTTAATCTTTGAGGAAAGCTCAAAAGAAACAAAAAAAAGTACTAAATTAATTAAGGATTTGATGTTGAGTGTGAAAGATAGTGAGCTTCACTCATTTTCAATACCTCTTTTAGTCGATGTAAATATTGGAGAAAATTGGGGCGAACTTCATTAGAAACAAACAATTGCCCTATTATGAACAATTTAGTATTTTTACTCTAAATTATGGTACAAACAATTGCTTTAGTAGATGACGATCGAAATCTTTTAACATCTGTACAGATGGCTTTAGAAGAAGAAGGTTTTAAAGTTCAAACTTATATAGATGGTGAAAATGCTCTTGTTGGGTTAACAAGAACTCCACCTGATCTTGCTGTGATTGACATTAAAATGCCAAGGATGGATGGTGAAGAACTTCTAAGAAAACTTAGAAAAAAAACTTCTATGCCAGTTATTTTTTTAACTTCAAAAGATCAAGTAACTGATGAAGTTAGTGGATTAAAACTAGGTGCAGACGACTTTGTTGGTAAAACTGGAGGGTTCTCAACCAAAGTTTTAGTTGAAAGAATTAAAGTTCAATTGAGAAAAAAGGATAAGGATATCAATATCGAAGAAAATAAGAATGTAATTTCTCATGGTAAATTAAAATTAGATCCTTCCCAACTTGAATGTGAGTGGGATGGGAAACAATTACCTGATAAACTGACCACAACTGAATTTAAAATTGTTGAGGAGCTAGCAAAAAGGCCAGGGATGATTAAAGAAAGAGCTTTGCTGATGGATGTAGCTTATCGAGAAGACACAGATATAGAAGATAGAACTATTGATAGTCACGTTAAAAGAATAAGAAAAAAATTTAAAAAAGTAGATAGTGATTTCTCAGCAATTGAAACAAGATATGGAAGTGGATATAGATGGAATGTTAAATAATAATTATGGGAAAAATACTAAAAAATCTCTCTATATTACAGAAATTCCTATTTATTAATCTAGTTGTCTTTATAGTTATAATAATTATAACATTTTTCTACTTAGGAGTTATTCAAAACAATTTAATCAGTGAAAAACAAAAGAATCATAATAAAATAATAACTCAAACAATATTAAATCTAGAAAAGTCTAATATAAAATTTAGTGAATATGGAATAAGTGAATTTTTATTTTCTAAAAAATCCCGATTTCCTTACTTTGAGAAATTAGATAGGGTCATATTTTTTGATAATAAATTAAATTGGATTGGTGATACAAGATCTATACCATCATCGACTTTATTAATTGAAGAACTAACTCAACAATCCAGTGAGGATAATTTTAATAATAAAGAAAATAAAAAAAAAACAATTTTTGATGAAGATATTAATAGATATTATTTATCAGCATCAGAAAAACCTTTAACTAATTTAAAAAAAATTCAAGAACAGTATTTTGTTTTTAGTATCAAGAGTGTTAATTATTCAAAAAATAAAGGTTATATTCTTATTTCTGAAAATGCTGACAATATAATTGCACAAGTTGAAGAGAGAGAGAAATTTATTATTAGAACAGCGCTTGTAGTTCTTTTAGTTATTCTTATTTTTTCATATGTTTTAAATAGATATTTTTTAAAACCTATCAAAAATTTAGTTACCTATACCAAAATTATAAAAGACAAAAGTAATGAAAAATCATATATAGAAAGGATTAAGGCAAGAAATGATGAATTAGGAATATTATCAAAATCGCTTGATGAAATGACTAGAGAATTAAATAAAAGAATATCAACTGCTGAAAATTATTCAACAGATTTACTTCATGAAATAAGAAATCCTTTAGCCTCATTAAAAAGTGCGTCTGAGATAATTTCAGAAACAGAAGATAAAAATAAAAGAGAAAAGTTAGTTAATATTGTATCTCACGATGTTGAGAGAATAGAAAGGTTAATTACTGATTATTCCCAAATGCTGAAAGATGAGGCAGTAATTTCCACAGAAACAATGAGAAAAATTGATATAATGGATATTGCAAAATCTGTAGTTGACGATTTTAACAATATTTATAATTCAAAGAGAAAAATACAAATAAAATTAAAATCTAATGGATCTGAAAATTATTTCATTCTTGGTATCCACAACAGGATAGAACAAATTATTGCAAATTTACTTGAAAATTCAATTTCTTTTAGTGAAAAGAATCAAGAAATCTTAGTAGAGGTTAGTAAAGATCAAGAGGGAAGGCCAAGACTTGTCGTAATCGACGAGGGAAAAGGCTTTAGCGAGAAGGATACAGCTAAAATTTTCAATAGATTTTATAGCAATAGACCCGAAAACTTTGGAGAACACTCTGGCTTAGGCCTAAATATAGTGAAAAACTTAGTTGAATTACATAACGGGCAGATTAAAGCTGAAAATAATAAAGAGAAGGGTGCAAAAGTTGAAATTATTTTCCCGGCGACCCAATGAAAAGTTGATTAATATAAATAAAGTTGCTACAAGCCCTACCTTATGACAGATTATAAAGTAAAAGATATTAACGAAGCAGAATTTGGAAGAAAAGAAATCTCTCTAGCAGAGACTGAAATGCCAGGATTAATGGCAGTAAGAGCTGAATATAAAGGCAAAAATCCTCTTAAAGGTGCAAGAATCTTAGGATGTCTTCATATGACAATTCAAACTGCAGTTTTGATTGAAACTTTAGTCGATTTAGGTGCAGAATGTAGATGGTCTTCATGCAATATATTTTCAACACAAGATCATGCAGCAGCAGCGATTGCAAAAGCTGGTATCCCAGTATTTGCTTGGAAGGGTGAGACAGAGGAAGAATATTGGTGGTGCGTTAAACAAACTATTGAAGGCAAAAAAGATTGGATACCTAACATGATTTTAGATGATGGTGGAGATCTTACTGCTCTTATGCATAAGGATTATAAAGATTTATTAAAAGGTATAAAAGGCTTAAGCGAAGAAACAACAACAGGTGTTTTAGCGCTTAAAAAAATGGAAGAACAAGGACAATTGTTAGTGCCAGCAATTAATGTTAACGACTCAGTAACAAAATCAAAATTCGATAACTTATATGGGTGTAGAGAAAGTTTAGTTGATGGAATTAAAAGAGCTACTGATGTAATGATGTCAGGAAAAGTTGCAATCGTTGCAGGCTTTGGTGATGTTGGAAAAGGTAGTGCAGCATCTTTAAGACAAAGTGGAGCAAGAGTTTTAGTAACGGAAACTGATCCTATTTGCGCATTGCAAGCTGCTATGGAAGGTTACGAAGTAGTATTAATGGATGAAGTGATAGGTCAAGCAGATATTGTTGTAACTGCAACTGGAAATAAAGATGTAGTAACAGCAGATCATATGAGAGCTATGAAAGACAGATCTATTCTATGTAACATTGGACACTTTGATAATGAAATTCAAGTTGAGGCATTGAAAAATTATAAATGGGATGAAGTAAAACCCCAAGTTCACGAAATAACATTCCCAGATGATAAAAGATTAATTTTGTTAGCTGAGGGAAGACTTGTAAATTTAGGTTGTGGAACTGGTCACCCAAGTTTTGTTATGAGTGCATCATTTACCAACCAAGTTATTGCTCAAATTGAGCTTTGGAATAATTCAGATAACTATGAAAATAAAGTTTATGTGCTTCCTAAACACTTAGATGAAAAGGTAGCAAGGCTTCACTTGGATAAAGTTGGTGCAAAATTAACTCCACTATCTAAAGAGCAAGCTGACTATATAAGTGTAACACCAGAGGGACCATACAAGCCTCATGCTTATCGCTACTAGAAGTGGCAAAATAAATATTTCTAAAGAAAAAGATACTAAACTTATAGCTGAACGTCTTTGTAAGCATATTAATTTAGGAGATTTCATACTTTTAACCGGTAATCTAGGTGTAGGAAAAACTACTTTCATAAAATATATTATTAATTCACTTCAAAGAATAAATAGACAGAAATTATCAGAAGTTCCTAGTCCTACTTTTAATATTACTAATGAGTATCAGATAAAAAAAATTTTAATAAAGCATTTCGATTTATACAGAATCAAAAATGAAAAAGAGCTTAATAATTTGGGTATCCAAGAAAATTTAAAAAAACAGATAACCCTAGTTGAATGGCCAGAAATTATAAAAAAACTAAAAATAAAAAATAGTATTAGCTTAATCTTTAAATATAATGAAAGCTATACTGAACGTTATCTTACAATAATTTCAAAAAACAAAAAAATAATTAATGAATTTAAATAAATTAAAAAAACTAACTGGAGATGCATCATTTAGAAATTTTTATAGAGGAAAAAAAAATATTCTCGTTCATTGTGTAAAAAACAAAAAAAGTAATTTGTTAGAATACGATGCTATTAATAAAATATTAATTAAAAAAAATATTTTAGCCCCAAGATTAATATCTCAGAATTATAAAAATAATTATATTGAGATTGAAGATTTTGGTGATTTAACAGTATTTAAAAAATTTCAAAAAAAATCAATAAACAAAAAAATTTACTATAAAAAAATTATAAATTTATTAATCAGCATCAAAAATATAAAAACTAAATATCAAAAAACATTTTTGAAAACTAACTATAAAGTGCCAGACTATTCATTAAAAAAATTATTAGATGAGTCTAATTTATTTTTAGACTGGTATTTACCAAAATATGTTAAAAGAGGAAAAAGTAGAATTTTAAAAATTAAATTTAATAAGATATTTAAAAAATTACTAAACAACATCTATTATAAAAATAAAGTTTTTGTACATCGAGATTTTCATATATCTAATTTAATGATAACTAAAAAAGGTTTAGGGCTGATAGATAGTCAAGATGCTGTATATGGTAATATTGCATATGATTTAGCTTCTCTTATCGATGATGTCAGGTTTAAAACAGACATTAAGACTAAAAAATATATTTTTGATGAATTCATAAAAAAAAATAAACAATTAAATCTTAAAAAGTTCAAAAATGATTTTGAGATCTTATCTGTCTTAAGGAATTTAAAAATAGTTGGCATATTTACTAGGTTATCTGTAAGAGATAAAAAAAATAAATATCTTAAACTTATACCTCATGCATGGGAGTTAATCGATTACAGAACTCTGAATAATCCAATATTCAAAGACTTAAATTACCTTTTAAGTAAAAACTTTGATAGAAAAATTAGAAAGTCTTATGAAAATTAAAACTGCACTAATACTCTGTGCTGGATTTGGTAAAAGAGTTCAACCGATAACAGACAGTTTGCCTAAGCCATTAATAGTTTATAAAAATGAAACCTTATTAGAAAATACAATTAATTTTCTTATAAAAATAAAAATCAAAAAAATTAAAATTAATGTTTTTTATTTAAAAGAAAAGATCATAGATTTTATTGATAGTAAAAATTTCCCATTAAATATTGAAATTGTAGATGATGGTGAGATAATCTTAGGAACAGGAGGTGGTACTCTAAGTCTTATAAATAAATCTAATGAGGACGATGTTCTAGTAATCAATCCAGATACAATTTGGAATGATAGTTATATCGACTCAATTGATGCAATGGAAAAAATTTACTTTGACAGAAAAATGAAAAACATTTTATTAATTGTAAATAACTCTACATGTTTTGATAAAAGATTTAATGGAGATTTTGAGATAAAAAATAATATCCTTCTAAAGGAAAAAATAAATAATTTTAAATATACTGGATGTCAAATATTTAATAAGGACTTAATATCTCATAAACAATTAAATTATTTTCCTATATCTGAAATATGGGATGCGCTTTTGAGAGAAAGCAAACTCTACGGTTATGAGCATAAAGGTGAATTCAAGCATTTAACTGATTTTGAAATATACGAAAAATTATTTATTTAGAAAACTAAAAGATCTCTTGCTCTATCCTTATCTAAATATCTTACCTTCTTAATGTTTCCTTTTTCAGTTTCAATCAATAAAGGATTACCAGTTGGTATTTCTAAGCTCGAAATCTTTTTATTATCCAAATTAAATAAGTATTTGCATAATGATCTGATTGAATTTCCATGAGCTGATACAATAATGTTTTTATCTAATTTAGGTTCAATATTTTTTTTGTAAAAAGGTATTACTCTTTCATAAGTATTTTTTAAAGATTCTGTATCTGGAATTTTATCTTTCG
The DNA here is from genome assembly GCA_902524635.1 of uncultured Pelagibacteraceae bacterium. Lineage (GTDB taxonomy): Bacteria > Pseudomonadota > Alphaproteobacteria > Pelagibacterales > Pelagibacteraceae > Pelagibacter. The sequence continues at coordinate 39,678 of CABZDY010000001.1, forward strand.
GAACATTTTTATATATATCAATATTCAAAGGATGATATGGGCTTGTTTTTTTAAGCGGCTCTGGTGGGTGATCCCAAGATCTTCTAAAAGTATGAATTGTTTCCTCTCCATAAAGTTTTTTCATTTCGTCTTTATTTAAACCTGTTAAAGCACCATAGTGCCTTTCGTTTAATTCCCAAGCATTAACAACATTTTGATCTTTAATTCTCATTGTATTGAGTATTAAATTTAGTGTCTCAATCGATCTTGTCTGCAAGGATGTATAAAAATAGGATAATTCAAGGTTCAACTCCTTAATTAATTCTCCTGCCTTACAAGCCTCTAGTTTGCCATTAGCAGCTAAACCCACATCCACCCAGCCAGTAAAACGGTTTTCAAGGTTCCATTCACTTTGTCCGTGCCTAACAAGTATTAAATTATTCATAAATTTACCATAAATATAAATTAAATTAGATTGACATAAAGCTAAATCTTTTTAATTTGTTGAAATGAGTTCATTTGAAGATAGAAAAAAAAGTTTTGAAAAGAAATTTGCTCACGATCAAGAGCTTCAATTCAAAGTTAGTGCTAGACGAAATAAATATTTAGGAGAATGGGTATCTCAAATATTAAGTTTTAATTCAGATCAAGAAAAAGAGTATATTCAATCAGTAATAAAAGCAGATTTTGCTGAAGCAGGAGATCAAGATGTTTTTCGAAAAATTAAAGAGGATTTAAAAGAAAAAAACATCTCAGATGAAGATCTACGAAAGAAAATGGACGAATTAAATGAAAAAGCAAAAACTGATTTTAATTAGTTTTTTATTTCTCTTATTTAATAATATTCCCTCAGTTTCTTCAGACCATAATTATTTTTTAATTTCTGGTAAGGCAAAAATTATAGATGGCGATACACTCAAAATTAACAATAAGAAAATTCGTTTTAGTGGAATTGATGCCCCTGAAAGCTATTTTTTTGGAAAAAAACAATTATGTGTTCTAAATAATGTCAAAATTCTATGTGGAAAACTATCCAAAGAAAAACTTATTGAAAAAATTGGAAATCAGGTTGTTAATTGTCGAATAGAAAAAAATAAAGATCAATATAGTAGGTTAATTGGAGAATGTTTTGTAAAAAGTAAAAGTCTCTCAGTTTTTATGGTCAAAAATGGTTATGCATTTGATTATCCTAAATATTCAAATGGAAAATTTAGAGAACACCAGATTTATGCAAAAAAATTTTCCTTGGGTTTATGGCAAATGCAATTCGAATATCCTTGGATATGGAGAAAAAAAAATAGATAATATTCAAAATGATTCGAAACAAAAATATATATTTATTTTTAGTCTTTTTTATAGTTTCTGCTTGCTCCTCAATTCCTAAAAATACTGCTGATGGCTGTTCAATTTTTTCAGAAAGATATCTTTGGTACAAACATGCCAAAAAAACTGAGGAAAAATGGGGCACTCCTATTAATTTGCAACTTGCTATAATTAAAATGGAGTCAGATTTTGATTGGTTGGCAAAACCACCTAGACAAAAATTATTTAAAGTTATTCCTTATAAAAGACCGTCAAGTTCTTTTGGTTATTCTCAAGCAATTAGAGGAACCTGGAAGCAATACAAAGAGGAAACAGGAAACAAGTATGCAACTAGGACAAGATTTAAAGATAGTGTAGATTTTATTGGTTGGTATACAAACAAAACAGAAAAGATCCTAAAAATCTCAAAAAATGATGCATTTAAACAATATATTGCTTATCATGAGGGTTGGGGAAATTACAAAAATTATAAGAAGAATCAAAAAGTTATTCTTTTAGCAAAAAAAGTTGAAAATCAGTCTAAGAAATACAAGGCACAGCTTAACAATTGTCGAAAATCACTTACTACTAAAAAATATATTATATTTTAGTTTAATTGTTTTTTAAGCTCTATATCAACTGCATCAATTCTCTTCGTATTTTTCGCTAAAGTTAAATACATCGTCGGAGTTACATATAAAGTAAAGAAGGTAGAAATTATCATCCCACCAAGTATAGTTGCACCTACAGCAAGTCTTGAACCTTCCCCAGCCCCTGGCCCAATATTTCCAATAACTAAAGGCAACATCGCAATCATTGTACTTAGGGAAGTCATTATAATTGGTCTAAATCTTAAACTGCAGGCTTCTTTTACTGCTTTTTCAATTTCTTTTCCTTTAGTTCTTAATTGATTTGCGTAATCGACTATAAGAATACTATTTTTTGTTGAAATACCAATGAGTATTACCAAGGCTATTTGTGAAAATATATTTATTGATGAATTTAAGAATAGAATAAATATTAACCCCCCAAATACTGCAAGAGGAACAGTTAGTATAATTATAAATGGGTGGATAAACGAATTAAAAGTAGCTGACATTACAAGATAAGCAGTCAACAATGCTAAAGCAAATATAATATAAAGTTCATTACTTGTTTCTTTTAATTCTTCTGATTTTCCTTTCCAGGTAATTTGTTTATCCGGAGCAACATTTGTCATCGTTTCCTCTAAAGAATTAATTGCTTCAGCTAAAGTATAGCCTTCACTTATGTTAGCGGATATTGTTACAGCACGTTGTCTGTTATATCTTGACAACTTACTTGCTGTTCCTTTCTCATTAAATTCAACAAGATTAGAGAGTGAAACTAAGTTACCAGTTTTTTCTGATCGAACAAATATTTTACTTAAACTTTCTTTATTTTTTCTGTCTTCTAAATATTGTTGTAAAATAATTGGGTATTCTTTTCCAAGTTTGTTAAATTTTGTGACTGTTTTACCGCCATACAAAGTTTCTAAAGTTTGACCAATTGCCTCAGTAGATATCCCTAGGTCTTTTGCTTTATTTTTGTTTATTTTAATATTTACTTCAGGTTTATTTCTTGTGTAGTCAGATTCAAGTCTTGATAAATTCCTGTTCTTTCTTAACATTCTAATAACTTGAGACTGTATTTGTTCTAGCTCTTCATAAGTATTTCCATAAATAACCATTTGAACAGGCTTATTGTAACTAGAAACTCTTATGGACTGAGGAGAAATTGGAAAAGCTAGTGTTTGAGGTACTGTAACTATTTTTCCAATTGCTTGTCTCATTATTGTTTGAGAATTCTGTTTTCTATTTTTCCAATTATCTAAAAGTGAGATAATTAAGAAGCTATTTTCAGAGCCAAAACCTGGAACTATCATTAAAAATCTATTGTATGGACTATTATCCCCATCAAGCAGTGGAATAAGTCTTTTTTCCACATCCTCCGCCCTTTTTTGAGTATACTGGAATGAACTTCCTTCATCAGTAAATCCTATAACTAAGTAAACTCCACGATCTTCTAATGGTAACAATTCTTTTTTTGTATAGTTATACAAAGCCCCAGAGGCAACTATAATAAAAATTATGAACATTATTATTGTTTTCTTCTTATTCATCCAAAATCCTAATGTCTCAGTATAAAATTTTAAAAACCCTTGAAAAAATTTATCAAATCCTCTTGTAAGGAAATTAGATTTTTTCTTTTTATCAAGAAATTTACTACCCAGCATTGGTGAAAGTGTTAGAGCAACAAATGATGACACTACTATTGCAAATGATAGTGCTATTGCAGTTTCTTTAAATAAAGTTCCAGCAATACCTTCAATGAAAATTAAAGGCAAAAATACTGCAACTAAAATAAGAGTTGTTGCAATAATTGCAAATGTAATTTGTTTTGAGCCTTTATATGCTGCTACCAACGGTGTCTCACCATTTTCAATTCTTCTATATATTGCATCGGTCATAATGACTGAGTCATCAGTGATAATTCCAATTGCTAATATAAAACTTAATAAGACAAATATATTAATCGATAAATCAAAGATATATAATCCTAAGAATGTTGCAATTAGACTTACAGGTAAGGCTATTGCAGGAACAATAACTGCTTTTAAATTTCCTAAAAATAAATAAATTATTATTACAACAAGTATAAAGGCTATAGCTAAAGTTTTATAAACTTCATTTATTGCTTCACCGATATAAGTAGCTCTATTAAAAGCTATTTCTAAATTTAAATCTCCAGGTAAAGTTTTTCTAATTTCTTTTATTTTTTTTTCAACATCTTTTGATAATTCAACGGTTGAAGCTCCACTTCTTGCATAAATTCCTATACCCATGGTTTTTAAATTTAGTGCTCCTTTGCTTTGAGCTCTAAATAAAACTTTCTCTGTGACAGGACCTAATTCTAAATTTGCAATATCCGATAGTCTTACTATGTTGTCTTTAGCCTTCTTAATTGGTAGCTCTTTAAGCTTTTCTAAGTCATTATATGATTTATCGATATTGATCGTTAAATCTATATTTTCAGCTTCAAGTGTACCTGCAGGTAATCGAACATTTTCATTTCTTAAAGACCTTTCTACTTCTTGAATAGTTAAATTATTTGCAGCTAATTTGATTGGATCTATCCACACTCTTATACTCTGTTCCCTAAGGCCACCCGTTCTTATTCGGCCAACATTTTTAATGCTAGAAAACTGATCAACTAAATATCGTTCTGCATAATCTCCAAGCTCAAGATCACTCCAGGTTTCTGAGGATAAGGCAAGCCACATTGTAGTTGTAAAACCCGCAGATTGTTTAAGTATTCTTGGGGCCTCAGACTCAGCTGGCAATCTTCCGACAATTCTTGCAACTCTCTCCCTTACATCGTTTGCCGCATTATCAAGGTCAATATCGGTATCAAATTCGATATTTATAGTACTTTTTCCATTTTCTGATTTAGCGTCTATATTTTTTATCCCCTCTGCACCACCTATCACTTCCTCTATTACTTGTGTTACCTCTTCATCAACAATAGGAGCTGAAGCTGAGGCATATTCCACTTGAACTTGAACCACGGGGGGTTGCAGACCAGAGGGGAGTTCTCTCACAGGTAACTTTGAAAAAACAAAAGTTCCGAATACTACTAATATTAAGGATAGTACCCATGACAATGCAGGTCTTCTAATACTAACATCAGTTAAATACATTTAATTATTTACTTTTCTTCTTTTTTTCCCCAACTAGACTTACTTTTTTTTTCACCATCTTTAATGGGTTTAATTTTTCCATTGGGTCTTACTTTTTTTAATCCTTCAGCAACAACTATGTCACCTTCGTTTAAACCTGACTCTACTTCAAGATAACCTTTGTTTCTGTTACCAACTAAGACCTCAACTCTTTTAGTTACATTCTCATTGTCTACTTTATAAATATAAACCTTGTTACCTTCTAAGATTACACTTGTATCTGGTATTCCTAACGAAATTCTCTCATTATATTTTATTGTAACTTCCATTAAAGCACCAGGCAAAATCTCAAAATTTGAATTTTGCATTTTAACTCTAAGTCTTAAAGATCTATTGCTAACATCAATTTTGCTAGCTAAAGAGTCTACTATTCCGTTATAAGTTTTATCCTTATTACCAGAAAATTTTACATCAACACCAAGTCCTTTTTTTACGAACGGTGCGAATACCTCTGGAACATCAACATCAATAAATAAAGAAGAAGCGTCCTCGATATCAATTACAACAGAACTTTCCGAAACATTAATATCATCAGAAAAATTTCTTTTACCAATTACTCCGTCGAAAGGTGCTACTATAGTTCTATTTTTTAATTTTGCGATAACATCACCAGACTTAACTTTGGTATTATATTTGATTTCTTCTAGAATTTCGTATTTTTCAATATTGTATGACTGTGTTTTAATTGGAACGGCTGTTCCAAAGGTTTCAATGATATTTTGAAATTTTCTTTGCTCAACTGTTTTAACTATAATACCTGGTGGTGGTCTTTTGCTAAATTTTTTTTTAAAATGGTTTCCAATCATCGTCCTAGCAATGATCACACCTGCAATAATTAGAAAAAAAATTATTATTATTGATGTTATTTTAGTAGATCTTTTCATTATTATATTCTTCCATATTCAGCCCATGAACCATCATAAACTGTAGGAGAATATGTATTATTTACTAAGGAATATGCAAGACCTAAAACACATGCTGTTATACCAGATCCACATGAAAAAACTCTTTTATCGTCATTTAAATCAATAATTTCGCTGAACTTTTTTGAAATCTCACTTACACTTTTAAAAGTATTGTCTGATCTATTTATAATTTCTTTAAATGGAAGACATACAGAGTTTGGAATAGATCCACTTCTCACATTCTTCCTAGGATCGGGAATACTTCCATTAAATCGTTCCTTACTTCTAGCATCGATTAATGTAAATTTTTTTTTTTCAATGTTTTCATTTACTTCAATAATATTTTTTACTAAAGACTTATTTTCTGTTGCTCTGTAGGTTGACTTATTTAAAATTGTCTTTTCATTTGTTGTTTTCCTATTTTCAATTAACCATTTTTTTAAACCACCATCTAAAACACTTACTAGATGTTTATCATGACTAAAATAAATAAAATTGTACCAACCTCTACATGAACTTAGAACATCAGAGCTATCATAAATTACAATTCTATCGGTATTTGATATGCCCATTGAAGATACGATTTCTTCCCATTTCCCTTTTGCAGGAAGCATGTGAGGTAAATCTGTATCTTGATCTGAATTCTTATCTAAGTCAAAAAAAATTGCACCAGGAATATGATTTTTAGAGTACTCCTCTTTAGGATTTCTATCAATTCCTGGCATATGCCATGAGCAGTCAATTATTTTGACTTTACTTAAATTATTTTCTAACCAATCTGATGTGACAAGTGACATTCTATCTTTTTTCTAGATACTTCTGATGATATTCTTCAGCAGTGCAGTAATTTTTTAACTCAGATAGCTTAGTTACAACTTTTCCAGATAACTTTAAATTTTCTTCGTCTATTACTTTTTGAGCAATATTTTTTTGTTCTTCATTAAGGTAGAAGATCTCGCTTCTATATTGTGTTCCAAAATCAGGACCTTGAGAGTTAAGTGTAGTTGGATCATGAAATTCAAAAAATCTCTTAATTATTTGCTCGTATGTAATAACTTTAGGATCAAATTCTAATTTTACAGCTTCCGCATGATTAGTTGTTCCTGTACAAACTTCTCTATAGTTTGTATTAGGACTGTTACCCCCACAATATCCAACCTCTGTTCTGTAGATGCCATCTAATTGTCCATATTTTTTTTCTGGACCCCAGAAACACCCCAAAGCTAAAACTGCTATTTCCATAGATTAATGTTATAATAATAATATAATCTAATCCATGTTATCTAGAAATCAATTAGGCTTTTTGTACATGTTTCTGTCTGTGTGTGCATTTTCAATGATGGATGTACTTGTTAAGTGGTCTGAGAATTATCCTGTTGGTGAAGTTCTTTTTTTTAGAGGAATTTGCGGACTAATACCTATATTTTTTTTAATTCCAAAAGAAAACTACACAAATTTTTATAAAACAGATCGACCTAAATTACATTTCTTCAGATGCGCCGCAGGATTAATGGCAATAGTATCAGTATTTATTGCACTAAGAAATTTACCTTTGGCAACGGTTGTGGGTATCTCATTTGCTGCACCAATTTTTGCAACAATTTTATCAATTTATTTTTTGTCAGAAAAAATTGGTAAATATCGTTGGTTAGCAGTTTTGATTGGTTTTATAGGTGTAATAATTATTACACAACCAGGTATTTCGAATTTAAATTTTTATTATATTTACCCAATAATTTTTTGTTTAGGAATGTCATATGTTGCAATTGCTATCAGGCAGTTATCTACATCCGAACCAGTTTGGCTTATTTCTTTTTATTTTTCAGTAGCGATATCTATTTTAGGTTTGTTTACAATTCCATTTGGATGGGTAATGCCTACATTAATAGATTTTATTCTTTTGTGTATGATTGGTTTGCTTGGAGGTATTGCTAATTTACTACTTGGACAATCTTATAAACTTTCTGAAGTTTCTTTAGTTACTCCACTTAAGTATTTGAGCTTAGTATTTGCAATTGTATTTGGTTATTTTATTTGGAATGAAATACCATCTTATAAAACTTTATTGGGTTCATTACTTGTAGTGTTATCTTCATTAATTATATTTAGAAGAGAAATTTATTTGAAAAAACCAAACTTAATTTTTAAAAATGAGTAAACCCCCGATTTATTGGTCAAAGGCAGTCAAGTATCTTTCTAAGGATAAGATAATGAAGAAACTTATTTTTAAATACAAAGATAAAACCTTAACAACAAGAAAAGATATTTTTTTATCTCTATGTAAAAGTATAATAGGACAACAGATAAGTGTCGCTGCAGCAAATTCTGTATTTTTAAAGTTTAAAAAAGAATGTAGAGGAAAGATAAATCCAAAAGTAGTTAATGCTATTACCTCGGCTCGGTTGAAAAAATGTGGTTTAAGCAGACAAAAAGTTAGAGGAATTAAAGAGTTGGCAAAAAAATTTGTAAATAAAACATTTAATCCAAGAGTTATAAAAAAAATGGGAGACGAGGAGGCAATTCTTTATTTATCTGAGTTAAGACAAATAGGTAGATGGTCTGCAGAGATGATATTACTATTTACTTACAATAGATCTAACATATGGCCCGTTCAAGATATTGGTTTACTTAGAGCTATTTCAAACAATTATAGGAAAAGCTATTTACCACCGATGAGCTATGTAAATCGATTGAAAAAGAGATTTTCTCCATATTGTTCCGTAGCTACTTGGTACTTATGGCGTTCCATTGACGATGAGCCTATACAATATTAAGTGCCTTCAACTATCTGATGATGTCTTACAGCATGGCCCTTAATAACGTCTATTGCTTCCTGATATTCAGGGGAATCATAAAATTCTATTGCTGTGTTGTAATCTGAAAATTCAACTACAGTTGTTCTAGGAGAGTTTATCCCCTCATTTGTTCTATTTTTTCCACCTCTAATTATAAATATCCCTGAGTATTTATCTGCAGCAATTTTGGCTTTTAGCGCATATTCCTGTAATTTTTCCTCACTATTAATTTTTTCCCACACACAAACTACGTAACCTTTCATAATTCTCCTTTACACCCATTGTATATTGTAATTTTTATTTATCAAATTTGTTGATGTTCTACTCCTTCAACAATAAACATTATTCTCTTAGTTGTATCATCTGCATGAGTCCAAGCAGATTTATATTCAGTCGATTCATGGCATGACATAGCATCATTGTAAGTCGGAAACTCCCATATTACAGTACGCACAACGTTTGGGCCACTAAATGACTTTAATTTTCCACCTCTTACTACTGGTTTTCCCCCATAACTTTTTATTATAGGAACAGCCTTTTCTCCATATTTTTTTAAGTTCTCCTGGCTTGAGATTTCTAAGTATAGACTTATCCAATAAGTTTTCATATTTATCCTTTTTTAATATTTTTATTTATGATACCAAATTTTTATGGCTGATAAATTAATAATTTCTTATGAAGAATATAAAAAGGTCGTCGAAAAACTTGCTTTAGAAATTGAAAAAAAATATAAGCCAACAGTATTAGTTGGCATCATGAGAGGTGCAGCTCCAATTATTGATATTTTATCTAGAATTTTTAAATTACCTACAGCTTATGTTGTAATTCAAAGTTACTCTGGTGATACGGTTCAAAATAAACAAGGGGAGCTAATATTTGCAAGAGATATAAGTGCAATTGCAACTAACGAAGATTTTAAAAAAGTACTGTTAGTAGATGATCTATCAGACACAGGACTTACCTTAAATAAAAGTATAGAGTGGCTTAAAGAATATGAACCTGTTAAGGACCACATAAGTGAAATTAAAACAGCGTGTCTTTGGAAAAAAAAATCTTCCACTTTTACACCTGATTTCTGTCCAATTTTATTAGATAATGATCCATGGATTGTTCAACCATCGGAGTATTATGACGAAATTGATATAGATGGTTTGAAAAAAAAGTATTCTAAATAATAAAGGCCAGACTAAGCTGGCCTTTAATTTAATCTTTTGATAAAATTTCTTACTGTGGAATGTCTCCTTCTACTCCTTTAACATAAACATTCATTCCAGCTAGCATTCCATCGTCAGCTACAGCACCTTCGGCTACAAGAACGTTTCCTTTTTGATCATAAATTGGACCAGTAAATGAGTGAGCTTTTCCTGAAGCTAAGTCTTTTTGAAGTTGTTCCACTTCTTTTACTAAGTCGCTTCCCATTGCAGAATTATATGGTGCCATTGCCACCATTCCTTCTTTTAATCCATGCCAAGTATCTTGTTGTTTCCATGTACCATCTCTTGCTGCAATTGATCTTTCTACATAGTAAGGCGCCCAATCATCTATAATTGAGGTTAATATTGATTTTGGAGCGAATCTTTGCATATCACTTGCTTGACCAAAAGACCAAACTCCTGCTTTTTCTGCAACTTGTACCGGAGCAGTACTGTCAGTATGTTGCATAATTATATCTGCACCTTGATCAATCAAAGCTTGAGCTGCCTCTGATTCTTTTCCTGGATCATACCAAGTAAAAACCCAAACAATTTTTGTTTTAATATCAGGATTTACTTTTTGAGCAGCTAATGTCATTGCATTAATTCCTCTTATAACCTCAGGAATTGGAAAAGAAGCAATGTATCCGATAGTATTTGTCTTTGTCATCTTTCCAGCCATATGTCCTAATAAAGTTCTACCTTCATAAAACCTTGCAGAATATGTAGAAACATTTGAATGCTCTCTTTTGTAACCAGTTGCATGTTCAAATTTTACATTTGGAAAATCTTTAGCAACCTTGTTTGTTGGATCCATATATCCAAAACTAGTCGTAAAGATTAGGTCGTGACCAGATTGTGCTAATTGTCTTATAACTCTTTCTGCATCAGCACCTTCAGGTACACTTTCTACATAAGTAGTTTTTATTCCCAAAGCTTCCACTGCATTTCTTCCTTCATGGTGTTGGTATGTCCATCCATGGTCTCCAGTTGGACCAACATAAACAAAACCAACTTTAAATTCTGCATTTGCATTTAAGCTAAAGCCAAGCAAAAATAATACAGAAATTAAACTTCTTAAAAATAGTTTGTACATTTGATTTCCCCTTTAAATTTAATTTTGTGATACTACAAACTAGACAATATTCTAATAAAAAAAAATATTTATTTTGGAATAGCTAACATCACTTTTCCTTATAGAAGATTTGTCCCAGCGAAGTTGGTGTATTCAGTTTTATTTTTCTACTATCACGAGAAATTACAACTAAAACTATTATTGTCATGATGTAAGGTAATGCACTTAATAATTGTACTGGAATTCTTAAGCCCACTGCCTGCATATGCAATTGTAAAATTGTAATTCCACCAAATATTAATGCACCTATAAGAACTTTAATCGGACTCCATGTTGCAAAAACTACTAAAGCTAGTGCAATCCATCCTCTTCCTCCTGTCATATTCTCAATCCACTGGGGAGTGTATATTAATGATAGGTACGCCCCAGCTAATCCACACATTGCACCTCCATAAAGAATACAACTATATCTTACTAATGTAACATTAATCCCTTGATTAGAGGCTGAAGTTGGCGAATCCCCAACGGCTCTGATAATCAAACCAGTTTTAGTCTTTTTTAAAAAATAATTTGTCAAAAATGGTAATCCAAATGCAAAATATAATATAATTGAGTGACCGAAGAATATTGGACCCAAAAACGGAATACTTTCTTTTAAATTAACGAATAATAGGGGAAATTCCTTTCCTGGAATTCCAACGAAATTCTTACCTATCATTGCTGACATTCCAATACCAAAGATAGTTAGTGCAAGACCTGTAGCTACGTGATTTGTGAGGAGTGATTGGGTAAGCAATCCAAAAATAAGAGATATAATTAAACCTGACAGCATAGAGCCTACTACTGCAAAAAATAAATTATCAGTCACTACCATTAAAGCAAATCCAGAGATTGCTCCAATTATCATCATTCCTTCTACCCCAAGATTTAAAACACCAGATCTCTCCGTTATTAATTCCCCAGATGCAGCAAGTATTAAAGGAACTGATGATGCCATGATGGCACCAATTAAAATACCTATAAAATTTAAATCAAAGCTCATTTTTTTTTAAACCTAAAAATTTTATTTTAAAAAATAACAAATAATCAGACCCAAGAAGAAAAAATAAAATCATTCCTTGAAAAACTTGACCTGTATATTTTGGTACTTGCAAAAATATCTGAGCTGTTTCTGCTCCTAAATAAGTTAATGCAACAATTAAAGATGCAAATATAATTCCAATTGGATTTAGTCTTCCTAAAAAAGCAACAATTATTGCTGTGAAGCCATAATCAGGAGAAATGTTTCTATGTAATTGTCCTATTGGTCCTGTTATCTCGCCTACACCTGCAAGACCTGCACATGCTCCACTAATCATAAAAACAATAATAATCATTGTCTTACCTTTGTACCCTGCATATTTCGCAGTTTTTAAACTTAAGCCTGAAACTTTTATTTGAAAACCTAAATAAGTTTTGTACAAAATAAGCCAACTTAAGAATACAGTGATAAGAGTAATAAATATTCCAGCATGAATTCTTAAACCGTCAAATAAAATAGGCATTCTTGCAGACTCACTAAATTGTCTTGTTTCTGGAAAATTAAAACCTTCAGGATTGCTCCAAGGACCAACTACTAAATAATCTAATAATAATTTTGCAACATAAACCAGCATTAAGCTGACCAAAATTTCATTAGTGTTAAAATAGGTTTTTAAAATGGCTGGTATCATTGCAAATAGCATCCCACCAATTGCTCCAGACAAAATAATTATTGGTAAAACATAAAATCCATCATGATTATAAAATAACAAAGCAACTCCACCGCCGACTATTCCACCAAAAATAAGTTGACCCTCTGCACCAATATTCCAATTATTACTTTTAAAACAAAAAGATAAACCTATCGCTATTAAACAAAGTGGTGTAGCTTTTACCAAAAGTTCACTTAATCCGTATAAATCTGAAATGGGGGTAATAAAAAAAAATTTTAAAGCCTCAATAGGATTAAACCCCAAAATAAAAAAAATAATCCCACCACCAAATAATGTGAGAAAAATGGCTAAAATCGGTGTTAAAAAGTAAATTGATCGAGATACATCGTTACGCTTTTCAACTTTAATCAATTGAACCTCCTCCCATCAAAATTCCTAATTTTTCAGCCGTAACAGTATCTGCATTCATTATTTTAGATAGTTTACCTTTATAAATTACACAAATACGGTCACTTAGTTTTAATAGTTCATCGTTATCAGTAGAAATTAATATTGATGATTTTCCTTGTTCATTAATTTGAATTAATGTTTCATGAATATAGTTGATCGCACCAACATCAAGACCCCATGTTGGGTTAAAACATACCAACAATTCAGGCGAAGTAATTAATTCTCTTCCAATAATTAATTTTTGAAGATTTCCACCAGATAAAAATTGACTTTTTAATTCAACATTGTTTGTATTAACAGAAAAATTAGAAAGTATCTTTTTGGAGTGTTCTTTTATTTTTTTTTCATTCACTAAACCTTTTTCAAAAAAGTTTGATGACTTAAAATTGTTTAATGCAACATTTTCATATATCTTTAACTCAGGGACTGCAGCTTGAGAGATACGATCTTCAGGTGAAAAAGCCATAAGGTATTCTCTTCTTTCTCTAGGATTTAACTTACCAATTTCTTTATTTCTAAACATTATAGAAGTGCCTTTGGTAATTATTTCTCCACTCAGTATTTGAAATAATTCATTTTGTCCATTTCCTGAAATTCCAGCTATACCTAAACACTCTCCTTTTTTTAGAGAAAGGTTTAAATCATTTAAGTTTGTTTCATATGGGTCATCACTTTTAAAATTTAAATTTGATATTTGTAAAATTTGCTCGCTATTTTTAAAATTATTAATTTTTTTTTTAATAGTATTTAAATTTTCACCTACCATTTTATTAGCTAAACTTTCAATTTTTTCATCAATTGTACTACTAACGGAAACTACTTTGCCTTTTCTCATTACGGCTACCTCATCACAAAGTGACAAAACTTCTTTTAATTTGTGAGTAATATAAATAATTAAAATTCCATCTTTAGAAAATTGTTTTAAAGAAATAAATAAATCATCAGTTTCTCGTTCAGTTAAAACTGATGTAGGTTCATCCATAATCAATACTTTTGGATTTCTAATTAAACATCTTATAATTTCTACTTTTTGTTTTTGACCTGCTGATAAATTTAGAACTGGAATATCTAGATCAATTTTAAAATTGTATTTTTTTAATATATCGTTGACTAAAACTCTTAGATCTTCATCTTTTTTGTCATTATCTATGCTTAAATTTTCAAATACTGATAAAGTCTCGAAGAGGTTGAAATGTTGAAAAACCATTCCAATATTATTTTTTTTGGCATCTAGAGGAGAGTTAAGTTTAATGCTTTCATCATTTAAAAAAACTTCGCCCTCATCAGGTTTAACTACTCCGGACAAGATTTTAACTAGCGTAGACTTGCCGGCCCCATTTTCTCCCAATAATGCATATATTTTCCCACTTCCAAATTCTAATGATACTTTATCGTTTGCAATACATCCTGGATAAATTTTTGAAATTTCTGTTACTTTGAGTTTTGTATTCATTAGAATCGGTCTGATAGTAATAAAAATAAAGAATTAAGTAATATAAATACATTATATTTATCTTATTTTGATGGAAAACTTATTTTTTTTTCAACTTTTAAGTTAATCTTTTGTTACATTTCAGTATTATAATAGAATAATGAAAATTAAATTCACTATCATATTAATATCAATTCTTTTTTTTACTGCAGGTTGTCAAACTATTCAGAATAAAACTGACAAGGTTGTAGAAAAGGAAAATCAAAAATATGGATTATTTGTTGGTGGAGAAGTTAATAAAATGAAATTAGAATTAGGAGCCCCTAGTGAAGACATAATTAATGATACAGGCAATGAAGTTTTAATTTACAAAACTAAAAAGTATGGTGTGCCATGTGAGAGAAGATTTGAAATTAATGCTAGTGGAATAATTATATCTTTTAGCTCTAGTGGTTGTTTTTAAACTTGTGAGGCGAACCTCACAAGCAAGGTTAAACTTTATTATTTAATATCAATAAGTCTTTTTTTCTTGTGGTCTGGTAAAATTCTTTCACAAGCAATTGTCAAAAGACCATCCTTAAGTTCAGCTCCATTTACTTTTACATCATCTGCAATAGTAAAAGATCTCGCGAATTGTCTTTGTGATATTCCTTTGTGAATTATTTCACCGTCTACATTTTGATCTTCAGACTTATTAAGCTGTTTAGTTCTAACAGTTAATATATTATCTTCGAACTCAACCTCGACATCTTTTTTACTAAAACCAGCTAAAGCAACTTCTATTGAATAGTTGTCTTTACCAGTTTTTCTTATGTTGTATGGTGGATAATTTGATTGCATTGTCATGCCACCATTACCAAGCATACTTTCGAATTGGTCAAACATATCGTCGAAACCAATAGAAAACGGTCTTAGTGAGTTAAAGATAGATAGATCCTTACTTGTCATATTTACTCCTTTTGTTTAAGCAAGTTAATTTATGTAAGCCCCATTAGGCGACGTACCATTTATATATGGTGGTTAAATATAAAATTTCAATACAAGATTATTTAAATTTTTTCTGCAATTTTTAAAGCAAAAGCATAATCAAGAGCTATTTCTTCAATTGCACCATCTCTGCCAGATTTTCCTCCATGACCAGCGTTCATCTCAGTTTTTAATAATAGTAAATTATTATCTGTTTTATAGTCTCTTAGTTTTGCAGTAAATTTTGCTGGTTCATCAAACAGAACTCTATTGTCACTAAGACTAGTAGTGATTAAAATATTTGGATAATCCATTTTTTTAATATTGTTGTAAGGAGCGTATGAGTAAATATAGTCAAAATGATCCTTGTTATCTTTAGCGTTTCCAAATTCATCAAATTCTCCAATTGTTAACGGCAGAGAATGGTCAAGATTAGTAGTTAAGGAGTCTACAAACGGCACAGCCATTATTAACCCTAAAAATAGCTCAGGTGCTGCATTTACAACTGCCCCCATCAATAACCCTCCTGCTGAACCACCCATGCCTATAATTTTTCCTTTAGAAGTATACTTTTTTTCAATCAAGAATTTTCCAACAGTAATATAATCTTCAAATGTATTTTTTTTGTTTAAAAGTTTTCCTTCCTTCCACCATTTCATTCCTCTTTCCATTCCTCCCCTTATATGTGCTGTAACCCAAATTATATTTCTATCAATGAGGCTTAGTCGTGTAGATGAAAAACCTGGAGACATCGAATTTCCATAAGAACCATAGCCATATAGTAAAAGGTTTGATGATCCATCCAAAACTGTATCTTTATGTCTTGTTACAGTTATTGGTACCATTCTCCCATCATGAGATGGGCATTCAATACGTTCAACCACATAATCATTTGAATTATGTCCAGAAGGGATTTCTTGTTCCTTAACAAGTTTTTTTTCTTTAGATTTTAAATTATATAAATAAGTTCTTCCTGGTGTTTTAGGTGAAGAATACGATAAATATACATTGTCCGTATTTTTATTTTTTTGAATCAATGATATACTTGGCACAATTACTTTTTCGTCACTAAAAATTATCTCTTCTTCTTTGTTTGTCTTTGGATCACGTAAAATTATTTTTCCAAGTGCATTAGATGTTTCAGATCTAATTATCCAATTACTTAAAAATACTAAACCTCCTATCAATACTCCATCTTTTGCAGCAACATATGTCTCCCATTTTTGTTCAACTAAATCAGTACACCTATCAATTTTAAAGTCCTCAGCATTTTCATTTGTATGTTTATAAAAATAGTTATCCCAAGAATTTACTGAGTAAATTATACCTTTTTTTCTCTTTTGAATTAATTTAGGATTTGGATTAATTTCATCAACTCTAAAGTAATATTGTTCCGAGGTGTTATGATCGGAACTTGTAATCATGAAATACTTTTCATCTGAACTTAAGCCAATACCAACAGTAAATGCTTCACTTTTTTCTTCAAAGATCAATAAATCATCTTTTGTTGCTGTTCCAATTTCGTGTCTATAAATAGTTCTAGGCCTATGATGTTCGTCTAATTTAGAATAAAATATATATTTATCATCCAAACTAAATTCGATGCTACCACTCGTCTCTTCAATTTTTTCAGTAATCAAATTTCTAGATTTTATATTTCTTATATAAATTGTGTAATACTCAGATCCTTTCAAATCTAAAGAATATCCAAGAAACTCATCGTTAAAGCTTACCTCTAAGTCTCCTAAACCAAAATATTCTGTTTTAAGTTTATCCTTCTCTTTATCGCCATTCCATATTTCCTCAACTTTTTCCTCTCCAATTTTTCTTCTTAATTTTATAGAATAATTTCCTTTTGCAGTAGTTTTGGTCCAATACTCATAATTTATATCTTTGTAAGGAAGTGACTCATCATCCAATTTAATTCTTGCTTTAATTTCATCAAAAAGTTTTTTTTGAATATCTTTTGTATCTTTCATTTGATAAGAAAAAAATTCATTTTCATCTTCTAAATATTTTCTTACTTCAGGCAAAAGTTTAGAGCTATCCCTTAAAACCTCTAGAATATTAGATTGATGGATCCAACTATAATCATCTATCCACGTCTTGTTGTGACAAGATTTTATTTCAGGTTTCTTTTCAAGCTGTGGTAATTTCATTTTGAATTGAATTAATATATGAATATTTTTTTTATAACACTGATTATTTTTGCCATTGTATATGTTTTTCTGACTTGGTTTGCTAGGACCTCAGCTAAAAAAATTTCAAAATTTATAAGAATATTAATTATTTTTACTGCAATAGTATTGGCTGTCATAATGGCCTATGCTGGAAGATATATATTTTCATTACCTTTCGTACTCGCAATCTTACCATTGATAAAAACTAAAGCTGGAATATCTTTGTTTCAACTTCTCAGATTGTGGGGTCTTTTTAGAGTTTTAAGAAATTCGGGAAGATTTAATTTTAACAATTTTAATCAATCAGTAAATAAACAAAGCTTATCCTTAGATGAGGCTTATAAGATACTAAATTTAAAATCTGATATAAAATATACCAAAAGCCAGGTAATGCAGTCATATAAATCTATAATGAAAAAAATTCATCCAGATATTAGCCCAGAACTAACTAGGCTAGCCTCAATAGTGAATGAAGCGAAAGAGATTGTGATAAAAAATATCAGCTAATAATTGATTTAAATTTTTTATAAATTTTCTCTGGATTAATTTTCTCTTTACCTCTTGAATTATGGGAAACATTCTCCATTCCATCAGGAATTATTGGATACATATTTGGACTATAGCTACCGTACATAAGTGGAGTATCACACATTAATACGATTGTGGGTATATTTAAAGCTGCAGATAAGTGGCTAAAACTAGAGTCGTTACAAATAGATATCTTGCAATTCTTGATAATTGGTAAGATTTCTGAAATTGGTAAGTTATCTAGAGGAACACAATATTTCTTATGTGATATCATAATATCATTAAGAATTTTTTGCTCATCCTCATGCTTACTTGTTGCTAAATAAAAAGCACAATCATAGTCTTTAAGGGCCAAATCAATAAATTTTTTAAATTTGTTAGGCGGCGTCCTTTTTGTAGGACCAGAGCCACCAATACCCAATAAAATATTAACTTTATTTTTTTGAATTTTAAACTTCTGTTCAGATAATTTAATCGCATCCTTATTGAGTTCAATTTGAGGATTACTTTCGACGTTCAAATTAATAGATTTCAATAATTTCTGTGCAGCTAAAATCAAATTCTGTCCTTTTTTTTCGAAGAGAGGATATTGATGAATATCTTTAATCCCTGAAAATTTACAAATAAGTCGGTATCTTAATGATGAATTAAAAATAAATGCTTTATTAAAAAATTTTTTTTTTATTTCATTCTTTAATCTTAAAAATCCAAAAAAACCATTATGTTGATTATTTTTTTTATCCCTTTTTAAATATATTATTTTTTCTACAAATTTTAAATTATCTACATATTCAGTAGCTTTAGTACTCTCTTTAATTAAAAGAGTAATACGAGCTCCATACTTTTTAGAAATAGCTTCAATAAAGGGTAAGAAAATTACCATGTCTCCAATACCCATACGGTTTTGTATAACAAGTATATTCATATGTTTTTATAACCTTTACTAATTTGAATTTTTATATAAATTTTCAATATGGAACAAATTAAAGGCATTTACGCAGCAGGATTGTCGGTGTTAGATAAAAATCTCGCTTTAGACGTTAAAAATACCATTAAACACGCAGAAAATGTTATTGATTTAGGTTGTCATGGAGTTGTTTTCTTCGGCAGCACTGGTCAGTCCCAACTGATATCCTTAAGTGAAAAAATTCTATTAATAAACGAGCTACCTAAAAGCAAGTACAAAAATAAATTTATAATTGGAACTGGTTTAAATTCTTTAATTGATACGATCAATTTAATGAAAATTTCGAAATCAATGGGTTTTAGTAATTTTTTAATTATGCCTCCTGCTTATTATAAATATGGTGATGAAGAGGTAATTAATTTTTATTCTAAAATAATAAATGAAATTAATGATTGTAAGATTATTTTATATAATTTTGAAAAGCTTTGTGGATATAAATTTAGTATTCAATGTGTTGAAAATTTAGTTAAAAAATTTCCTAATCAAATCGTTGGCGTGAAAGATAGTAGCTATAATTTATTTGAAACTTTAAAAATAAAAAATTTTTCAATCTTTCCAGGATCAGAGTCAAAATTATTGAAAGGTTTAGAGCTTGGATGCGATGGGATAATTACAGCAACTACAAATGTCACAGGTCACCTAGCTAGAGAAATTTATGATAATTTTAACAATAATTTATCACTAGAAAATAATCAAAATTTGTGTGATGTGCGAATGTCGTTTGATAAATATAACTTAATTTCAGGACTACATACTCTAATGGCACAAAAAAATTCAGTTTATGAAAACCTTTTGCCTCCATTAAAATTATTAGATGAAGCAGAGAAAAATAATCTTCTAGCAAATTTAAAGAAACTTAATTTTAATTTGGAGATATTAAAAGCAGCATAAAATGAAGTTAGTAAGTTTTTTAAATAATTTATTTAAACACGATGGTTTCCAACTAATTGACTCAGATTCAAAAAAATATGTAATTGGAAAACCTATTAAGGAAAAACCAATAGTACTTAAATTACTAGATCAAAAACTAATGCAAAAATTACTTTTATATCCTGACTTATATTTTGGTGAAGCTTATATGGATGGATCACTAGTAATTGAGAATGGAACGATTACAGAATTTTTAGATTTAGCTTTTAAAAATATTGGTAGAGGAAATATAAATTCTTATGGAGCTGTAATAAAAAAATTGAGAGGTACTTATAGATATCTTACAAGCTTTAACAAAATAGCAAAATCTAAAGAAAACGTAGCTCATCATTATGATATATCTGAAAAACTTTATGATTTATTTTTAGATGAGAATAGACAATATTCGTGTGCGTATTTTAAAAATGATAATGATACTTTAGAACAAGCTCAAAATAATAAAATTCATCACATAATTAAAAAATTAAATATCCAGCCAGATCAGAAGGTTTTAGATATTGGTTCGGGATGGGGAACGTTAGCTTTAGCAATCGCAAAGGAAACCAAAGCTAGTGTCACTGGCATAACATTGTCAGAAAATCAATTTGAATATAGTAAGAATAAAGCAAAAGAAATGAACCTTTCTAACCAAGTTGAGTTCAAACTTATTGATTATCGGCAATTAAACGAAAAATTTGATAGAGTGGTAAGTGTTGGAATGTTTGAGCATGTAGGAAGAAAATTTTATAAAACATATTTCAATAAAGTCTTCAAACTCTTGAACGAAAAAGGAATAGCGTTGATACACACCATTGGTTCATCGATGCCGCCACGAGATCCACAACCATGGATACAAAAGTACATTTTTCCAGGAGGCTATACTCCTAGTTTAAGTGAAGTTGTAAACCCTATTGAGAACTCAGGTCTTATTGTGTC
The DNA here is from genome assembly GCA_902524635.1 of uncultured Pelagibacteraceae bacterium. GTDB lineage: Bacteria > Pseudomonadota > Alphaproteobacteria > Pelagibacterales > Pelagibacteraceae > Pelagibacter. The sequence goes on from CABZDY010000001.1 coordinate 60,746, forward strand.
AGATATTGAAGTTCTCAGAATGCACTATGCTCATACCCTTAGGAATTGGAAAGAAAGATTTTTATCAAAAAAAGACATAGTTTTAGACATGTTTGATGAAAAATTTTTTAGAATGTGGGAATTTTACTTAGCTAGTTGTGAAATGGCATTTAAATGGGGGGATCAGGTTGTATTTCAGCTTCAATTATCAAAAGATAATGCCTCAGTTCCTAATACTCGGGACTATATTTATTAAAATATTGCTGATAAATAATTAACAGTAATAATGAAAAAAAATAAAAAAAGAAAAATTACAAAAATTCCATCAAAAATTAAAAAAAAAGTAAAAAAGAAAAAAATCTTCAAGGCTAAAAGAAAAAAAAATATTCAAAAAAAATTAATCCTAAAAAAAAAAATAAAAAATAATTTAATTACAAAATCAGTAAGAGTTGAAGAAAATTTAAAATCAAAATTAAACGTCAAAGTCAAATTTGATATTTTTGCAATTGATAGACGTCTATCTAAATTTTTTAATTCAATAGACAAAAAAATCAATGAATTTAAATCTCAAAGAAAAGATGAAAAACGGAGATTAAAATTAATACAAATAGAGAAAAAAGATAAAGAAAAAGAAAAAATTAAGAACCAAAAAATCTTACATGAAGAAAAGCAATTAAAACTAAAGGTGCTACAACTTAAGGATGAAGAAAGAATAGAAAAATTAAGAGCAAAAGACTTAAAATTATTTTTGAGAAAAGAACAAGCTCTCCTAAGAAAAGAGCAATCAGACAGACAAAAGAAATTTTTACAAGAATTAAGGATACAAAAACAGATTGAAAGATTTAGAATTAGAGAAGTAAAAGAATTAGAAAAACTTGAGAAAATTTCCTTAAAAGAAAAAAGGGAAGACTATGGAGAATTACAGCAAAGAATAGAGAATTTAAAAAATAAGTACAGACTTATAAGAGACCAAAAAATAAGAGAGAGAGTTGAGGCTCTTGGTGTAAAGACAGATGAGGCTGATGATAGATCGGCTCTCCTTCAAAAAGAGAGGGAATATAATTTAGCAAGACAGAAAATTGAGTTTGCTTTAGAAAGTTTTTATAGAAGTGCTAACAGTTTAGTTTTTCAATTAAATAAAAGATATATCACGAGACACATGTCTATTTTTAGATGTATAGACAAAAGGTTTGAGACAGGAGAAATATTTATTAAATGGGACGAGTCCTCAGATGATGAGTGGTTAATTTTAATATATATAAAGGATAATTCTCCTGATAAAGGAATAATAATAGAAGATAAGACAAATGAGGAAAAAAATATGTCTTATGAATTTAAAGCCAATGAAATATTTAAAGCTTCAGACTTGATGGTTGACTCTCTTACTCAGCTTATTTCAAAGAAAAGACAAAAACAGCATTAAGCTATTTTCTACTCATTTACGTAAACTGAAACACCTCTAGAATTAATGTCTACATCAAATTTTTTATGAAGAGGGGGGAAAGCTCTTTGTGAACAATCAAGTCTATCGCATGTTCTGCATGATACTCCAATAGGTAATTCCGATTTTTTGTCACTAAGATCTAAATTTTCAGTGTATACAAATTCTTTTGCATATTTTGCTTCACAACCAAGACCTATTGATAACATACTTTTTTTTTGTCCATATCTTCCAACACCTTTTTCTACAGTTTTTGCTATGCAAACATATTTCTCTCCATTAGTCATCTTACTAACTGCTGCTTGAATAACACCTGGCCTTGAAAAGGCTGAGTAAACGTTCCATCTTGGACAGGCTCCACCATATCTTGGTATCTCTATACCTGATAATGAAAATCTTTTTGAAATATTTCCAGCAACATCTACTCTTAAAAAATGAAAAGGTATTCCAGGAAGTTTTGGATCTTGTAAACATGTAACTCTATGAGCCACTTGTTCAAAAGAAGTAGCAAATGTATTTTGTAAAAGTTCTAAATCATATTTTAATTCTTTACATTCTTTATGAAAAAGAGAGTAGGGCATTAATATTGCAGCACCACAATAATTCAAAAGTGCAACTCTTGTTAATTTTTTAGACTCTTCAGTTGGAAAATTAAAAGTTGATAGATATTCATCAATTTCTTTTGATGCACCTTCTTGTGAAATTTGTGCTGCAGCAAAAAGTTTTTTAGTTTCAAGTGAAAGATAATCAGATAATAATAATTCTTTATCTTTTACTTTATATATTTTTGAAAATGGTTTTCCTTCTTTAGGTATTACATCTTTAACAGTTATACCATATTCATCTTTTAAAAACTGACATAGTGCAATATATCTTGTTCTATTATTTTGTTTTACTTTATCAAAAATTTGATTTGCAAATTCCTCTAATTTTGGAAAAAAATTTTTATTTTCTTGTAAAAAATCTGAGATTACTTCTCCAGGAAACGCGTTTTTTCTCCCATCAATAATTTTGCCTGAAATATTTTCCAATTTATTAAAAATTTCATGATCTTTTTGTTTGAAGTTGTCACCTAGTTTAATTAAAGCTTTGGCAATTTTGGGATTTGTATTAACTAAATCTTTTACTTCTGGTCCAAGAATATCAAGATCCTCAAAAAGTTCATCACCCAATAATTCAGAAATATTATTTTCAAGATTTATGTCAGTTTTACTTGTAAGATCTGAAAGCTCTATTTTAAGTTTATCACAAACCCTTAAAAGTAAGTCTCCATCAATTTTTCTTTTTCCGCTCTCTATTAGATTTAAATAGCTTGGTGAAATAGACATTTCTTCTGCTAATTTGTTAGCTTGAATTCCTAGTTGCCTTCTAAAAGCTTTGATTTTTGGACCGATTTTTGTATCAATTTGACTCATTTTACTATTTGTAAATTTTGTAAATTTAAATTTACACAAAATTATTCGATTTTACAAGCAAAAACAATTTAATTGTAGATTTTGTAAATATTGTAAATTATAAAGTTTACATGGAAAAAAACAAAATTAACAATATCGAAAATAACTACCAAATTACTAATAAAGAAGAGCATTCTGAGCACAAGTCAAAAGGTATTTACATCAGGGACGATCATTGCGATTGGGGATCTAGCGGAATGAATGAATTTACTGAAGAATACAGCTCAAAATAGCCATTAGTCATTTCTAGTCATTTAATCAAAAGAGAGGGGTTTAAGTGTCAGCTGAAAATATTTCATACGATTTACAAAGATTTGCAGGGATTAAAAGAGATTATACTCCTGAAGAAGTTGAAAGATTAAGAGGATCAATCAAAATTGAGTATTCTATGTGTAAAATGCAGTCCCAAAAGCTTTGGAAACTGCTTAATACAGAAGCTTATGTAAACACCCTTGGGTCACTTTCTGGAAATCATGCAGTGCAACACGCCAAGGCTGGTTTAAAGGCAATTTATTTAAGTGGTTGGCAAGTTGCAGCTGATGCTAACAGTGCTGGAGAAATGTATCCTGACCAATCTTTATATCCTTATGATAGTGCACCAAAATTAGTCGAGACAATGAATAATTCCCTAGTTAGAGCTGATCAAATTCAACATATGGAAATGATAGATGGTGATATGGATAAAAGTAAGAGAACTGATTACATGTTGCCAATTATAGCAGATGGTGAAGCGGGTTTTGGTGGACCACTAAATGTATTTGAATTAACTAAAAAATTTATTAGAGCAGGTGCTGCTGGGGTTCACTTTGAAGACCAATTAGCTAGTGAGAAAAAATGTGGTCATATGGGTGGAAAAGTTCTTGTACCAACTGGAACAATGGTTAGAAATTTAAAGGCCGCAAGACTTGCCGCTGACATTGCAGATGTGCCATTAATAATTTTAGCAAGAACAGATGCAAATGCTGCAAAGTTAATCACAAATGATTTTGATGAAAATGACAAACCATTTTTAACTGGCGAAAGATCTCCCGAGGGTTTCTTTTATGTTAAAGACGGAATAGAGCAGGCAATTTCTAGAGGTCTTGCTTATGCACCATATGCAGATTTAATTTGGTGTGAAACTGCTACTCCAAATTTGGAAGAAGCAAAGAAATTTGCTGATGCTATACATGAAAAATTTCCTGGTAAAATGTTAGCTTATAACTGTTCTCCATCATTTAATTGGAAGAAACATTTATCTGATGAGGAAATTGGATCATTTCAAAGAAAGATAGGAGAAATGGGATATAAATTTCAATTCATTACATTAGCTGGTTTTCACACTCAAAACATCGCAATATTTGAATTAGCAGAAAAATATAAATCAGAGGGTATGACTGCTTATTCAAAAATTCAACAGCATGAATTTGCTAGAGAAAAAGATGGATATACAAGTGTGAAACATCAAAGAGAAGTAGGTACATCTTATTTTGATGCAGTGTCAAATACAATAAGCTCAGGCAAAAGCTCAACTACTGCAATGGAAGGCTCAACCGAGTCAGAACAGTTTTAGATGATAGATTAATGTTTACTAGTGGTCTTCTTTTAATAGTAAGCTATCTTTTATTTAAATATACAGTTCAATGGATACAATATTATAATCAAACCGATCCTAGAATGCCTGACTCAATATGGCGTTATACTTGTGATTATAAAGTTATCGGCATAAGAGATATTTGTGATCTGGATGATAAGCCATTTGTAAGACAAAGAAGGAAAAGAGATAAAATTGTTACAATAATGTATTTCATTGTGGTCCTTGCTTTTGTATTTTCTATGTATTTTATGGCGAGTTTATTAGGACTAATTCTTTAATTTTTGAATCTGATCCCATGCTGAATTGACAGCTCTCATTTTAGCTTTGCTCTCATCTATTAATTCTTGAGGAACACCTTTACTTAATAAAAGATCAGGGTGATGTTCTTTGCTAAGTTTAATATACCGTTTTCTTATTTCTTCGAGTGAGTCATCAGGCTTACTCTCTAAAACAATATAAGGATTAAGTTTGTCTGATGACTTTCTACTTTCTTTAATTCCGTTAATTTGAGCCTCATTTAATCCAAAAATTCTTGCTATATCTTCTATCATAATTAATTCATTGTCACTTACATGCCCGTCAGCTTCTGCAATATAAAATAAAGTATTTATTACCTCTTCTAAAATATTTAAATTACCTTTGTAAACTTCTGCAATTTGTTTTGCATATGGTTCATACCCGGTGCTTTCCTCTTTAGCTTTATTGAAAATTTTACCGACCTGATCTAACTCACTCTCAGGTATTTTTAATTTATCTTTAACAGCAATTAATTCTTCACGACTAACTTGTCCATCTGCTTTACTTAGCTTTGCTGATAAAACAATCAAAGAGAGCGCAAATATTTGTTGAGGCTGTGCAAAAGATCTAAATCCACCACTTGATCTGGCTCTTGATATTTTTCCGCCAATTAAGGATCCCAAAAGCATACCGAAAGGTCCACCAATAGAAAAACCCAGCATTCCACCAATTATACTTCCCCATATTGCCATTACTCAAAACTCCTTAATCTATATTCCCAGTTACCCATTTTATTATAAGTCACTTTTAATATTAAATTATTTTCAGGATTATACCAAACATCAAATTCAAATTTTTTTTCATCAGAAAGATCTTCATCATTTGACTTAATATTAAAGTGTTCAGTTAAATATTCTTTGCCATTAATAGTAATATTTTCAGTTCCAATTAAACTTACAGTTTGTTTTTTAATACTACCAGATAAAGGACTAATTTGTTTATTAGCTTTTAAAATTTTGTGGTTCCACCAATTTCCAATTGTACAATCTAAACTAGCTTCACCTTTATAAGATGATCCATCTATAATAAATTTATTTGTATCCTTATCATAATCTAAATTTACATATTTTTCCTTATCATTTTGAAAAGTATTTGATTTAAAAAAAACTAATTTTTCATCTTTATATTTTTCTATTGTTTCACTTAATATTGAAAAAACTGTTACGCCAAATAGCTCTACTTTGAAATTAGTATAATTTTTTACTACAAACAAATCCTTGTCCAATTCAAAGAAGTAGCTGGTGCTTCCAATAATCTCATTATTTCTTATAACATCCATCTCAATTTTTTTAAGACCTTGATAATGACTGCTATGTGCCATCACTTTAGAAGCAAACATAATAATTATTGATACGGTTATAAAATGTTTCATTTTCATAGATTTTAGTTAAAGAAAGTATAAATAATAGCTAAATATATGTTCCTTACTATCAAAAATATTCCTAAAGTCTCATGGAGTTCTCAAGAGACTTTTAATCTAAAGCCAAAATTATCAACATTATTCTTTCTTTGTTTTGGCCTTATATTATTTGGTTTTGGCGAAGCATTAGTCGTTATTTCATTTATTGGGAATTCTCCATGGACTGTAATGGCACAAGGAATTTCAATTAATTCAGGATTATCCATTGGAATTGTCACTTTTATAGTGAGTGTTGTTGTTTTATGTTCATGGTTTTTCTTAAAACAAAAACCTGGTCTTGGTACCATATTCAATATTGTTATCATTGCAGCAATGTTAGATATAACAATTGCATTAATACAAACACCCGAAACTTACATTATGAAATTATTACTGGCTGCAGTTGGTGTAATGATAGTCGGGGTAGGTAGCGGTATATATTTAATTGCCAATTTAGGTCCAGGACCTAGGGACGGGTTAATGACTGGTTTACAAAAAAAAACTAACCTACCAATTGCTGCTGTAAGATCTTTTATTGAGATTTCTGTAGCTTCAGTTGGTTGGTATTTAGGAGGAACAATCGGAATTGGAACTTTAATGTTTGCTTTTGGAATTGGTCCTTGTATTGCTTTAAGTTTATATATTATTGAAAGAATAATGAACTAAGTAGCAGTATTTTGTTTTTCGCTTCTTTTTCTTTCGTGAGGGTCCAGAATTGCTTTTCTAAGTCTGCAAGATTTAGGCGTGATTTCTAATGCTTCATCAGTATTAAGCATACTTAACTGTTCTGCAATCGACATTTGTCTTACCGGTGTGAGAACTATGTTTTCATCTGTGCCTTGTGTTCTCATATTCGTGAGTTTTTTTCCTTTCATGACATTAATTATCATATCACCTGGTTTAGGAGCTAAGCCCACAATCATTCCTGTATAAACTGGATCATTATGTGTAACAAACATTTCTCCTCTAGCTTGCAAATTAAAAATTGAAAATGCAACGGCCTTACCTTGATCCATAGAAATTAACGCACCATTTCTTCTTCCTTCCATGTCTCCCTCGAAATCTCCATAAGAGTGAAAAATTCTATTGATAACTCCAGTCCCTTTGGTTAAAGTTAAAAATCTACTTGTGTATCCCATTAAACCTCTTGTTGGAGCTTGAAAAATAAGTCTTTTTTTATTTTTTCCAGTATCTTTAAGTTCAATTAATTTACCTTTTCTTCTATTCATAGAATCAATAATTCTTGATGAGTATTCTTCATCCAAATCCATAGTTATTTCTTCAATGGGTTCTAACTTTTTTGAATTTTCATCAGTTTTAAATAAAACTTTAGGAGGACTGACGGTCATTTCAAAGCCCTCTCTTCTCATTTGTGTTAATAATATTTCAAGCATTAATTCTCCTCGTCCACTTATCTCAAATGCATCTTTATTTGAGTTTTCTGAGAAAGAAATTCCAACGTTGTTTTGGGCCTCTAAAATTAAACGATCTCTAATTTGAGTACTTGTTAATTTTTTCCCCTCAGTTCCTGCTAGTGGTGAGCTATTTACTGTTATTTTTATCGACATTGTTGGTGGATCGATAGGTGTTGCCTCAATTGGTTCATTTACCTCTAAATCACAAATCGTATCTGCTACATTTGCTTTTTCTAATCCTGCTATGACTACAATATCTCCAGCTTCTCCAACTTCAATCGGAACTTTTTTTGTGCCTTCGTATCTAAAGATTTTTGTAAGTCTACCTTCATCTACTTTTTCACCATTTAAATTGATTGCCTTAATTTGTTGATTTGCTTTTGCCGTCCCTTGTGAAATTCTTCCTACTAAACTTCTACCCAAAAAATTGTCAGCATAAAGTAGTGTCGATAGCATCGCAAATGGCTTTGATCTATCAAATTCAGAGGGTTTTACCTGATCTAAAACTAAATCTAATAGTGGGTTAAGATTTTCTCTTGGCCCATCAATATCCTTAGACGCCCAACCAGATCTTCCACTTGCATATAAAACTGGAAAATCTAATTGCTCCTCATTAGCGTCTAAACTAACAAACAAATCAAATGTCTCGTTTAAAACTTCATCAGCCCTTTGATCACTTTTGTCTAATTTATTTATAACAACAATTGGTTTTAACCCTTGTTTTAGTGCTTTACTTAATACAAATTTTGTTTGTGGCATGACGCCTTCTGCAGAATCTACTAATAATAATGCACCATCTGCTAAACTTAAAACTCTTTCAACTTCTGCTGCAAAATCTCTGTGACCGGGAGTATCAATAATATTTATTCTAATATCTTTCCAATTAATCGAAGTCGGTTTCGCAAGTATTGTAATACCTCTTTCCTTTTCTAATTCTCCAGAGTCCATTAATCTTTCATCAACTACTTCATTCTCTCTAAAAGAACCACTCTGTTTCATCAAATTATCAATCAACGTTGTTTTTCCATGATCAACGTGAGCAATGATAGTGATGTTTCGAATATTGTTATTCATAATTGAGCTTCTTATACATCTAAACCTTGAATTGAAAACAAAAAAAAAGGGCAGAAAAATCTGCCCTTTTAAATTTTTTAGTTAGACTTTTTTGGGTTACATTCTCATTCACTGATTGAATAACTATTGAATTACCTTGTTTTTTAAAATTGTTCATTACTTTGTTCATTACTTTTATTTTCGTAGAGATAAAAAAAAAGGCGAGTAAAAACTCGCCTTTTTAAAATTCATAGGTACGAAAAGGGTATTACATTCCCATGCCGCCCATGCCGCCCATGCCGCCCATTCCTCCTGGAGGCATCCCTCCAGCAGCTGCATCCTTCTCTTCAGGTTTATCAGCAACCATTGCTTCTGTAGTTACTAATAATCCAGAAATTGAAGCTGCATCTTGTAAAGCTGTTCTTACAACCTTAACAGGATCAATAATTCCCTCTTTAAACATATCAACATACTGTTCTGTTTGAGCGTCATAACCTTGAGAAGATTTATTGGCTTCTAAAAGTTTTCCAACTATAACTGAACCGTCGACACCAGCATTTGTTGTTATTTGTCTTATAGGAGCTTCTAAAGCACTTTTAACAATTGCAACACCTGCTTTTTGATCAGAACCTTTAACTTTTAAATTATCTAGATCTTTTGAAGCATAAAGAAGAGCACATCCACCGCCAACAACTATTCCCTCTTCAACAGCTGCTCTTGTAGCATTTAAAGCGTCTTCAACTCTGTCTTTTTTCTCTTTAACTTCTACCTCAGTTGCACCACCAACTTTGATAACTGCAACACCTCCAGCTAATTTAGCAAGTCTTTCTTGAAGTTTTTCTCTATCATAATCTGATGAAGTTTCTTCAACTTGCTGTTTAATTTGATCACATCTTGCTTCGATGTCTGATTTTTTTCCAGTACCACTTACTATGGTGCTATTTTCTTTGTCGACTTTTACTCTTTTAGCTGAACCTAGATCATTAATTTTAACATTTTCTAATTTAATACCAAGATCCTCAGAAATAACTTGTCCACCAGTTAAAATTGCTATGTCTTCAAGCATTGATTTACGTCTATCTCCAAATCCGGGAGCTTTAACTGCTACAACTTTAAGTCCACCTCTTAATTTGTTTACAACTAAAGTTGCCAAAGCTTCACCTTCTACATCTTCAGATATAATCATTAAAGGTCTACCCGCTTGAACAACGGCTTCAAGTAGGGGAACCATAGGTTGAAGATTAGTTAATTTCTTTTCGTGTAAAAGAATTAATGGATTTTCTAGCTCTGTTGTCATTTTTTCAGCATTTGTAACAAAGTATGGTGATAAATATCCTCTATCAAATTGCATTCCTTCAACAACATCAAGTTCTGTCTCAATACTTTTTGCTTCTTCAACAGTTATAACACCTTCGTTACCAACTTTCTGCATAGCCTTTGCAATCATGTTTCCTATTTCTTTATCTCCATTAGAAGAAATAGTTCCAACTTGAGCAATTTCATCACTATCTTTAACTTTTTTAGCCGAGGATATAAGAGTATTTCTAACTTGTTCAACTGCAGCTTCAATTCCTCTTTTAACATCCATAGGGTTCATACCAGCTGTAACATACTTACAACCTTCTTTTACAATAGCTTGAGCTAAAATAGTTGCAGTTGTTGTACCGTCACCTGCTTCATCATTTGTTTTGCTCGCAACTTCTTTAACCATTTGAGCACCCATGTTTTCAAATTTATCATCTAGATCTATTTCTTTAGCAACTGATACACCATCTTTAGTTGTTCTTGGTGCGCCATATGCCTTGTCTATAACAACATTTCTTCCTTTTGGACCAAGAGTAACCTTAACTGTATTTGCAAGGATATCTACTCCCTTCAGCATTGCTGATCTAGCATCTGAATCGAATTTTACTATTTTTGCCATTATTAAACTCTCCTTTTATTAATTTTATTTAGAAGTAGAGATACCCATAATGTCTGACTCTTTCATTATGCTGTATTCTTTACCATCAATTTTAACTTCAGTTCCTGACCATTTTCCAAAAAGAACTTTGTCACCAACTTTAACATCCATTGGTATAATTTTTCCATCCTCAGTTTTTGATCCACCACCAACAGCAACTACTTTACCTTCTTGTGGTTTCTCTTGAGCAGAATCAGGGATGATAATCCCACCAGCAGTTTTCTCACTGCTGTCTAAAACTTCGATTAATACCCTATCGTGTAACGGTTTAAACTTCATATTTACTCCTTTAAATTACTGTTCATATAGATGCATGTGACTATTATTTCAAGATCTGGCCTCAAATATATAGATGAGAAAAATCAGGTATTTATTAGATTTTTAAGCTATATCTGAAATATGAGTAAAAATTTAGATGAATTAGGGTTAAAATCGATATTCAGTGAATATGACTTATTTTTCATTGATATCTGGGGAGTAGTCCATAACGGAATAAAGCTATATGAGAATGCTATAAAAGTTTTAGATGAATTATCTAATAATAAAAAAAAATTCATATTATTGACAAATGCTCCAAGACCCAACTTAACAGTTATTAATACTTTAAAAAAAATGGGGTTAAATAATTTTTCTGATGCAGTTTTTACATCTGGAGAAGCATCAAAAAGATATCTTTTAGAAAATTTTAATAATAAAAATTTTTTTCACTTAGGACCACCAAGAGATTTTGATTTATTTAAAACTTTTGAAGATAATAAAGTACTTAACATAGACGACTCGGATTACTTATTATGTTCAGGTCTATTTGAGGATCATGAAGATGATTTAGGATATTACAAAACCCTTTTATCAAAACACATAACTAAAAAAATGATATGTACTAACCCTGATTTAATAGTTGATCGAGGAGACAAAAGAGAATATTGCGCAGGGTCTATTGCAAAATCATTTGAAGAAATTAATGGTGAGGTTATTTACTTTGGTAAACCCTATCCTCCTGTTTATGAAATTGCGGCAGATGTAAATAATAAAAAAATATTATGTATTGGTGATAATCTAAATACAGATATAAAAGGTGCTAACATTCAGAATTTTGATTCATTACTAATTACAGGTGGTATACATAGACAAGAAATTTCAAAATTATCAATTAACAAATTACTTAAAAATTATGAAACAAAAATTAATTATTTTCAGAAGGAATTAAAATGGTAAAAAAATTAAAGATTTTTAATAATTTTAATATCCCAAAAAAGTTTAAAAAATCAATTATATTAATCGGTAACTTTGATGGTTTACATTCAGGCCATCAAAAATTATTTGAATTAGCCAAAAAATATAAAAAAAAATATAAATCTAAATTAGGTGTGGTTACGTTTGATCCTATACCTAAAATGTTTTTTAATAAAAACATTAAAAATTATAGAATATCAAATTTAAATCAGAAGGTAATTTATTTAAAAAAATTTAGTGTTGATTTTGTAATTAATAAAAAATTTGACAAAAATTTTTCCAAAATTACCTACTATAAATTCATAAAAGAGATTTTATCTAGAAAGCTTAAATCAAAATTTATATTTGTTAGCAATAACTTTAGATTCGGCCATAAAAGAGAAGGCGATGTAGCACAGCTTAAAAAATATGAGAATGATTTTGGTTATAACTTAATAAATCCAACACCTTTGATGAAAAACAAAAAAATAATTTCATCAACAATTATTAGAAAGTTACTTGAGGAGGGAAAGCTATCAAAAGCAAATACTTTTTTAAAAAGAAACTGGGAAATTGAAGGAAAAGTTCAAAGAGGCAGAATGATGGGTCAAAAAATTGGATTCCCAACCTGCAATATCGATATTGGAAATTATGTTATAGCAAAACCTGGTGTTTATGCTGTTAATGCAAGAATTAATGATGGAAAAAAATACTTTAAAGGAATTGCTAATTTAGGCTATAGACCCACTTTTAATGAAAAAAAAATACTTTTAGAGGTAAATATTTTTAATTTTTCAAGAAATCTTTATAATAAAAAATTATCCATAGAATTTTTAAAATTTATAAGAGGAGAAAAAAAATTCAAAGGTATCAGTGAACTAAAAAATCAAATTAAAAAAGATATTTTAAAAGCTAAAAAAACATAATGAGTAAGGAACATTTAAATTTACCTAAAACTGCTTTTTCTATGAAAGCAAATCTACCAAATAAAGAACCAGAATATTTAAAATTTTGGGATAAGATTAATCTATATGATAAACTAAGAGATCAAAGCAAAGGCAAAGAAAAATTTGTCTTACACGATGGACCTCCATATGCAAATGGAAATATTCATATGGGTACTGCCCTAAATAAAATTCTAAAAGACATAATAATTAAATTTCATCAAATGGATGGTAAAGACTCAGTTTATGTACCTGGATGGGACTGTCATGGATTACCAATTGAATGGAAAATTGAAGAACAATACAAAAAAAATAAAAAAAATAAAAATGATGTGCCTATTATTGAGTTTAGAAAAGAATGTAGAGATTTTGCAAGTAAATGGATTAATATTCATAAAGATCAATTTAAAAGATTAGGAGTAATAGGAGATTGGGAAAACTATTATTCAACTATGAGTTTTGATGCAGAAGCTCAAATTGTAAGAGAACTTGGAAAATTTTTAAAAGAGGGTAGTCTGTACAAGGGTTACAAGCCTGTTTTATGGTCAACAGTTGAAAAAACAGCTTTAGCAGATGCAGAAGTTGAATATCAAGATCATGTATCTGATACAATCTATGCAGCCTTCCCAGTTAAAAAATCAAATATTAATGAATTAGTTGGTTCGAACATTGTTATTTGGACAACAACCCCATGGACGATACCAGCTAACAAGGCATTAGCTTATAACCAAATTCTGGATTATGTTTTATGCGAGATAGATAACAAAGAAGCATTACAAAACGAAAAAATAGTTATTGCAAAAGAACTTTTGCAGTCTGTTGTAAAAGATACTAAATACAATATTAAGATATTGAAAGAATTTAAAGGAAAAGAATTTGACGGAACTATTTGTAACCATCCATTTCATAAAATTGGCTATGACTATGATGTTCCTATGCTCGAGGCAAGATTTGTAACAACTGAACAAGGAACAGGAATTGTTCATTGTGCTCCAAGTCATGGACCTGATGATTTTAATCTGTGTATCAATAATGGAATAAAAGCAATTGAAACAGTTGACGATGATGGAAGATACACAAAACACATACCTATGTTTGAAGGAACTCATATTTTTAAAGCAAACGATATTGTTATTGAAAAGCTTAAAGAATTAAAAGGTCTTTTAAACAATGGCAAACTAACACATTCTTACCCACATTCTTGGAGATCTAAGGCTCCTTTAGTTCATAGAGCAACGCCTCAATGGTTTATTTCAATGGAAAGTCACAAACTAAGAGACAAAGCACTCAAAGCAATTAATGACACTACTTTCTATCCTAGTAAAGGTAAAGAAAGAATTAAAGCAATGATAGAGACTAGACCAGATTGGTGTGTCTCTAGACAGAGGGTATGGGGAGTTCCACTTCCAATATTTATTTCAAAAAAAAATGGAGAAATTCTTATCGATGAAGATGTTTTTGAGAATATTGCAAAAATATATGAAAAAGAAGGCTCAGACTGTTGGTTTGAAGATAATTTTCAGAGACTGCTTGGAGATAAATATAATGCAGAAGATTTTGATAAGACTAGTGATATTGTAGAAGTATGGTTTGATAGTGGATCAACTCATTCTTTTGTTTTAGAAAAGAGAGAAGATTTAAAATGGCCTGCATCAATGTATCTAGAGGGTTCGGATCAACATAGAGGATGGTTTCACTCTTCACTTTTAGAGTCTTGTGGAACAAGAGGTAGAGCACCATTTGAAAGTATTTTATCTCATGGGTTTGTTGTTGATGGAAAAGGACTAAAAATGTCTAAATCAACTGGAAATGTAATAGCTCCAGAAGATATCCTAAAAAAATATGGTGCTGATATACTAAGAATTTGGGTTGCCTCATCAAATTATGCCGAGGACTTAAGAATAGATTATTCAATTTTAGACCAGCATTCTGAATCTTATAGAAAAATAAGAAATACATTTAGATACCTTTTAGGAAATATACAAGATGAATATTCAAAAGTAGATTTTGATAAAATTGATCTAAATAATATTCCTGAATTAGAAAAGTATATGCTGCATAGATTGTATGTGATCAATGAAAGATTTAATGAATACTTTAAGTCCTATAATTTTCATAATTTATATAAAGAATTACTAAATTTTTGTACAGTAGAACTCTCAGCATTTTATTTTGATATTAGAAAAGATCTTCTTTATTGCGACCCAAAAGTTTCAAAAAAGCGTTCTGACTGTATTTTGACACTAAAAGTAATTTTAGAATGCTTATTAAAATGGTTTGCTCCTATCTTATCATTTACCACAGAGGAAATTTATCATTTAATTTATAAGGAAGATAATAATGGAAGTATTCATTTACAAAAATTTGTTAAAATTCCAAATCAATGGAAAAATGAAGAATTAAATAGTAAATGGGATAAGATTAAATTAATCAGAGATGAAGCAAATATAAGTATTGAAAGTAAAAGAGCTGATAAAATTATTGGTTCAAGTTTAGAGGCAAATATTGAAATAAAAATCAAAGATAAAGACATGTTTCGTTTGGCCCAGAATCATGATTTCTCCGAGATTTGCATAACATCCTCTGCTTCAATCTTAAATGATAACAATTTAGAAAAAGACATTGAGATAACCAGTTCAAAAGCTGTTGGAAACAAGTGTCCTGTTTGTTGGAAAATTAGTAAGAATATATGTGAGAAACATGGGCATCTCAGCGTTCAATGAAAAGTGAAAGTTTAAAAAAAATAGTAATAAGTATTTTCATTTTATTATCCATTTTCTTATTAGACAGAATATCAAAAATACTTATTCTAAATATATTAGAGGAAACTGGACGAGTAGATATTTATATAAACTCATTTTTAAATTTTTATTTAGTTTGGAACAAAGGAATAGGTTTTGGCCTATTATCATCAGATCAGGATCTTTTCTATAACGTAGTTACTATTTTAATTATTTTAATTAATTTTGTGATAATTTATCTATTATTTATAGAAAAAGGACTAAAGTATTATTTTTTAATTGTTATTTTAGGAGGCTCATTAGGTAATTTATTTGATAGAATATATTATAGAGCTGTTCCAGACTTTTTTGATATAAATTATAACGGATATCATTGGTTTATTTTCAATGTAGCTGATATATTTATAACAATTGGAATTATTTTCCTTATTTTGGCTGAATTAATAAGTTATAAAAAAGTTAATGGATAAATTCTTTAAAATTTCAAAGTTATTAATCTTCTTAATTTTTTTATATTCATGTGGTGTGGGAGAAGCTTTACAAGGGAAAAAAAGATCAGATCAAGGAGATGAATTTTTAATCGATAAAAAAAATCCACTGTCTATGCCGCCTGATTTTAATAAATTACCCAAACCAGGGGAAGCCAATGTAAAATCTACTAAAGATATTGAAAGCTATCAATCAAATATAAAAGACTTGCTTAAAAATAATAAAGATTGTCTTATAAAAAATAATTGTGAAGAATATGTCCCTTCAGATGAGTCCACAACTATTGAAAGTTCCATATTGAAAAAAATCAAATAAAAAATGTTTTCAAAAAACATAATATTTAAGAATTTCAATTTAAAAACAAATATTAAAGATACAAAAAAAATAAATAAAATTTTAAATAAAGAATTAATTTTAAGTTCTTCTTTATTTAATTCATTTACTAATAATTATAAATATAGTTTTAAAAAAAATATTATTAGGAAATATAAAAATTATAAAAGTATCAATTTAATTGGTATGGGTGGATCAATATTAGGTACCGAGGCAATTCATGATTTTTTAAAATTTAAAATTAAAAAAAAAATAAGATTTTTTAATAATCTAAATAATCAAATTAAACTTGAATCAAATAGTAAATCTATAAATATAATAATTTCTAAATCAGGAAATACGCTCGAAACAGTGTCAAATTTAAATTTAATTCTTAAGTCTCAAAAAAAAAATAAAAATATAGTAATTACTGAGGATAAATCTAGTTTTTTAACTTCATTAGCTAAAAAATTAAAAGCAGAAATAATTGAACATAAAAATTATATTGGAGGAAGGTATTCTGTATTGTCAGAAGTAGGAATGTTGCCTGCTCAATTATTGGGTTTGCATGAGGCAAAATTTAAAAGATTTAATAATTTAATTAAAAATAAATCTTTCTTAAACTCATTAGTTAACAATGTAAGTTTTATGTCAAAATGTATTTCAGAAGGAAAAAAAAATTCCGTAATTTTAAACTATGATGAGGCTTCAGAAAACTTATTTAAGTGGTATCAGCAACTAACAGCTGAGAGTTTAGGTAAAAAAAATAAAGGTGTATTTCCCATTATATCATCTATGCCAAAAGATAATCATAGTTTACTGCAATTATACTTAGACGGACCTAAAAATAACTTTTTCACATTTTTTGGAGTTATAAACGAAAAAACAAACAAACTAGATAACAGTAATTTATTCGGTAAATTTTCAAATTTAAAAAATAAAAGCTTAATTCAAATCGCACAAGCCCAAAGAAATGCAACTCAAATAGTTTTTAAGAAAAAAAAAATACCATTTAGAAGTTTTGAAGTTCAGAAAAGAAATGAAGAAAGTTTAGGAGAGCTTTTTTCTTTTTTTGTATTAGAAACAATTTTACTTGGAAGAGTAATGAAGGTAAATCCTTTCGATCAACCATCAGTTGAATTAATAAAAACTGAGACTTCAAAAATTCTTAACTAAATTAATTTGCAAAAAAATATTTTTGATAAACCATAATTTTTTTCTTCTATTATATTCAGATATTTTGAAATGTTGTCATCTGATTTCTTATTTCTATGTATGATTAATATAGAATTTATATCTGCAATTTTAATTTTTTTAATTTGATCTATCAAATTTTTTATTTCTCCATCTTTAAAAGGAGGGTCTAAAAAAATTATGTCAAATATCCTATGTTCTAAATTTGAGCCTTCTAAATTATAAGCGCTATAATTATACACTTTACTTTTATTTTCTAATTTTAAGTTAAAGATATTCTGTTTTAGAATTTTTAACGAATTATGGTAATTTTCAAAAAAAAATACTTCAGATGCTCCTCTGGACAAGCATTCAATTCCAAATGATCCAGTTCCAGAAAATAAATCTAAGACTTTTGCATTAAATATTTTTGCAGATACTTTGTTTGAGTGATCTAAAATATTGAAAATTGACTCTCTAACCATATCTTTTAATGGTCTGGTTGATTTGTCTAATGGATCTGATAATTTTTTTCCTTTTAATTCTCCCGAAATAATTCTCATTTATCTATAATTCTAAAACCAATATCTTTTCTATAAAAACCATTTTTCCATCCTAAATTTTCAATTTCATTAATCACCAATTCTCTTGATTTTTTTAAATCCTCAGAAATATTTACAAAATTAAGTACACGTCCTCCTATTGCATAAACTTTATTATCAATCCACTCAGTGCCAGCATGGTAAATAAAAGTATTATTCTTCTCTGTAATTTTCTCTAAGTGGGGAATTTCTACGTTTTTTTTATATATATCTGGATATCCATTAGAGCACAGTACAACGCACATACTTTTTTTATTTTTCCACTCTATTGTTTGATTTTCTAAGTTTTCTTCACAGCAAGATAAAATTAATTCTAAAAGATCCGAGTTTAATAATGGTAAAATTGTCTGACATTCTGGATCTCCCATTCTTACATTATATTCAATTAGATATGGTTTGTTCTCTTTAATCATAAGACCGACATATAAAAATCCCTTATATGTTTTTCCCATTTCCTCAATTGCCTTAAAAGTTGGTTTGACAACACTTTCAATAATTTTTAAGTCCAAATCTTTATTAATAAGCCCTGAAGGAGAATATGCCCCCATACCACCAGTATTTTTACCTTTGTCACCTTCACCAACTCTTTTATGGTCTTGAGCAGTATTGAACTTTTTAAATGTTTTTCCATCAGATATTACAAAGTAGCTCATCTCTTCACCTTTTAGAAATTCCTCAATAAGAACTTCATTAGCTGTACCAAATTTTCCATTAAAAATTTCATCTACAGCATTTTTTGCACTATCTGTATCTTCGCAAATATAAACACCTTTACCTGCTGCTAAACCATCTGCTTTTACAACAATAGGCTTCTTTGCTTCTTCCAAATATTTGTACGCATCTTTAACGGAGCCAAATACACCAAATTGGGCGGTTGGAATTTTATATTTTTCACATATTTTTTTTGTAAATATTTTAGAGCCCTCAAGTTGTGAGGAAATTTTATTAGGTCCAAATACTTTTATTCCTTTATTTGTAAGAAAGTCGACGACACCATCAACAAGAGGTTTTTCTGGACCTACTATTACTAAATCTATTTTATATTCATCAACAAAATTACCCAATTTATCAAAATCATAAATATCGATGTTTATATTCTCAGCAATAAATTTAGTCCCAGCATTACCTGGTAAGCAATATAATCTATTAAGTTTTGGAGATTTTGATATTTGATCTGCTATAGCATGCTCTCTTCCGCCATTTCCAAGAATTGCAATTTTCATATATTAAAATATATATCCTATAAACCATGAACAAGTTAGCAAAATTAAAATATCTTCCAAATAATTTTGAAATAATGGAAGAGGGTGATCATGTGATATGCGCAATTTCAGGGAAGAAAATTCCCTTAGAAAAATTAAATTATTGGAATGTCGACGAACAGGAAGCTTATTATTCTTATATTGAGGCTTCAGTCAAAAAAGAAAAGTAACAAAATTATACTTATTTTCTCCACCTATCGTGCGTCCAAATCCATTGATCTGGATTTTTTAATATCATTTTTTCTAAAATTTTATTTAAATGCTTAGAAATTTCCTCATTAGATTTTTCTGAATTTATTACAATTGGTTGTGAAACATACATTTTGAAATAGTGTTTTTTATTTCTCTCTATATAAATTGGAACCAAGTCACACTTATATTTTTTTATAATTTGTGCAGGTATTGTTGTAGTAGACGCTAAATCTCCAAAAAAATTTATTTTAATCCCTTCAGTAACCCTCTGATCAATCATTAATGCAATTGAGTTACCTTTCTTGAGATTTTCCAATATTTGCCTAGTTCCTGTCCTTCCTTTTTTTATTTGATTCTTACAAATATAATTTTTTCTAATGTGCTCCATGTCTTCATTTAAGAAGATATTATTTAAAGGTCTATATATTGCAGCTAAATTAATTTCTGATTTTTCTATTTGCATAGCCATAAGTTCAAAATTGTTAAAATGACCTGAAATGAATACTACAGGTTTGTTTTTCAATTTTATTTTCTCCAAATTATCAATCCCTTCAATTTCAATATAATTTGATAGATTATTATTTCTAAAATCTTTTAAAAATGGATATTCTGCCAAAATTCTTCCATAATTACCCAACACATTTTTTGCAAATTCATTTTCAGAGATATCAATTGAAATTTTAGATTTTTTTAGATTTTCAATTATAGATGTTTCTTTTCTAAAAATATTACCAAAAGTTTTTCCAATATAAAAACCTAAATCTGATGAAAATCTATATCCAAGTAATTGACAAATTATAAAAAAAAATTTTATTACAATAAATTCGAAAAAATAAATAATTCTTTTCATAATCTTTCCTTAAGAAATTTTATAAATTTATTTTTATTTTTAATCTTTAACTTAATTTTTAAATAATCTGTATTTTTTCTATTTCTTTTGTTTAATCTTTTGTAATCTTTTTCTGTTGTTATGATTTCTAATTTATTATCAAATGCAATTTTTTTGATTTCATCAATCTCTTGATTTTTAAAATTGTGATGATCGGGAAATATAAATTTTTTTGCTATATTAAATTTATATTTTTTAAGTGTGTATTCAAATTCTTCAGGATTCCCTATACCACAAAAATATAGATATTTCTTTTTTCTGTTAAATTTTCTTAAATTAATTGGAAGATAATTTGAGTAAAAAATATGGTTATTAAATTCTTTTAGGATTGAAAAAAGACTTTTGTTATTTTTTTCACCATTCAAAAAAATTGCACTGTAATTTCTCAGACTTGATAAATTTTCTCTTAAAGGACCTGCTGGTATTAATAGTCCATTTCCAACCCCATAGCTTGAATTAAAACATGCAAAAGAAATATCATATTTTATTGTTTTATCTTGCAAACCATCATCTAAGATAGCCAAATTAAATTTTCTTGTATTTTCGGCCTTAATCAAACTCATTTTCCTATCGTTATCACTAAAAACACTTCCATTAATTTTAAGCAACTCTCTCTCATCAAGTTGGTTAATATATTTTTTTTTAATAAATACAGTTTTGAATTTTTTTTTTAAAATATTATTTATCTCAATACAAAGAGATGTTTTTCCTGTTCCACCTACATAAATATTCCCAACACATATTGTCTTAATTTTATAATTTTTTTTTAACAAAAAATTTTTAAAAAAATTTATAATAAATGTAATTATTGAAAATGGAATTAAAGACAACGAAATTAGATTCTTATTATTCCAAAATAGTGGTTTACTTATCTTCATTTAGATAAATCTCTTAATCTCTAATATATTTTTATTTATTATTTTATTACCTAAATAATTCAATTTATATTTTAATTTTTTATTTTCTGAATAATTAATTTTTTGAAGAATAAAATTTTTAATATTTTTTACTGAATTTATTTTATTTGCAATTTTTAAGCTACTTAACATTTGATAGACCTCCTTAAAATTATCAACATGTGGACCATATAAAATATAATTTCCTTCGCGGGCAGGTTCCAAAGGATTTTGTCCTCCATGTGAAACCAATGAACCCCCAACAAATGTTAATTTTGATAGTGAGTAGAATTTAGAAGCATCTCCATAAGTATCTACAACATATATATCGGTATTTTTTTTTAAACTTTTCGAAGATGTGTGAAGCTCCGAATTTAATCCAATCTTTGATAACTCATTGGTTATCTCTTTCTTCCTATTGATGTGTCTAGGTATAATAATAGTTAATAAATTTTTTATTTCATTTTTTAATTCTTTATGAACTTTGCCAATAAATAATTCTTCATTTTTATGTGTACTAGCTGCACACAAAATATTTTTTCTAAGAAATTTTTTTTTTAAACTAGAAGTATTATAATTTGATAGTGCTGCTCCATAAAATTTAATATTACCTGCAATTTTTATATTTTTTGTTCCAAGAAGTTTCAAATATCTTTTCGTTTCATTATTTTGAGGTAATGCAACGCTTATTTTTTCAAATATATTTTTTGAAAAATTAGGAAAATTTCTCCATCTATTAAATGATTTTTTTGTTATTCTTGCATTAAGAAGTATTAAGGGAATTTTTCTTTTGTGCAAATTATTATACATATTTGGCCAGATCTCTGACTCGACGAATATAGCCAGTCTTGGTTTCCAATAATGAATAAACAATTTAGTAAGAATATTTAAGTCAAATGGATAGAATTGGTGAATTGTTTTTTTAAATTTGTATTTAGATAAAATATAAGAAGAACTAGTTGTTGAAGAAGTAATCAAAATTCTTTTAATTTTATTATCTTTTTCAAATTTTTTGATGATTGGGATTATACTTAATATTTCCCCAACACTCGCTCCGTGAAACCATATTGTTCCATCCACATAATTTTTTTCTGAAAACAAACAAAACTTTTCTTTAAATCTTATTTTATCCTCTTTTCCTAAAAATATTCTGATTATTAAGATTATTGGTGAAATTAATAATATTATTAATAAAAAAATATTATAAATAAAAAACATCAGTTTTTGTTTATCTGCTTATTATAGAAGTTCTTATATGTTTCAGATTTATTTAAAAGCTCTTCATGATTTCCTGAGTCTAGAACATTACCTTTATCCATTACATAAATTTTATCTGAATTAAGAATTGTTGAAAGTCTATGAGCTATAACTATGGTCGTTTTATTCAATACCAATTTATCAAGTGCTTTTTGAATTTTTTCTTCAGTTTCAGAGTCTAGCGAGGATGTTGCCTCATCTAAAAGGATTATCTTACTATCTTTTAAAAAGGCCCTAGCGATTGACAATCTTTGCTTTTCTCCTCCTGATAATCGAACTCCATTTTCCCCAATCATTGTTTGATATTTATTTTCAAGCTTATCTATAAAATCTTGGCACATAGATTGTTTTGCAGCTTTATAAACCTCTTCATCTGTTGCATCTGGCTTTGCATATTTAATGTTATTAAAAATTGTATCATCAAATAGTGTTACATTTTGATCAACTATTGATATTTCTTTTCTGAGAGAAAATAAATTAACATCTCTAATATTTTGCCCATCAATTTCTAAAATTCCAGATTTTGGATCATATAACCTTGGAATTAAACTCAATAATGAGGACTTACCTGATCCGCTTTGACCAACTAATGCAGTCATTTTTTTTCCATTTATTTTAATATTAATATTTTTAAGAACTTTATTTTCCAAATTAGAAGAATAAGTAAAATTTATATTTTTCAACTCAATATCCCCATTTTTAAAATCAATTTCTGATTTATCTTTATTTACCTCAATCAAATTTTTAACATCAATAATTGGGAGTATTCTTTTTCCAGCTGATATACCTTGACCAATACCTACATTAATAGTGGCTAATGATTTTACTGGTTGATAAGCTAACATCATTGCAGCTAAAAAAGAAAAAAAATTATTCAAGCTTAATTGATCGTTCATAATTAATTTTCCAGAGTAAAATATTAATAAAGCAATCATAACTCCTGTAAGAATTTCCATAATTGGGGTTGCTCTTATAAATATAGTAGATATTTTTATTGATTTTTCTTTTAGATTATTAACAAATTTTTCTGATCTATTTTCCTCAAATTCTTCTCTTTGAAAAATTTTAATAATTTTGTGATTTTTAAACAAATCAATTAAATATTTATTTAGATCTCCAGATTTTTCTTGAGCTTCTGTTGTCACTTTACCCATTCTTTTACCCAATCTTTTAGCTGTTATGGATGCAAGGGGGATCATAATTATTGCTATCAAAGATAATCTCCAATTTTGAAGGAACATTACAGTAAGTAAGCCGATTAAAGTTAAACCATCTTTAAAGAAATTTAAAAATGAGTTACTAAGCATCATAGTTATTTGATTAACATCAAAGTTCAAATTTGAGATGTACTTTCCAGTATGCTTGTTTTCTATATATTCTGTATCTGCCTTAATAAAAGAATTAAGCATATTCATTTGTATTTTTTTTTTAACCTCCTCGGCAACGTTTATCATTAAAACTTTAGCCATATAAAGAGAAATACCTTTTGTAGCGAATGCAATAATTATAAAAAAAGGAATTAATAACAACAGACTTTGATCTTGGTTCAAAAAAATTTTGTCAATGGCCGGATCTAATAGCCATGCTGTAGCCGACGTACTTCCTGCAACTAAAATTGAAAAAAATACAGCTAGCAAAATTTTATTTATATAATTTTTGGTGTAATCATTATAAAGTCTTTTTAGTATTTCAATATTTGTCATTTAAATTATTTTTCCTAACAAAATGTTCAAAAATACTACCAAACCTAAAAAATTGTTGCTCTTGAACTTTTGTAGACATTGGTTTGCATCATCTACGTCAAGGTTTTTTATTTGATAAATTATCAAATGTAAAAAGGTTACTATTAATGCCAGGAAATATAATATTTTAAAATTCATTAAAATACCCACTATAATTAAAGAAATAAAAAAAAATGAGTAACATATTGAAATAAATTTTTTTGGGTTATTTTTAAATTTTATCGAGGTAGATTTAACTCCTATAATCTCATCATCTTTTATATCTTGATACCCATAAATAGTGTCGTAACCCAGTGTCCAAAATATGGCTCCTAAATAAAATATGATTGGAATTGTAGATATACTGTTATTCACAGATATCCAGGAGAGAATAAGACCATAATTAAATGTAATCCCTAAAAACAGCTGTGGCCAATACGTAAATCTCTTCATCAATGGATAAGTAAATGCCAGTGGCATAGATAACAGTGCCATCAAAATTGTAAATTTGTTAAAATTAATCAAGACTAAAAATGCTAATCCACATAAAACAAAAGAGTAAATTACTCCAACCTTTACTGATACTTTTTCCGATGCAATTGGTCTATTTTTTGTTCTCTCAACTTTTTTGTCGAAATTTTTGTCTACAATATCATTTACAATGCAACCAGCAGATCTCATTAGCATTGATCCAAGCAAAAATAGGAAAGAATAAACATAAAATTTTTCTAGTTCAAAATTAAAATCATAAGCAACAGTAAGACCCCATAGACATGGCCAAAATAAAAGCATGTAGCCAATTGGTCTATTTAATCTTGTAAGTTCAATGAATAATTTGAAGTTTTGCATAACAATTTACTTGTAAATAGCAAAGCAGAGTCTCATAATCAAATTGATTCGAATGAATATTGATTACACTGTTACTGCATTAATGTTTCCAGCAATACCGCTTATAATGAGTGTTTATAGTAACCGATTTCACACCTTGAGTGGATTGATAAGAAAAATTCATGATGAATATGTTTTTGAAAAACACACCCCTCCAGAGTGGAAAGATCAACTTATAAACCTGAACAGCAGAATTGGAGTATTAAAGTTTGCAATTATGTCAGCAGCATTTGGCTTTCTATTCAATATGCTAACAGTATTTGCTCTTTATTTAGAAAGTTTAATTGTAGCTAGAGTAATTTTTGGAACTTGCTGTTTATCTATGATGATCTCAATTATATTTTTTATTAGGGAAATACAAATTTCTACTAAGGCTTTAAAACTTCATCTTTCCGATATGGATGTTCAGTTTAAGGAATAATTACTGCTGGACCAGTAATTTTTCTTCCCTCTAAATCTTTATGCGCTTGAACAGCATCTTCTAGCTTATATTTTTTATAAATTTCTATTTTTACATTTCCTGATAAAATTTGTTTAAATAACATATCAGCCGCTTCTTGTATTTCCTCACCATTTGTGAAGTACTGATTCATTGCAGGTCTAACAAAATAAATACCTTTTGGTTGCAAAGATTTTGAAACAATAATTGGGTCAAGTGGACCAGATGCATTTCCAAATGAAACCATTGTGCCTCTTAATTTTAGACATTCAATGGATTTATCATATGTTGTTTTACCAACTCCGTCATAGACAACCGAAACGCCTTTACCACTTGTGAGTTCCAATACTTTTTTTGCAAAGTCCTCTCTTGCATAGTTTATAACCTCATCACAACCATATTTCTTTGCTATCTCAATTTTTTCATCGCTGCCAACTGTTCCAATAACTTTCAGTCCTAAACTTTTTGCCCACTGACAAAAAAATTGTCCTACACCGCCAGCTGCTGCATGAAATAAGACAGTTTCACCCTCATTTGGAACATATGTTTTATGCAATAAATAAAATGTTGTCATTCCTTTTGTCATTGCACTCGAAATTTGTTCCAAATCAATATCAGCAGGAACTTTTACTATATTTTTTGATGTGTAGTTTCTGTGAGTTGAGTAAGCACCTAAAGGAGCTGCAGCATATGCAATTTTATCTCCAACTGAAAAATTAGAAACATTTAAACCAACTTCTTTAATAATACCTGCTGCTTCCATTCCAATCCCAGTTGGTAATTTAAGAGGGTATAAACCCGACCTATGATACGTATCTATATAATTTAAACCAATTGAAACATGTTCGATTTGAACTTCAT
Source organism: uncultured Pelagibacteraceae bacterium (assembly GCA_902524635.1). Classification (GTDB taxonomy): domain Bacteria; phylum Pseudomonadota; class Alphaproteobacteria; order Pelagibacterales; family Pelagibacteraceae; genus Pelagibacter. Next base: position 87,201 of record CABZDY010000001.1, read on the forward strand.
CTGCTCCAGGTTTTTCTAAAGTTACATCTTCTAGTTTAAGAACTTCTGGTCCACCTGTATTTGTTACTTTAATAGATTTCATTTTACAAATGTACCTTTATGATAATCCTCGACTGCTTGCAAGATTTCTTGTTTAGTGTTCATGACAAATGGACCACCTCTAGCAATTTGTTCACCTATTGGTTTTCCAGCAATTAGAAGAAACTTAGTATTAGTTGAGCCATAAACCTTGAGTTTATCTCCCTTTTCTAAAATAATTAGTTTTGAATTTTCAACTTTTTGATGTTGATGATTTCCAATTTTTATCTCCCCTTTAATTAAATAAATAAATGAATTGTGAGTTGATGGTAAATCAAAATTAAACTCTTTGTCCTTATTTAATTCTACATCAAAATAAACAGGCTCAACATTGTGTTTTTTTACGGGTCCCTCAGCTTGTTCAAATTTACCAGCTATGACTTTTACAATTTTATCCTCATCTTTATATGATTGCATTTGTTCTGCATCTATGTAGATATAATTAGGTTTGCTCATTTTAAGTTTAGCTGGCATATTTATCCATAATTGAAATCCATGTAGCTTACCCTCTTTCATTGCTGGCATTTCAGAGTGAATTATTCCACTTCCAGTTTTCATCCACTGAACATCTCCTGCAGTCATTCTTCCTTCGCCACCTGTACTATCTTTGTGCTCAAAATCTCCAGCTAACATATAGGTGACTGTTTCTATTCCTCGATGAGGATGAGGTGGAAAACCTGCAATATAATCTTCACTATTTTCTGATCCAAATTCATCTAGCATTAAAAATGGATCAAAGTAATTTGGCTCTACACCAATACTTCTTTTTAATTTAACTCCAGCCCCGTCAGATGCTGGCGTAGGCTCAATAATTTTTTTAACTTCAATATTTGACATTTTATTTTCAAAATTTCTTTTCTAAACTAAAATCTTTAGTTCCATTTATGAATATAAATAGAAACCCACCTGCTAATGCTATATTTTTCAAAAACGATCCTAATTGCATCTGGTCTGAAAAATCGTTGTGAAAAATTACTGCTGTAGCAATACAAAATAAGCTTAAAAAACCAGCTGCAATTTTTGCTTTATAGCCTAATATAATTAAGATAGGCCCAACTATCTCCAAAACTATTGCTGGTATAATTAAAATTCCTGGTATTCCAAAACCCTCCATCCAGCCGACTGTTCCATCATAATTACTAATTTTAAAAACACCATTAAGAAGAAATAAAGCTGAAATTAAAATTCTTGCAACAAGATCTAAAATGTTTGTCATGATTTTAAAATAATGACTTGTTTAAATAATATCAAGTAAGTGTTTAAGATTATTTATCTGATTTTCAGGAGAGTAATCTAGGTTATCAAAAATAATATTATTTCTATTCACCCAAATAGCATTAAAACCATAATTTCCACCCCCAGAAACATCCCATGTATTTGAGCTTAAAAAAGCGACTTCGTGTTTTTCAATCTTATATTTTTTAACCGGAATATCGTATACTTTTGAGTCTGGCTTAAAAATACCCACTTCTTCTACTGAAAAAATATCATCAAAAACCCTAAGATTGTTACTGGAGACTAAATTGTTAAGAAGGGAAGGAGTTCCATTTGACAGAATTGATAATTTATAATTTTTTTCTTTTAATAATTGCAGAGTTTCCTTTACTTCTGGATAGGGGGAAAGAATTTTATAAAGATCAAGTAATTCACTTTTCATATTAGGATTAATATTAAAAACTTTCATTGATTTATCCAAACTATCCTCAGTAATTTTCCAAAAATCTTTATGTCTTTTCATTAGACTTCTAAGCCAAGTATATTCTAGCTGAGTTGTTCGCCAATAATTTGAAAAACTTTCCCATTTGCTGCCAATTTTATCTTTACATTTTTCTGCTGCAGAATTGACATCAAATAAAGTTCCATAGGCATCGAAAATTATTGCTTTAATATTTTTCATAATTTACTTTCTTGATATGAGTAATATTAGAATATTTTTTCCTGAAAGTTTATCTCTTAATTTTAATTCTTACCTTGAAAAACCACAATCACATTATTTAACAAAAGTAATGAGAGTTAAAATTGGTGAAAATTTTTCACTATTTAATAAAAACGGTGAGTGGTTAGCTAGAATTAATAATATCAGTAGTGGCAAAGTTGAATTTAGTATTAAAGAAAAATTAAGAAATACAGAAAATCTGGTAGATATTTGGTTGGCATTTTCTCCCATTAAATCAAATTATTCAAATTTTATGATACAGAAGGCTACTGAATTGGGAATAACCAAATTTATTCCAATTATTTTTGATCGTACTATTGTTAGAAAAATTAATTATGAAAGATTAGAAAAAATAATAATAGAAGCAACTGAGCAATCAAATAGGATCAATCCTCCTTTATTAGAAAAACCTCAAAACTTGAAAAGTTTCTTAAATAAAAATGAAGATAAAATAGATTTAATTTAATAAAAATATAACTAAACCTTTATGCGTTATTATTGGACCTGAGGGAGACTTTTCAGAGCAGGAGAGGGATAAGATCTTAAATTTTAAAGGCGTCAAATCATTCAAGATCAATGAAAATATTCTAAGATCAGAGACTGCGGTGATATCATCAATATCAATACTTAGTTATATTTTGAATTTATAAATATTTATTAATTAATTTGATTGATTGTTTAATATCATCTCTATGAGATATTTTGGCGATATATTTTCCATCTTTAAGAAGTATTACGGGTGAGCTGTGATCAACATTATAAT
>CABZDY010000002.1 GCA_902524635.1 uncultured Pelagibacteraceae bacterium
ATTTATCATTGGTTTTAATTCCATACCTTAATTTAGCTGATCTTGAAGGTGGGTTCTGCCTAATCTCACTCAAGCTTGGCAAAATAGGTTTTTTATTTATTAATTTAAAACATCTTTCTGGAAGATTTGCTTCAGGTAAATATCTTGAGGAATTTCTTTGCTCAGAATAATGTTTAAAAAAAAATTTTACTATTCTATCTTCTATTGAGTGAAAACTAACTACTGCTATCATTCCACCTATGGGAATTAAATTAAATGAATAAATCAAACCATTTATTAGTTCGCTAATTTCTTTATTCACTAAAATTCTTAGAGCCTGAAAAACTTTAGTGGAATTATGTATTTTTGTTTTTTTATATTTTTTAACATCATCAATAATTTTAACCAAATCTTCTGTTTTTAAAGTTTTATCTTTTCTTTTTTCTACAACTTCTCTTGCAATTTTTTTTGAGTATTTTTCATCACCAAATGTTTTAAATACTTTTGTAAGATTATTTTCATTCATATTAGATATAATCTCATTTGCTGAAAAATCGTTTTTACCCATTCTCATATTAAGTTTTCCTTTATCAGAAAATGATAAACCTTTCTGAGAATTTTTAATTTGATTAAGTGAATATCCTAAATCAAAAATAATTCCTTTAATTTTATGATCTTTTAATTTGATTTGATCCAATTGGGAAAATTTAAGATTATAAAATTTAAATCTTTCATAATATTTTTTTTGAAGTTTTGATGCATTTATAAGAACATTTTTATCTCGATCTAATGCAATAATATTGTTTTTTTTATTTTCAAGAATTTTTTCAGAGTATCCACCTTGACCAAAAGTACAATCAATAAATGTGCCACCATAAAGAGGGGAAATAATGCTAATTAATTCATTTAGCAGAACTGGAAAATGTTTGTTTTCCAGATTTATGGTGGCATTCATTTATTTTTTTGAAGACCATTAATTTTTTTGTCTTCTCAAAAATGCCGGAATTTCTAAGTCATCTTCTTCCTCTTTAGTTTCAATTACTTCATTTGTTAAAGAGGTCTCTTCATCCTGTTCATTGATTGATCCATCTGAATTAAATAGCTCTGGTGTCTCATCATCAAAATCAAAGTTCTCTAATCCATTTGATGGAGAGTAATTACTTTCATCTACTTCTAAAGACTTATCAGAAACCACTGACGGTTCATTTTCAAAGGTGTTGGTTTCCTCCTCTATTTTTCCCGAACTTACTTCTTCTTCTGAATTATTAATTTCAGATGTTGCTTGACTTTCAATTTCATTTTTTACTTCCTCTTCAATCTTAAGCGCATTTGCGCCATTGGTAATTATTGAGCTATTTTGATTAGAAAATGTAAATGCTTGAGAAGTGCTATTGTTAGAAAAATCAGAATATCCAGGATTTCTATTTTGTATCCTATGAACCATATTAATTACTGATTTTGGCTCTGGCTGCTGTCCATCTAATGATGTTGCTACGATTGATACTCTCATTAAACCATCAAGGGTTTCATCAGTAATTGCTCCAATTATTAGTTCTGCGTCTGGATCAACTTCTGCTCTAACTTTATTAACTGCTTCATCAACTTCAAATAATTTAAGATCTTTTCCACCGGTAATGTTAACCAATAAGCCCTTTGCTCCTTTTAAAGTATAATCATCAATTAAAGGGTTGCTTATTGCCATCTCTGCAGCTTTAACAGCTCTACCTTCTCCCTCTGCTTGACCTGTTCCCATCATAGCTTTACCCATTGAGCTCATAACTGTTTCGACATCAGCAAAATCTAAATTAATTAAACCAGGTCTTACCATAAGGTCAGTAATACTTTGAACTCCATGCTTTAATACATCATTAGAAAGTAAAAAAGACTCTTCGAAAGTAGTTTGCTCACTTGCAATTTTAAATAAATTTTGATTTGGAACTACAATAATTGTATCCACATGTTTTCTTAACTCTTCTAGACCTTGATTAGCTTTTCTCATTCTTGATGGACCTTCATATAAGAAAGGTAAAGTCACTACTCCAATTGTTAGGATATTTAGTTCTTTAGCTGCGCGAGCAATTACATGAGCAGCGCCTGTTCCAGTTCCACCTCCCATTCCAGCAGTTATGAAAACCATATTTGACCCTTGAAGTACATTAACAATTTCATTAAGGGACTCGTCAGCAGCAGCTTCACCTATATCTAATTTTGCACCAGCACCTAATCCTTTTGTTAAATTTAGTCCCATTTGGATTTTGGTTTGTGCATGGCTCAATCTTAAATCTTGTGCATCAGTATTTACAGCTATGAACTCTACTCCTTGCAAACCGGATTCTATCATACCATTGATTGCATTTCCTCCCGCTCCTCCAATACCTAGAACTAATATTCTAGGTTTTAGTTCTTTTATATCTGGTGTTTTAAAATTAATTGTCATTTATCCCCCATTTAGTTATTAAGTTTTTGCTCCCATTTAAGGTTAGACCTATTTATGTTAGATTTTTTTCTAGCAGTGACCCTAAATTTTTCAAAACTTGTTGGTTCCCATATTTGAAAAGTTTTTCCCTGACCAACAAACAACATACTTTTTTTAATTTTTGCATGTTTTAATAATTTTTCTGTAATGAGTATTCTTCCCTCACTATCAAATTGTAAATTAATACTTTCCGATAGTATTGAGGTTGCAAAATAATCTTTTTTATCCTCAAATGGATTTAGAGATTCTATTGCGTTTGAAATTTTTTCAATTCTGTCTTGAGGCCAAGCCTCAATTGATTGATTATTAAATGATGGAAAACATACTATTCCGTTATATCCCATGTTAGAGAGATAGCTTCTGAAACTAGCAGGCACGGACACCCTTCCTTTTTTGTCTAAATTGTTTTCGTAAGTAGATAAAAACATAATCCATAAATTCCATAATTGGGATTTTATGGGATAATATGGGTTTTAAATATAATCGTCAACACTTAATATTATATCTATGTATTCTTGATTTGTTCTAAATTTATAAATTTAGAAAATTGTAAAATTTATTGAATTTAATATGAAAAAGAATTTAAAAGTTATTAATTTGCCAGATAAAATATAAGCCGGGTTCTGTCTTTTAAACTTATCATTTCTCTAGACCTTAAATCACTTTAAGGTTCAAGCAACTAACCCAGATGACTAGCCAAAGACTGCTTTTTGTTATTTCTAACTGTGTCATCTCTACTCAGTCTTGCTCCCAGTGGGGTTTTCCATGCGCTAGCTGTTACCAACTTAGCCGGTGTGCTCTTACCACACCTTTTCACCCTTGCCTTGATAAGGCGGTTTATTTTCTGTGGCACTATCCCTAGGGTCACCCCCGCCAGCCATTAACTGGCACTGTGTCTTTGTAGAGCCCGGACTTTCCTCTTTAATAAATTAAAGCGATAAGTCTTTTATCTGGCTAAAGCACAATATAAATTTTTTTATAAATTTCAATTATTAATTATTTAATATTATAAAGGGATTTTGCAATTTTATAACATTCTAAATCTAATTTTCCATCAATTAACTCAGGCCTAAATTTCATCTGAAAAACTTTTAAAATTTTTCTCAGCTCATTTAAATTTGAATATTCCATGTGATAACCTAATTTTTTTAAATAAAATTGAAATTTTTTAAAGTTTAATTTTGATTTTCTACCTCTTGAAGACTCTAATATTTTTGAATTTATAGTGTGCCAAATTCCAATTTTTTTTTTGCTTAAAAGTTTCCAAGGGAATTTTTCACCTGGATCTTTTTTTCTCAAAGGAGCAATATCTGAATGACCTAAAATATTTTTATTTTTTATACTATATTTTTTAATAATAGATCTTGAAATTCTAATTAGACATTTTATTTGCTTGTCACTAAATTTTTTATAACCAAATTCATGTCCGGGATTAGAAATTTCAATACCTATTGATTTAAAATTTAAAGACTTATGATTTCCCCAGTTAGACTGTCCAGCATGCCAAGCAATATATAAATCTGGAACAATTTGAATAAGTTTTCCAGAAGCTGTTATAAAGTAATGACAACTTACTTTAGAATTAAAACTTGTTAACCTTTTAATGGCTAATTTATCATATTTCATTCCTGTATAATGATAAATTAAATAGCAAATTTTATTTTTATCTCTTTTTTTTGAATTAAAATTAGGAGAATAGTCAACAGTCATTTTTTCAACATTTTTCTGCATTATTTCTAACAATTAAATCTTTAAATAAATAAATGATATAATATAAATTGGATTAATGAAAAAGATTTTATCAATATTTTTAATTTCAATAGTTTCTCAATTTGTAGCTTTAAATTTATTTGCTGGATCAGACGGTGTTTTGGAAATTAATAGCAAAACAAAAGGTCAGAGTGGTGAGGTTAAAGACTGTTTTGAAACAGTTAATAGAGGTATTTTTGCATTTAATCAGGGATTAGACAAAGTTTTTTTTAAACCGATTGCCAAAGGTTATAGATATTTGCCTAAGCCAATCAGATCTGGAACAAGTAATGCTTTAAGTAACTTATCTAATGTTGTTACTATACCAAATAATATTTTACAGGGTCAAATTAAAGAAGCGGGAATAAATACTTTGAGATTTTCAATTAACACCACTCTAGGTATTGCTGGAATTTTTGATGTAGCATCTTATTATGGATTAAATAAACTTGATAAAGAGGATTATGGTCAAACCTTTGGCACTTGGGGAGTAAAAGAAGGATGTTACTTTGTTTTACCTATCATAGGACCAACAACTGTTAGGGATTCATTAGGATCGATAATTAATTTTTCTGGTGGAGATGCATGGTATAATGTTACAATAAGTAACAATACTGAATACTTTCAAAATTCTGATTATTATTATTCAAGATTAACTGCAGGTGTAGATTTCAGAGCAAAAAATTTAGAAGCGTTTAGCAGCCTAGAACAAAATTCATTAGACCTTTATGCATCTGTTAGAAGTCTATATCTTCAAGATAGAAAAAGAAAAATTTTAAATCTTGATGTGACTACAGAAACTATGAATGATGACGATTGGGAAGAAATAGATACCCAATAACAATTGATGATCAAATCCAAAAAATTTTACCTTTTTTTTTTATTTTTATTTTTATTTTTAATAAATCCTTTGGTAGCCAAAGAACCAAGTGATTTAATTACTGAAATAGTCAATGAGGCATCTTTAATTTTATCAAGTTCTGATCCAGTTGAGTCAAAGATAATTAAACTAAATAATATTGCAGAAACAAGTGTAGACATAAATGGAATTGGTAGGTACGCATTAGGGAAATACCGCAAAAAACTGAACGATGATCAAATAATAAAATACAAAAAATTGTTTAAAAGCTATTTCTTAAAAAGTTTTTCAAGTAGACTAGTAGATTACTCTGATCCAAAAATTAGTGTTGTTTCTGAAAAGATAATAAATGAAAAATATACGATTGTTAATACAGTTTTAGAGGAGACATCTAAAAACCCAGAAATAAAAATTGATTGGAGAATTTACACAAAAAATCCAAATAGACCATTAATCAGGGACCTTATTGTTGAAGGATTAAGTTTAGCAAGAACTCAAAAAGAAGAATTTAAATCTATTATACAAAATAATGATGGTGATATAAATTTTTTATTCAAATCTCTCGAAGAATTTATAATTAAATAATTGGTGGGCCCGCCAGGACTCGAACCTGGGACCAATACATTATGAGTGTACTGCTCTAACCAACTGAGCTACAGGCCCAAAAATTAACTTAATTATATCATTTTTTCACAGTTATCAATTACAGATAATCATTTAATGGTGGGCCGTGTTGGTTACGCTCCAACTACCCCTGCAATGTCAATGCAGTACTCTACTATTGAGCTAACGGCCCTATTAACTTTCCAGAAAACTTTTAAGTTGTTTGGATCTACTAGGATGTTTTAACTTTCTCAGTGCCTTTGCCTCTATTTGACGGATTCTTTCTCTAGTTACAGAAAACTGTAACCCAACTTCTTCTAAAGTATGATCTGTATTCATTCCAACTCCAAATCTCATTCTAAGAACTCGTTCTTCTCGAGGAGTTAATGTTGATAAAATTTTTGTAGTTGCCTCACTCAAGTTTGATTTTATTGCTTGCTCTAAAGGAGCTAAAGCTTTCGTATCCTCTATAAAATCCCCAAGGCTACTATCTTCCTCATCACCAACTGGTTTCTCTAGTGAAACTGGCTCTTTTGAAATTTTTAGTACTTTCCTTACTTTCTCAAGTGGCATTCTTAATTTTTTTGCAAGTTCTTCTGGAGTTGCCTCTCTTCCAAATTCACTTAAAATTAATCTTTGAGTTCTGACAATTTTGTTAATTGTCTCTATCATATGTACTGGTATTCTTATAGTTCTAGCTTGATCAGCAATTGATCTAGTTATTGCTTGTCTGATCCACCACGTAGCGTATGTGGAGAATTTATATCCTCTTCTATATTCAAATTTATCAACCGCTTTCATTAAACCTATATTGCCCTCTTGAATAAGATCCAAAAATTGTAGTCCTCTATTTGTATATTTTTTAGCTATTGATATTACCAATCTAAGATTAGCTTCAACCATTTCTTTCTTTGCAATTCTAGACTCTTTTTCTCCCTTTTGAATCCTGCTAACCATTAACTTAAATTCAGTAACAGAAATTCCAAGCTTATTACTTATTTCAATCAACCTATCTCTAATATTTTTAAACTCTATTTTATTTTTTTGGAAAAATTTTTTCCATACATCATTTGTATCAAGAAAACTTTTTAAATTTGGATTTATCTCATTACCTACATAAAATTTTATAAATTCATCTCTTGTAATATTCTCGTTTAACGCAAGTCTTAATAAATTTCCTTCTAATGAAACTATTTTACGGTTCTCAATATAATGTTTTTGCACTAGTTCCTCTAAGACAGACGGTGACAATTGGAGTGTTTTTATATTATCTAATATTTCATCGACTATTTTTTTATAATTTTTTTCTTTTGATGGAGAAAAGTTTGTTGAGTTTAAGACACATTCTAACTTTTCATTTTGATATTTTATTAGTTTATTGTATTCTTTAGTTAAATTATAAATAGTTTGCAAAACTTTAGGTTTTATTTCTGTCTCCATTGCTGCAAGAGTTGGATTAAATTCATCGTCATCTGAATTACTACTAGTTTCTTCATTATTTTGATTATCATTTCCATCGTCAGATTTTTTTTGTTTTGCACTTTGACCAGTATCTTCATCCTCCATATAATTTGTATCAATATCAATTATTTCTCTAACTAGAATTTCATCATTTTGTAGTTTATTGTTCCAATCAAAAAATTGTTGGGCTGTAATAGGGGTTTGTGAAAGTGCATTTAACATTACATCTTTTCCAGCCTCAATCCTTTTGGCAATTGCAATTTCACCTTCTCTAGAGAGTAATTCAACTCCCCCCATCTCTCTAAGATACATTCTTATAGGATCATCACTTTTTTCAATCGATTTGCCCTCATCTTTTGAACCGTTCTCTTTTTTTCTTAAAATTTTAAAATCGGCTTTCTTTTCAACTAAAACTATTTTTTCATCAAGAATGTGAATAAAAGCTTGTTCCAAATTTTCATCTGATAGATTTCTTTTTCCTAAAGATTTGTTTAATTCCTCATAGGTTATGAAACCCCTATGGACACCTCTGCCCATCAATCTTGCAAATGATTTTGTAATTATACGTTCCACAATAAAAAGTTCAGAATGTATATAATGGTAAAATTAGAAAAATCTATGGGATTCTGTTTTTAATTTAATTGATTTTTTGTAGTTTTTTAAGCTCTTTTAACTCATTAAATGTTGCTTCGCTTAAATCCTTTGAAAATCTTGATTCTAAATCTGTTATTCTTAATTCGAGCTCATAATTTTTAAGGTCTCTTATTAGCTCAGATAAGATTTCAAGAATTTTTTGATCATCATTTAAATTTTTAACTAATATATGCTTTACAGAAGCATATTTAAAAACTCTTTCAATTAAGCTCTGATCAATATTTAACCTATCAATATCTATATTTTCAAAATTGTTGGTTTGGTTTAATATTTCCTCAAATAATAATTTGTTTTCACTACTAAATAGTTTCACATTTTCAATTAGATTAAAATTATCTTTTATAAGTTCTGATTTTTTTATCAGAATATATAAAAAAGAAAATTCCTTAATATCAATAGCTTTTAAAGCCTTTGTCTCATTATAATAGTTTTGAGTTGATTTGAGCGACTTTGTGAGTTTGGTATAATATTTTTTATATTTAAAGTTTGTATTTGGCGTCAATTCGGAAACTTTTTCTAAGAAGTATTCAAGTACATATTTTTTAATTAATTCATCCTTAATTGTAGATGCTATTGTTCTAAGTTTTTTTTCAAAAATAGCTCTTGATGAAGGATTATCATTCATGTCTTTCGAATAATGATTAAATATAAATTTATGAATAGGGACAGAATTACTTTTTGAAAAATCTTCAAAAAAATCCTTTCCCTTTTCATTTACAAAGCTATCTGGGTCATGTTTGTCGGGTAAGAATAAAAACGAAATTTCTTTTTCAGGTTTTAGTTCAATAACTGAATTTTCTGCTGCTCTTAATGCTGCTTTATATCCACTTTCATCACCATCGAAACAAACAGTGATATGTTGAAAAAATTGATTCAGAGTTAATATTTGTCTTGTAGTTAAAGAAGTGCCTAAATTTGCAACAACATTTTCCACTTTATTTTTACTAAGACCAACTACATCCATATAACCTTCAACAAGAAATATGTTATTAATATTATTTGAAAGTTTTCTGGTAAAATCTAGATTATAAAGATTAGATCCTTTTTTAAAAAATGGAGTCTCTGGTGAATTAATATACTTAGCAAGATATTTACTATCTTTTAAAATTCTCCCTCCAAGAGCTATCGGGTCACCTGAAATATTGTTAATTGGAAAAATTACTCTTTCTTTAAACCTATCCACATATTTTTTTTTATTTTCGTCAAAATAAAATAATCCTGTTTCTTTGATTTCACTTTCAGTAAATTCTTTGAAAATCTCTTCTTTAAAAATTTCATGATTTGAAACATATCCAATTTTAAATTTCTTTACTTCTTCAATAGTTAAACTTCTATTTTTTAAATAATTCTTTGCTTCTTTTGCTAAAGGGTTTTTAAAAAGATCATTGTGATAAAACTCCACATATTTTGCATATATTACTTTATACTTATTCCATTTTTCTTCTCTAATCTTATCCTCTTTAGAAAATGTATAAGGCCTCATTCCTGCTAAATTTGCTAAATATTTGACTGACTCACCAAATTTAAGATTTTGGGTTTTCATGACAAAATCAAAAATATTTCCATGCTCTGCTGTACTAAAGCAGTGATAAAATTCCTTTTCATCATTTACGGTAAAAGAAGGTGTTTTTTCAGTCTTAAATGGTGAAAGTCCGACGTATTCCTTTCCTCTCTTTTTTAAATTAACAGTTTTTGAAACTACAGTTGAAATTTTTAATCTAGTTTTTATTTCTTGTAAGTACTCTTTTGGGTATCTCATTTTTGATTTAACAATTCTTTTATAATTGCTCCTGCTTTAGAAAAATCAATACTGTCAGCATTATTTTTTTTTAATTCACCCATAACTTTTCCCATATCCTTTATTGAGTTTGCGCCTGTTAATTTAATTACCTCCTCACAAATTTTTTTGATATCATCTTCGCTAATCTGTTTAGGTAAATATTGACTAATTACACCGACTTCTTGTTCTTCTATATCCTGGAGATCCTTACGATTGTTCTTTTTATACAATTCAATTGATTCGCTACGTTGTTTAATCATTTTTTTTAATAGTTTCTTAATATCCTCATCGTTGGTTACTTTTTTTTCCAACCCAGATCTATTGTTAATATCCAAATCCTTAATCCCAGATAATATTAACCTGTAAGTTGATATTTTATATTTATCTTTAGCTTTTAAAGCTGTTTTGTAGTCTGACTCTATACTATCTCTTAATGACATATTTAATTTTAGCGTATTAAGAATATTCTTCAAAAAAAAAAATATTTTATTTACAAAATATACATTAGATGTGTTGCGCAAAAAAAGGTTTTATTGTATAGACCTTTAACTCATGAGTTGTAATTGAACAAAAAACAAAAAAATAAAATTGCAATTAAACTTCAATTTCCAACAGGTATTTTAGTTCTAGATAATAAGTTAGTTTTTAAGGGGATTGGCCTTGGATATCAGGGAACCTCAACTGGCGAGGTTTGTTTTAATACATCTTTAACAGGATATCAGGAAATTATATCAGACCCATCATATGCTGGACAAATTATAAACTTTACATTTCCTCATATTGGAAATGTTGGAACTAACAATGAAGATTTAGAATCTGATAAAGTATGGACGAGGGGTGCAATATTCAATTCTGAAATAACATCTCCATCAAATTATAGAGCTTTAAAGAGTTTAGATGAATGGCTAAAAAAAAATAAAATTGTTGGTCTAACTGGATTAGATACTAGAAGCCTAACAAACTTGATTAGAGAAAAAGGTGCACCAAAAGGCACTATTTCAAATAATGCAAAAGGGAAATTCAATGTTAAAAAACTAATTAATATGTCAATTAAATGGCCTGGTTTAGATGGACTAGATCTTGCAAAAGAGGTATCAACTACAAAAACTTATATCTGGAAAGGATTTAAGACTTGGAAAAAAGAAATTGGGTACAAAAAAAATATTAAAACAAAGTTTAAAATTGTTGCAATTGATTATGGTATAAAGAAAAATATTTTAAGATATTTTTCTGATTATAACTGTGAAGTTAAAGTAGTTTCTTGTAAAAAAACCGCTGATGAAATTATGAAACTTAATCCAGATGGTATTTTTTTATCTAATGGCCCAGGAGATCCAGCGGCAACTGGAGAGTATGCAATTAATAATATAAAGAAATTAATAAAATTGAATTATCCAATTTTTGGAATCTGTCTTGGTCATCAAATTTTAGCTTTAGCTTTGAATGCAAAAACAAAAAAAATGAAATTAGGTCATAGAGGTGCCAATCATCCAGTCAAAAATTTAAGAAATAATTCAGTTGAGATTACAAGTCAAAATCATGGATTTGTTGTTATAGAAAAAAGCTTATCTAAAAATATTCAAATTACTCATAAGTCACTTTTTGACGATTCTATTGAAGGAATTAGGTTAAAAAATAAACCTGTCTTTTCTGTTCAGTATCACCCAGAAGCAAATCCTGGCCCTCAAGATAGTCAATATTTATTCAACAACTTTATTCAAGATGTAAAAAAACATGCCAAAAAGAAAAGACATTAAAAAAATATTAGTTATAGGAGCTGGCCCGATAATAATTGGACAAGCATGTGAATTTGATTATTCAGGTACACAAGCTTGTAAAGCTCTTAAAGATGAAGGTTTTGAGGTAGTTTTAATAAATTCAAATCCTGCAACTATCATGACTGATCCTGGAGTTGCTGATAAAACCTATATTGAACCCATCACAATTCCTGTTTTAGAGGAAGTTATTAAAAAAGAAAAACCTAATGCGATTTTACCAACAATGGGGGGGCAGACTGCATTAAATTTGGCAATAAGTGCAGAAAAAGCTGGATTACTTAAAAAATATAAAATCGAATTGATAGGTGCAAAATCCAAGGCAATTGAAAATGCTGAAGATCGTAAAAAATTTAGAAAAAATATGTCTGACATTGGTTTAGATTTGCCAAAATCAAGAATAATAAATCATTTTAAAGATGCAGCAAAATGTTTGAAGAAGATAGGATTACCAGCAATTATTAGACCATCTTTTACTTTGGGTGGTTTAGGAGGAGGTATTGCTAAAAACAAAAAAGATTTCTTTAAACTTGTCAAAACTGGGATGAACGAATCCCCTCAAAATCAGGTTTTAATTGAAGAGTCGTTGGAAGGTTGGAAAGAATTTGAAATGGAGGTTGTAAGAGACAAAAAAGATAACTGTATAATAATTTGTTCAATAGAAAATGTAGATCCAATGGGTATCCATACAGGAGACTCTATCACGGTTGCTCCAGCATTAACCTTAACTGATAAAGAATACCAGGTCATGAGAAATGCATCTATTGCCTGCTTAAGAAAAATTGGAGTTGAAACAGGGGGATCAAATGTTCAGTTTGCGATAAATCCTAGAAATGGAAGAATGGTTATAATAGAAATGAATCCGAGAGTATCAAGATCCTCTGCTCTTGCATCAAAAGCAACAGGTTTCCCGATTGCGAAAGTAGCAGCCAAACTTGCGGTGGGATACACTTTAGATGAATTAAAAAATGAAATTACAAAAGTGACTCCAGCTTCATTTGAACCAACAATTGATTATGTTGTTACAAAAATTCCAAGATTTACATTTGAAAAGTTTTCAGATACTCAAGCGATGCTTGGAACTTCAATGAGATCTGTTGGTGAAGCAATGGCAATTGGAAGAAATTTCAAAGAGTCTTTTCAAAAAGCTTTGGTATCTTTAGAAACTGGATTTTCTGGATTAGATAATTATTTTAATTACTCAAAAAAAGATATTATTAAAAATTTAAAGGTTAATATTCCAAATAGACTATTATTAATTGCAGAAGCTTTTAGGAAAAATATTTCTTTAAACAAAATATACATGTTATCAAATGTTGATCCCTGGTTCTTAAATCAAATTAAGGATCTTGTGGACGAGGAGAAAAATATAAAAAAGTTAGGTATTCCTAAAACTTATAATGAATTTAACAGAATAAAATCAATTGGATTTTCAGATAAAAAGTTATCAAAAATTACTGGAATTAAAGAAGGAATTATTAGATCTAAAAGGGTTGCACTTAAAGTTTTACCTGTATTTAAAAAGGTAGACACTTGTGCAGCAGAATTTAAATCCTTTACTCCATATATGTATTCAACATACCAGAGGAGTTTTTCATTGAATACTGAGTGTGAGGCAGATCCTAGCAATAGAAATAAGATAATAATTCTTGGAGGAGGTCCAAATAGAATTGGACAGGGAATAGAGTTTGATTATTGTTGTTGTCAGGCAAGCTTTTCTTTGAAAGAAGCTGGATTTGAAACAATAATGGTCAATTGTAACCCTGAAACAGTTTCGACAGACTATGACACCAGCAATAGACTGTATTTTGAGCCACTGGTTGAAGAATACGTTCAAAATATAATCTTAAAAGAAAAATCAAATGGAAATCTGATAGGTATTATTACTCAATTTGGAGGCCAAACTCCAATTAAACTAGCAAAATTCTTACATGAAAATAAATTACCAATACTTGGTACTCAATATACTTCAATTGATCTTGCAGAGGACAGAGATAGATTTAGAGATCTATTGATTAAATTAAATTTAAAACAAGCAAATAGTGGAATTGCTATCAAATTTGATCAAGCAATTAAAATAAGTGAAAAAATTGGACTGCCTGTTGTTGTTAGACCTTCATATGTTTTAGGTGGAAGAGCAATGGAAATTGTTCATGATAAAAGCCAGCTTAAAAAGTTTATTAATGAGGCTTTTAAAGCTTCAGAACAAAATCCAATTTTAATTGATAAATTTATTGATAACGCAATGGAAGTTGATGTAGATGCTATCTCTGATGGTAAAGATGTTTATGTTGCTGGTATCATGCAGCATATAGAAGAAGCAGGAGTTCATTCTGGAGACTCTGCTTGTTGCCTACCGCCAGTTTCTATCAAAGATAACCTTCTAAAAGAAATTAAGGTTCAAACAAGAAGACTAGCTTTAGCATTAAAAGTTAAAGGACTTTTAAATATTCAATTTGCAATTAAGAAAGATGAAATATTTGTTATTGAAGTAAATCCAAGAGCGAGTAGGACAGTTCCATTTGTGTCAAAAGCTAATGGTATCCCATTAGCCAAAATTGCATCAAGAATAATGGCAGGTGAAAAACTTTCAAAATATAAATTAAAATATAAAACCAATAAAAAATTTGCTGTTAAAGAGGCTGTATTTCCATTTAATAAATTCCCAGATAGTGATCTATTGCTTGGACCAGAGATGAAATCAACAGGAGAAGTGATGGGATTTGATGATGATTTTGGAATGGCGATTGCCAAAAGTCAAATTGCAGCATCAAACTCCCTTCCTACTAAAGGTTTAGCATTTTTATCCGTAAAAGACTCTCACAAACAAGAAATTATTGGTGTCGCTCAAAGACTTATAAAACTTGGATTTACTTTATCAGCTACTAAAGGAACAGCAGATATAATAAAAAAAAATCGAATGAAATGTAGAAAAATTAATAAGGTAAGTAGTGGAAAACCCCATATAGTTGATGTTTTAAATTCTAAAAAAATTGCTTTAGTTATAAATACAGGTGGTGGAAATAGTGAAAGCAGAATTAATGACGCTTTAGCTTTAAGAAGAGGAACTTTGGCTAATAAAATTCCTTATTGCACCAATATGTCAACAGCTTACTCATTTTTAGAGGCAATAAACTCTCTAAAGACAAAAAAATTAAAGGTCAAACCCCTTCAAGAAAATTAGGTCTCAACCACCATTGTGTCTTTTGAGCCTCCACCTTGTGAACTATTAACAATAGTACTCCCTTTCCTTAAAGCAACTCTAGTAAGTCCTCCCATTGTCACATAAGTAGACTTGCCATTTAATATAAACGGTCTTAAATCTAAATGCCTAGGCTCTATTCCATTTTCCGAGATTGTTGGAATTGTTGATAAAATCTCCAAAGGTTGAGCTACAAATTCTCTAGGATTTTGTTTTATTTTTTTTATCATTTCTTCTCTCTCTTTTTTTGGAGCTTTAGGACCTATCATTATCCCATAACCTCCAGAGGCATTTGCAGGTTTCACGACTAACTTAGATATATTTTCAATTACATGCTGTCTGTGAACTTTATTTTCACATAAAAATGTTTCTACTTGGTTTAATTTTGGCTGTTCCCCTAAATAATATACAATCATTTTGTTTACATAAGCGTAAACAGCTTTATCATCTGCTACACCTGTTCCAATTGCATTAATTATTCCAACATTACCTTTTTTCCAGCATTTAAATAACCCAGGCACTCCAATAAGAGAACTTTTGTTAAACACTTTTGGATCAAGAAATGTGTCATCTAATCTTCGATATATGCAATCAACTTTTAATTTACCTTTGACAGTTTTCATAAAAACATTATCATTTTCAACAAACAGATCTTTACCCTCCACAAGAGCTATTCCCATTTGTTCGGCCAAGAACGAATGTTCAAAATAAGCAGAGTTATAAATACCTGGTGTCAAAACAACCATATGAGGATTATCTGTTTTTTTTGGAATACACTCAACCATGCTTTGATAAAGTTTGTTAGAATATTGATGAACTGACGAAACTTTATATCTTGTAAATAATTCTGGAAATACATCCCTCATAACCATTCTATTTTCTAACATGTATGACACACCAGATGGTACGCGCAGATTATCTTCAAGTACTAAATACTCTCCATTATAATTTCTTATTAAATCTATACCTGAAATGTTTGCCCAAGCTTTATACTTTGGTGAAAAACCTTCACATTCTTTCAAATAGTATGGTGAATTAAATATCAAATCCCTAGGTATAACTTTATCCTTAAAAATTTTTTTCTTGTTATAAACATCATCAATAAATAAGTTTAAAGCTTTAACCCTTTGGGTTAATCCTCTTGATATTTTATTCCATTGAGACTTTGGTATGATTCTAGGGATAATATCTAGGGGCCACTTTTTTTCCTCTGCTCTATTATTTGCAGCATAAACTCTAAAATTTATACCTCTAGCACTTATTGTACTTTGACAATTTTTTTCAATTTCCTGTAATTTTTTTTTTCCGTGTCTTTCTAGAATACCTGACATTATTCTAGCATGCTTTCTAAGTTTGTTATCTTCTGTCAAATATCCGTCATATGCGGACTTAGCATCATAGTTTTTCCAGAATGGAGTGACCATTCATTCATTTTTTAATAAATTATTTTACAAAACAATTGCTAAAAGCAAATAACAGCTATGTTGTAAAATATTTGAAAAATCTGGCTTTTTTAAATAAGAATTACGTATGACATATTGTATAGGAATTAAAACAAACGAGGGATTGGTATTTGCATCAGATTCTAGGACCAATGCTGGTTTAGATAACGTAAACATATATTCAAAAATGTTTACGCATGATGTTGGGGATAGAACAATAGTAATTGTTACATCAGGAAATTTAGGAACATCTCAGGCAGTCTATAAATCAATCGAAAAAGATTTGAAAAGTGAGTCTGGTATAATGAATTTAAATACCTGTAAAGATTTTGAGCAAGTCGCTTCATATGTTGGATCTTTAAATATTGAGCACTCTTCTCCTCAAGGAATTAACACTGATAATGTACTTTTAGGTTCAACTTTTATAATTGGTGGGCAAATAAAAGGACAAAAAATGGAACTGTATCTTATTTATCCACAAGGAAATTACATTAGGCCTGCGGATAGCAAACCTTATCTTGTTATTGGTGAAGTTAAATATGGAAAACCAATTCTTGATAGAGTTATTAAACCAGATGTATCAATTGGTGACGCTTCAAGATGTGCACTGATTTCAATGGACTCAACTTTGAAAAGTGATTTAACTGTTGGACCACCAATAGATTTTGCAATTTATAAAAAAGATGAAAATAAATTAGCTTCTTTAAAGTGTCTAAGTATAAATGATGAGGATTATTCTAAAGTTTGTAACACTTGGTCTGAGGGAATTTTTAAAGTATTTGACACTTTTCCTAGATTCGATTGGGAAGATTAATCTTCTACCTTCCAATCAGTTTTGAAAGTAACATAATTTACTTGTAAGCATCTTCTCTCTTTAATTATTTCTTTTTTTTCCATTCCATGCCAAGTATCAGGCCCACTTGAAAAAAAATATCCATAATTATCTTTATAAGGTAATGTTTTTATAAGCTTTAAATCAATATCATAAAAATCAGTTCCTAATTCCTCACTTTCATTATGTTTATTAACAAATAACAAGCACGACATAAGTTTCTCTTTGATATCGCAATGTGGCTTTAACCAGAAACCTTCTCGATCACAAATTACTTCAACCCTTACATATGAATTTGAAAGGTCTTTATTAATTAATTGAGATATTTTTTGATACGTTTTTTTATTTTGAAGTTCTTTAATTAGATTGGTAAGTCCTGGGAATTCATTAGAATTTTCCTTGGTGACAAAACATCTGAATTTTAAGGCTTTCCCACCATCTGAAATACCTTCCCTAAATTTTCCCTCTCCTCCATCTATAGCTCTAGTACCATCATAATTGAGATTATGTTTTACAGGATCTGTGATATCAGCTGCAACTATCTCATTTATTTGCTCATCTGTAAGAGGTTTGTTTAATTCCCAATGTACGAATGGACTATCAAATTTTTTTGAGTCATTAATAATTGAATTTAAATAGGACATTAGTTACTTATTCTCTCTTTTATGATTTTTGCTACTCTATTAGTTTCATCAAGTTTTTGATAGGTCCAAGTTTCCATATCTTCCCCAAGGTTTCTAGTGATATTTAATTCTCTAAATAAATTTCTAAATCTTTGGAATCTTATATCATTTTTTCTAGGCAAAATATTTGCAATATAAACAGGTTTTCCAGTTAAAGCTGCTTCTGAAATCATTGAGCTAGAGTCACATGTAACAACAATATTTTCAGAAATAGCTAGAGCTGATAAATATGCACTTTTGTCAACGTTCATTATAACTGTATGATTTTTGCCAAAAAATTCTTTAGCATAGTGAATCGTATTTAGTGGAGTTCTCATTGACGGTATCACAACAAGTTGAAATTCGTATTTTTTCAAAAGTTTGTAAAATATTGAAAAAATATGTTTTATATTTTTTGTTGAATAATCATAGTATTTTGTAGGTCCACCCATTATTAAACACCAGATTTTTCTATCATCTTTTTTTATAAAAGAGTTTAAATAATTCTTATTCTCAACTATTTCACCTTCTGTAAGATAATGGAGAGCACCTTTAGTTGTAATTACATTGGAGCCCTTAATTCCATCATGTTCTGGAGCTACTACAAAATCAAAGTAATTTAAGTTTATTTTTGGATCTTGAATATGAATATTAAAAACTTTTTTGTTCGAAATACTTTTTAAATGGATAGACGGAATTATACTTTTTCGGCCACAAGATATTATTAAATCATAATCTGACTGATTTATTTTTTTATAGACACTTTGAGAAATTGGAGAAAATTTTGGTGTAATTAACTTCCAAAAATTGTTTAGTTCAACCTTGTGGTGAGTAAAATCTATATCTAAAGCTTTAGCTAAGCCTTCAACCTGGCTCAACATACCATGCATACCCTCGGTCAATAAAATACCTTTTAATTTGCTCATTATTAACTATATAGACCTCTATGAGTGAAAAACCAACTAAACATACAAAAGTGTTAATAATTGGATCTGGTCCGGCGGGCTACACTGCTGCAGTTTATGCTGCAAGAGCTATGCTAAAACCAATGTTAGTTGCAGGTATGCAGCCAGGTGGTCAACTAACAATTACAACTGATGTTGAGAACTATCCAGGCTTTGCTGATGTTATACAAGGACCATGGTTAATGGAACAAATGAGAGAGCAAGCAAAAGCAGTTGGAACGGATTTAGTTGAAGATCATATTCAATCTGTAAATCTAAAAGCTAAACCTTTTGAAGCTATTGGCGATGGTGGACAGAAATATACTGCAGACTCAATTATAATTTCAACAGGTGCACAAGCAAGATGGTTAAATATTGAATCTGAAGAAAAATTTAAAGGATTTGGAGTTTCGGCATGTGCAACATGCGATGGATTCTTTTTTAAAGATAAAACAGTAGCAGTTGTTGGTGGTGGAAATGCAGCAGTCGAAGAAGCAATGTTTCTTACAAAATTTGCATCAAAAGTGCAGTTAATTCACAGAAGAAATGAGCTAAGAGCAGAAAAGCTTTTGCAAAAAAAATTAATGGAAAACAAAAAAATTGAAATTATCTGGGATTCAGTTGTTGAAGAAGTGATTGGGGATGAAGAACCGAAAAATGTAAAAGGTTTAAAAATTAAAAATACAAAAACTAATGAAATGTCAGAGCTAAAAATTGACGGTTTATTTATAGCTATTGGTCATGACCCTGCTACTTCTCTATTTAAAGATCAATTAGAAATGGACAATACAGGTTATCTAATTACAAAAAGTGATTCTACTGAAACAAATGTTCCAGGTGTTTATGCTGCCGGAGATGTTAAAGATAAAATTTTTAGACAAGCAGTAACAGCAGCAGGAATGGGCTGTATGGCTGCCCTAGAAGCAGAAAAATATTTAGCTTCAAATTAATTTAAGATCATTTATAAGTTATCTATGGAAAATATAGTAAAACAAATCCAATTAATAGCTTTGGTAATTATACTTGCTGCTACAGTTATAGCATTTGGTATTGAGATATATCAAATGATAGTTGTTCAAAAAGTTACTTTGGCCGATTTACTTTTACTTTTTCTATACCTAGAAGTTTTAGCAATGGTAAGAGTATTTTGGGAAAGTCAATCAATTCAAATAACTCTTCCACTATTTATTGCAATTACTGCTCTATCTAGATTTATAATTTTACAAGGAAAATCAATCAATCCAGAAGTATTATTATATGAAGCAGGTGCCATTGTTTTAATCGCAATAGCAATCCTTGTTTTAAGATTTAGAAACTCTCCATTATTTGGTTTAGAGAAAAAGAAAAAAACTAAATAATTTTCAAAGAAATGCACGATAAAGTTTTATTAACTGGAATAAGCGGTTTTGTTGCAAAACATGTAGCAATTGAATTATTAAATTCAGGCTTTGAAGTTTTAGGAACAGTGAGGAATAAAAATTCAATTGAACAAACAAAAAAAACGTTAGAAGAAAACAATGTTTCAACAGAAAAATTATCGTTTGTAGAGTTAGATTTACTAAAAGATGAAGGATGGAGCCAAGCTGCAAAAGGTTGTAAATACATAATTCATGTTGCCTCTCCTTTCCCATTGAAAGTTTCAAATGATAGAGAGTCACTTACTCCAGCTGCAAAAGATGGAACTTTAAGAGTTTTAAATGCTGGAATAAATGCAGATGTAGACCATATCGTTAAAACGTCATCTATAGTTTGTATGTATAGAAAACCAAATAGAACAAACCCTTATAAATTTGATGAAAATGATTGGACAGACTTAGAATGGGATAAAACCACAGATTATTTTGTATCTAAAACCAGAGCCGAAATAGCTGCTTGGGAACTTATGGAGAGTAAAGGTATTAAAAATAAACTCACATGTATCAACCCTGGTTTTGTCTTGGGAGACTTTTTGAATGAGAAAAGCTGTACATCAATGGAATATGTTAAACAATTACTTCAGGGTAAATACCCAGCGGCTCCAAAATTTTCAGTAATGATATCCCATGTAAAGGATATTGCCAAAGCACATGTTTTATCTTTAAATAATAAAAAAGCTGAAGGTAGAAGATTAATTGTTGGGTCCGGAGTAAGATCTATACTAGAATTGTCAAAAATAATGGCTGAAAATATTCCAAGTCATGCAAAAAAGCTTCCTAAAAAAGAATTACCTAATTTTATGGTTAAACTTATAAGTTATGTAGACTCAAGTGCAAAAAATTTGGTTCCTGATCTGGGACTTAGAATGCAAACAGATTCAACTTATGCTGAAGAAATTCTTGAAATGAAATTTATAGAGCCTGAAATTTCAGTAATTGACGCAGCAAAATCAGTAATAAAGCTAAATTTAGCTTAAACTTTCACAGAATAACTTAATTCTTTTCATTGCAACTTTTAATTTTTGCATTGAAGTTGCGTAAGATATTCTAAAGTAACCGTCTAAACCAAATGCAGAGCCCTGTACTACAGCTACATTTTGTTTTTCAAGGAGCTTTTGAACGAAATCTGTATCATCTTTAATTTTTGTTTTTTTTCCGATCAATCCTTTACAACTAGGGAAAACATAAAAGGCACCCTTTGGCATTAAGCAAGTTATTCCTTGGATACTGTTTAAATAATTAACAACAAAATTTCTTCTTTTACTAAAAGATTTTGCTCTTTTTTTTATAAAACTTTGTGTTCCATTCAAGGCTTCTACAGCTGCTGCTTGACTTATTGATGATGGATTAGATGTTGATTGAGATTGAATCTTTCTTATTGCAGCAATTATATTTTTTGGTCCAGCTGCATAACCAATTCTCCACCCTGTCATAGCATAAGCTTTACTTACACCATTCATGGTTAATGTTCTATCTTTAAGTTTTTTGATTTGTGCAATTGTAAAAAATTTAAAATTATCAAATTTTACATGCTCATAAATATCATCACTTAAAATAAAAACATTTTTATTTTTAAGTAATACCTTTCCTAAGCTAATAATTTCTTTTTTTGTATAAGCTGCACCTGTAGGATTAGATGGAGAATTTAATATTATCCATTTAGTTTTTTTTGTAATAGCTTTTTTAAGTTTGGTAGGCGTTAGTTTAAATCCGTCTTCTTCTCCACATTTTATAAATTTTGGTTTCCCCCCAGCAAGCAAAACCATGTCTGGATAAGATACCCAAAAAGGAGCAGGTATTAAAACTTCATCTCCTTTATTTAACGTTGCAACAAAAGCATTATATAAAACTTGTTTGCCTCCTGTACCTACAGTTATCTGATCTGATATATAATTAAGTTTATTTTCTCTTTTAAACTTTTTTATAACTGCATTTTTAATTGCAAGAGTTCCATCAACTGGTGTGTATTTAGTATCACCTTTTCTTATAGCTTTTACAGCAGCTTTTTTAATATTATCTGGTGTATCAAAATCGGGTTCACCTGCACCTAAAGCTATTACATCTTTTCCGGCGGCTTTTAATTCTCTCGCTTTTTGGGTAACAGCTATTGTTGGAGAAGGTTTAATTTTTTTTAAACTGTTTGATATTATGCTCATTGAAAATTGTTTATATTCTATTACTTTATTTAATATATGGAAAATACATATCAAGATTTAATTACAGATATTCAAAGTAAAAATCCAAAAATAAGTGGAAAACTTGAAGGTGGCAGAAAATTTAAAATTAAATCTGATTTTAAGCCAGCAGGAGATCAGCCAGAAGCAATTAAAAATTTAGTTAATGGTGCTAAAAAAAACCAATTTAATCAAGTTTTGTTGGGGGTAACTGGATCAGGTAAAACCTTTACTATGGCTAAAGTAATTGAAGAAACAAACAGACCAGCTTTAATACTTGCACCAAATAAAACTCTTGCTGCTCAATTGTATGGGGAGATGAAGGGTTTTTTTCCAGATAATGCAGTAGAGTATTTTGTATCTTACTATGATTATTACACTCCAGAGGCATATGTTCCAAGATCAGACACTTACATAGAGAAAGAAGCATCAATTAACGAACAAATTGATAGAATGAGACACTCTGCTACTCGTTCACTTCTTGAAAGAGATGATGTCCTTATAGTTGCAAGTGTATCGTGCATCTATGGATTAGGATCCGTTGAAGCCTATAGTAAAATGACACTTACTCTTCAAAAAAACTATGACTATAATAGAGAACATATAATAAAATCTTTAGTTGCACTTCAATACAAAAGAAATGACCAAAATTTTTATAGAGGTACATTTAGAGCCAGGGGTGAATATTTAGAAATATTTCCCTCTCATTTAGAGGACAGAGCCTGGAGACTAAGTTTATTTGGAGATAAACTTGAAAAAATTGAGGAATTTGATCCACTAACAGGTGATCAAGTAAGAGAATTAAATTTAATTAAAGTTTATGCTAATAGCCACTACATAACTCCAAAACCTACAATAGAACAAGCAGTAATAAATATTAAAAAAGAATTAGAGATAACTCTTAAAAAACATAAAGAGCAAAATAAATTACTTGAAGCACAAAGATTGGAAGAACGAACGAAATTCGATCTTGAAATGATTGAAGCTACAGGGTCATGTGCAGGAATTGAGAATTATTCAAGATTTTTATCAGGTAGAAAACCTGGTGAACCTCCGCCTACTCTATTCGAATATTTTCCAGATAACACTTTAATATTTGTTGACGAGTGCCATGTAACCGTTCCACAACTTAATGGAATGTTTAAGGGTGATAGATCAAGAAAAAGTACTCTTGCTGAATATGGATTTAGACTTCCGTCATGCATGGATAACAGACCATTAAAATTTGAAGAGTGGGATATGATGAGAACACAAACTGTTTTTGTATCAGCTACACCCGGTCCATGGGAATTAGAACAAACAAAAGGAAAATATATAGATCAAGTAATTCGTCCAACTGGATTAATTGATCCTCCAGTAGAAATTAAACCTGCAAAAAATCAAGTTGATGATCTGATGCACGAGTGCCTCAAAACAATTGAAAAAAATTATAGAGTGCTTGTAACAACTTTGACCAAAAAAATGGCAGAAGATTTAACTGAATATTTACACGAAAATGGTATCAAGGTAAGATATTTGCATTCTGACATTGATACTCTAGAGAGAATTGAAATAATGAGGGATTTGAGGCTAGGTGTTTTTGATGTTTTGGTTGGAATAAATTTATTAAGAGAGGGCTTAGATATACCAGAATGTGCATTAGTTGGGATATTAGATGCCGATAAAGAGGGTTTTTTAAGATCAGAGACTTCATTGATTCAAACCATCGGAAGAGCAGCAAGAAATTTAGATGGTAAGGTTATTTTGTATGCGGACAAAGAAACTAAAAGTATAAAAAAAGCTATCAAAGAGACCGAAAGAAGAAGAAATATTCAACTTGATTATAATAAAAAAAATAAGATCAGTGCAACTACTGTAAAAAAAGAAATAAGTGATGTTCTAGAAAGTGTCTATGAAAAAGATTATGTTAAAATTGGTACTGGAGCAAACGTAGGAGGAAATCTTAAAAAACATATAAAAGCTTTAAACAAAAAAATGAAAGAGTCTGCAACAAATTTAGAATTTGAGGAGGCAGCTAAAATAAGGGATGAAATAAGAAAACTTGAAAGTACAGAATTGGAGGTTACACTTAACCCTAAGGTTAAACAATATAGCCTCAACAATAAAATATATCCAAAGGGAAGATCAACTATGGGAATGCCAGGAACAAGAGCTCAAAAAGGTAAAAAAAAATGGAAGCAAATAAAATCATAATTACTGGTGGAGCCACTAGAATTGGTGCTGCTATTGCTAGAAAACTTTCAGGCAAAGGAGTAGAAATCGTAATTCATTATAACAAATCAAAAGCAAAGGCTGAAAAACTTAAAAAAGAATTATCTATAAGCGGTACGAAAGTTTATTTGATCAAAGGAGATCTAAGTGTTGAAAACGATTTAAATAAGATTGTTAAATTTGCAAAATCCAAATTAAAATATTTTGATTGTTTAATAAATAATGCCTCACTGTTTGAAAATGATAAGTTAGAAAATTTTAATACAGATAGTTGGGGACAACATTTAAGAACAAATCTAAGAACACCTGCACTTTTATCAAAAGAGTTTTCTAAAAATATCAAGAAAAAAAATAATAATATTATTAATATAATAGATCAAAGAGTTTTTAAGCTTACACCCTACTTTTTTTCATATACTATTAGTAAAACTGGACTTTATACTCTTACAAAAACTAGTGCTATGAGTTTGGCACCAAAAATAAGAGTTAATGGAATTGCCCCTGGTCCTACAATTAGAAATAAAAGACAAAGTGAAAAACATTTTAAAAAACAATACATGGCAACACCTCTCAAAAGACAAGTAGATGTTGAGCAAATATGCAACGCAGTTGACTTTTTTATTAAAAATATATCTATTACTGGACAGGTGCTAGCAATAGATAGTGGTCAAAATTTAAATTGGCAAACACCTGACATTATGGGTGGTAAAGAATGAAAAAAAATAATTTTAAAATCATTAAAATTAGCAATAACAAAAGTCTTTTTAATTACGAAAAAAAAGTAATCATTAAAGAACTTATTCTAGATTTAAAACTTGGTTATTTTGACTTTGAAAAAGAAAAACCTCAAAAAGTAAAATTTAATATAGAAGTAAATTACGAGGATAAGAAACCTTCTGACGATAAAGATATAAAATCAATTGTAAATTATGCAAAAATTGTAAGATTGATAAAAAAATTAATCAAAAATAAACATTATAATTTTTTAGAAACATTAGCTGAAGATGTATTCGATGAACTATTCAAAGATAAAAGAATTGATAAAATAAGTCTTCAAATTGAGAAATTAGAAATTATGAAAGATTGCTCTTCCGTAGGTATTCAAATTTCAAAAAAAAGAAGTCATGATAAGTTCTGAAATAGGCAAAGAAGCAATTAAAAAAGAGCTACCACTTATACCCAAGCTTCCTGGTGTATACAGAATGTTAAATGAAAAGAATGTGATACTTTATGTTGGTAAAGCAAAAAATTTACCCAACAGATTAAAGAGTTATGTTTCGGAGAAAAATCATATTATTAGAACTGAGAGAATGCTATCTCAAACAAGGAAAATTGAGATCACAAGTACCTCTAATGAGAGTGAAGCACTTCTACTGGAGGCAAACTTAATAAAAAAATATAAACCTAAATTCAATATACTTTTACGCGACGACAAATCATTTCCATTTATTTTTATTGGAAATGAGGATAAATGGCCTCAAATTAGAAGACATAGAGGAAAAAAAACTAGAGAGGGTTTTTACTTTGGGCCATTTGCGTCAGCTGGATCTGCAAATTGGACTATTAAAATGATCCAGAAAATTTTTCAACTAAGAGTTTGTGATGATACAGTATTTAAAAAAAGAGAAAGACCGTGCATCCTTTATCAAATAAAGAGATGTTCTGGGCCTTGCGTTGGGTACATTGAAAAAGATGATTATAAACTTTCAGTAGATAGCGCAATTGAATTCGTATCTGGTAAATCAAGAAAGATACAAAAAAATTTGTCAGGACAAATGGAAAAGGCAAGTTCTGATTTAGATTTTGAAAAAGCTGCAATCTTGAGGGATAGAATTAAATCTTTAAACATCATTCAATCATCTCAAAGAATAAATGAGGCAAATTTAGTTGAAGCAGATGTTATAGCTGGATACAAAGAGTCTGGTAAAACGTGTATTCAAGTATTTTTTTATAGATCAAAACAAAACTGGGGAAACCAAGCCTTTTTTCCTAAACACGACCCAGACGATAACCTAAAAGAAATTTTGAATTCTTTTGTTTCTCAATTTTATGAAAATAAAAGCGTACCAACCTCCATTATCTTAAGTGAAGAAATTAAGGAAAAAGTCCTAATTGAAAAAACACTTTCCCAAAAAGAAAATAAAGAAATAAATATTTCTGTTGCAAAAAGAGGTTCTAAACTAAAAGTTGTAAATCAAGCTCTAAAAAATGCAAAAGATAGCCTAAATAGAAAAATTTATGAGAGCCAAAATAATAAAGAGTTGTTTGAAAATGTTTCTAAAAAATTTAATTTAGAAAATAATATTAATCTAGTTGAGGTTTATGATAATAGTCATATCCAAGGGACTAATAGTGTTGGTGCACTTATTACTTTTGGTGAAGAAGGTTTTATTAAAAAAAGGTACAGAAAATTTAACATTAAAATTAAGAAAAATGAACAAGATGATTATGGAATGATGCAAGAGGTTTTAAATAGAAGATTTAAAAGGGCTGTTCAAGAAAAAGATAATTATTTAACAATGCCAGACTTAGTAATTGTGGATGGAGGAAAAGGACAATACTCAGTGGCTAGAGAAACACTTAATGAATTGGGATTACATGATATTCCAATGATCGCAATAGCAAAAGGTAAATTTAGGAATAGTGGTAATGAAACCTTTTTTCACAATGGTAAAGAATTTAAGTTTGAAAAAAATGATCCTACTCTCTTTTTTTTACAAAGATTAAGAGATGAGTCTCATAGATTTGCAATAAGTGCACACAGAGCCAAAAGAAAAAAAGGTATTAGTAAGTCTTTACTTGATCAAATTGATGGAATTGGATCTATTAGAAAAAGAGCACTTTTAAATCACTTTGGCTCAGCAAGGGCAGTTGAATCTGCAAGCTTAGATGAGATAAAAACAGTCGAAGGAGTTGAGGAAAAGGTTGCAAAAAAGATATATAATTACTTCCACGAGTAATACATGAAAATTCCAAATTATTTAACTATTGGTAGAATTATAATCGTTCCTATATTTGTATTCGCATTTTATTTACCAGGATTCTATGGAGATGTAATTCCTTTTGCATTATTTGTAATTGCCTCATTTACTGACTTCTTAGATGGATTATTAGCAAGAATGTTTAAGGAAGAATCAAAACTTGGTGAATTATTAGACCCTATTGCAGATAAAATTATTGTAGCAACTGCATTAATATTACTTGTTATGGATGGAACTATTAAAAACTATGAAGTTATTGCCGCAATAATAATACTTACTAGAGAGGTACTAATTTCTGGTTTAAGAGAGTTTTTAGCTAAAGGAAGTGTTAAACTTCCAGTTTCAAGTCTAGCAAAAGTAAAAACTTTTCTTCAAATGTTTTGTATTTCTGTTTTGCTCACTGGAGAAACTGGAAATAAAATTATAAATTTTCAAGACTATAATGCTCAAACAATTGGAATAATTTTATTATGGCTATCTGCTTTTCTTACTTTGTATACTGGATATGAATATTTAAGGAAAGGTATAGACCACGCGATATCTGAGGATAATAAAGATTAAGCAGCTCTTTTTTTTCTTACTAATTTACCATAACTTGCTGATAAATCTAAAATAAGATCACAAACTTTATAGTTATTTTCAGCAATTTGTGAAATTGGTGTTATCTCAGCAGCTGTACCAGTTAAAAAGCATCCATCAAAGTTTTGTAATTCATTTGGTTTAATTTTTCTCTCATGGACTTTGATATTTTTTGATTTTGCTAATTCAATAACAGTTTGTCTTGTGATACCATTTAAGAATGAATCTGGAATTGGCGTATGAAGTTCACCATTTTTATCTTTAAAAAATATGTTTGCACTTGTTGACTCAGCTACATTATCCTCATGGTCTAACATTAATGACTCGCTGTATCCTTGCCTTTCCGCTTCGTGCTTTGAAAGAGTACAAATCATATATAAACCGGCAGCTTTACTATCCCATGGTATAGTATTTGGAGCTGGTCTTCTCCAATTAGAAATATTTAATTTAATACCTTCAATTTTCAACTTAGGATCGAAATAGTCGCCCCACTCCCAAGTAGCTACCGCCACATTTATTTTTGTTTTTTGAGCAGATACACCCATCATTTCACTGCCTCTCCAAGCAAAAGGTCTCAAATAACCATTCTGTACATTTTGAATTTTTATTATTTGGTTACAAGCTTTGTTTATTTCTTCTTTTGTATAAGGAATTTTCATATCCATTCTTTTCGCCGAATGATATAATCTATCTGTATGTTCTTGTAACTTGAAAATTTCACCATCATACACCCTCACACCCTCAAAAACTAAACTTGCATAGTGTAGTCCATGACTGATGACATGCAGCTTTGCATCCTGCCACTCAACAAGATCACCATTGTACCAGATTTTTCCATCTCTTTTATCGTAAGGTATCATTTGATTTATTTTTTAGAAAAAATATCTTTGTATATATAATATGTCAATATAACTTACCATTATGAAAAAACTTTTATATCTTAAAGATCATCAATTAAAAGAATATATCGAAAAAATATTCAATGGATATAGAGAAACTGTCGCTGATGCTAAAAAAGTTTTAGATAAACATGCTTTAGGAACTGCTCACAATAAAGTAATTCACCTTATATCTTTGTATGAAGGCATAACTATTTCAAGTTTATTAAGAAAGCTTAAGGTTACAAAACAAAGTTTAAATAGAGTTCTTAATGATTTGGTAGTGATTAAGGCTATAGAATTTAAAAGAGACAAAATAGATACAAGAGTTAAACATGTATACTTAACAGAAGAAGGGGAAAAAATATTTGATGAAATTTTTTCTGCTCAAAAAAAAAGAATTTATGATGCATTTTTAAGTTCTGAGTCTAACGATGTTGTAAGTTTTGATAAAGTACTTAAAAAAATTATTAATGAAAAACTTTAAAGCACATATATTAATTGTAGATGATGATGATAGAATTAGAGATTTGGTAAGAGAATATTTAAATCAAAATAATTATCTTGTTTCAACTGCTAAAGATTCAAATGATGCTTTTGAAAAGACTAAAGTCATTAAATTTGACTTAATAGTACTAGATATAATGATGCCAGGTAAAACTGGACTAGAGTTTACTCAAGATTATAAAAAAAGAATTGATACACCAATTTTATTATTATCAGCAAAGGGAGAACCAACAGAAAGAATTGAAGGACTTGAGGTAGGTGCAGACGATTATTTAACAAAACCTTTTGAACCAAAAGAATTAATCTTAAGAATAAATAATATTTTAAATAAAACTAAATCATTAGAAATAAAAAGAGTTATTGAATTTGGCAACATAAAAATAGACCTAAAAAAGCTTTTTATCTTAAAAGATGACCAAAGACTAAAAATAAACAACACCGAAAAACTAATTTTAGAAAAAATGATAAATTCTCCTGGCAAGATCTATAAAAGAGATGAAATTGCAAGTTTAATAGATCTAAATAAAGAAAGATCAATAGATGTTATTATTACTAGATTAAGAAAGAAAATTGAAGAAACTCCAAAAAGTCCTAAATATTTGCAAACCATAAGAGGAGAGGGTTATGTTCTTTGGATTGAATAGAGTTTTAAAGAACATATTGCCTAAAAGATTATTTTATAGAGGATTGCTAATTGTTGCTGTCCCGATATTAATTCTACAAGTTACAATCTCTTTAGTTTTTTTTGACAGTTTATGGATTAAAACCAATAAAGGCTTAACAAGAGCGCTTGTGAGTGAAATAGTTACTATTATTGATATTTATGACAATGAAAGTGAATATAATAAAAAAATAGTTACCGACCTTTACAATAAAAATTTTAGCTTTTCAGTAAGGTTTTTAGACAATGAAAAATTACCAGATATAAAAGTTGAAAGATGGTTTAGTCCTATGGATAGGACATTGAGAAGAGAATTAAAACCTAAAATTGGTGAACATTGGTTTAATACAATTTCATACAAGGAAGTTGTAGATTTAAGAATAAAATTTAGAGATGGAGTTTTGCAAATATTTTTTCCAAAGGAGAGAATTCAAGCATCTTCAATAAGAATTTTTGCATTTTGGATTACAGTTCCCGCAATTTTGATGCTAGCAGTAGCGATGATTTTCTTAAAAAATCAAACTA
This sequence comes from uncultured Pelagibacteraceae bacterium, assembly GCA_902524635.1. Classification (GTDB taxonomy): domain Bacteria; phylum Pseudomonadota; class Alphaproteobacteria; order Pelagibacterales; family Pelagibacteraceae; genus Pelagibacter. The sequence goes on from CABZDY010000002.1 coordinate 30,350, forward strand.
GACCTATAACAAAATTAGCTCAAGCATCAGAGAGGTTTGGTAGAGGTGAGGATGTTGAGGAGTTTAGGCCATCAGGAGCTTTGGAAATAAGAAAAGCAGGTCTGGAATTTGAAAAGATGAGAAAAAGAATTCTAAGACATTTAAACCAAAGATCTGAGATGCTATCCGGAATAAGTCATGATTTAAGAACACCTCTTACACGAATTAAACTACAACTTGCTGTTATTAAGGATAAAGATCTTTCAGAAAAAATATCAAAGGATGTTGATGAAATGGAAAAAATGCTAAATGAATACCTTCAGTTTGCAAGTACAGGTGCTAAAGATAAAACTGAAACTTTTGATATCTCAGAACTTTTGGATGAAATTATTCTTAAGTTTGAAAATGAAAATATTCAGAAAAAATTAAAGAAAAATACATATTTCAATGGAAGAAGAAATTTAATCACGAGGTGTATCAATAATTTGCTAGATAATTCAATTAAGTATGCAAAAAAAATTTCAGTAAATTTAGAAAAAAAAAATTCAACCATTCTTATATCAATTGATGACGACGGCCCTGGAGTTAAAAAATCAGAATTTCAAAATATTACAAAACCATTCTATAAAATTGATAAAAGTAGATCGGAATCAAAATCAAGTGTTGGTTTAGGATTGTCTATATCATCTGACATTATAAGGTCTCATGGGGGAGATATTAACTTTAATAAGTCAAAATTAGGTGGTTTGAAAGTAACTATTTCTTTGCCTTGCTAGTTTTTTTTCTTTTCTTTTTTTCTTGTAGTTTTTTTTCAAGGTTGCTTATTCTCTTATTCAAAATATCTACTTCTTCTTTACTTGCTAGTTTCATTTTAAATACAATCTCATCTCGCTTTGATTTTAGAATTGAAATTACTTCATCAGATACATCTTTGTAATTAATCAGACCTTGTTCAATTAGTTTTGCAAATTTATCGAATACGAATCTTGATTTTGACATAATAATTATTTACTAGAATTATATTTAATAGCTTATAATAAATTTTACAAATGTTTACTAATAATTTTGACCCAGTAGCTTTTGAAATATTCTCTTTAAGTGTCAGGTGGTATTCACTAGCATATATTTTTGGGATTATTTTTGGCTGGGTATATTGTAAAAAAATACTAATTAAAAATGATATAATTCAAAAATTATTTGAAGATTATATTTCATATTTGATAATAGGAATTATCATTGGAGGAAGGCTGGGGTATGTAATTTTTTATAATTTTCCTTATTTTCTGAATAATCCAAATGAAATTTTTATGATATGGAACGGAGGCATGTCATTTCATGGAGGGTTAATTGGTATAATTATTGCTAGTTATTTATTTTCAAAAAAGAATAAGAAAGATATTTTTATTTTTTTAGATTTAGTATCTATTACTGCACCAATAGGCATTTTATTTGGTAGGATTTCAAATTTTATAAATGGAGAATTAGTTGGAAAAGTTACAAATTCTAATTGGGGAGTTTTTTTTCTAAACTATGATGATAAATTAAGACACCCTTCTCAATTATATGAAGCATTTTTAGAAGGTATTATTTTATTTATTTTAATGAATTTAATTTTTTTTAATAAAAATTATAAAATTGGAACCTGTTCATTCATGTTCTTAATACTTTATGGATGTTTTAGAATTACCACTGAAATTTTTAGAGAGCCAGATATACAAATTGGATATTTATTTGGACATGTAAGTATGGGTATCCTTTTAAGTGCCATAATGATTTTAATTGGGTTTATAATTTATTTTAAAAGAAATGATGAAACCAAATCTCAAAAAATTTAAAATTACATCAAAAAAACCTTTTCCTGTTGATGATTTTATTGAAAAAATTCTTTATGAACCTAAGATAGGTTATTATTCTAGCAAAGATCCATTTGGCAAAAAAGGAGATTTTATAACATCCCCTACTATTTCAAATCTATTTTCGGAAATTATTGGCATATGGTTGATTTCTGCATGGGAAAAAATGGATAAACCTAAAGTATTTAATTTTGTAGAACTTGGGCCAGGTGATGGAAGTTTAACTAAAGTTATAATTAGTACCTTAAAAAAATTTCCAGAATTAAATAAAGCTATAAAAATTTACTTATATGAAAGAAGTTTATTTTTAAAAAAATTACAAAAGCAAAACATAAATAATAAACGAATTAGATGGATCAAAAACTTTAACTCAATAAAAAAGGGGCCTGTTATTTTTTTTGGTAACGAGTTTTTTGATGCAATACCAATTAAGCAGTTTTCGAATATAAATAATGAGTTATTTGAAAAATGTTATTTAGTGAAAGACAATGTTGATATTATTGAAAAGTTTATAAGAAGTAATCAAAAAGATGTTGCTCAAATAATGACTTTTGAGACATTAAAAAAACTTAAATTTATTGAATTTCCTAAAAAGGGATTAATAGAGTTAAATCCAATAATAAAGAAAATCAATAAACTTTCTGGTGGTATTTTACTTATAGATTACGGTTATTTGAATAGTAATAACTCAAATACCATTCAGGCAGTAATGAAAAATAAAAAAATTTCAACTGAGACAATGTTAAAAAATCTTGGTAAAGCAGATATAACTTCACTAGTAAATTTTAATCTATTAAAAGAGTACTTCCTTAAAAATAATCTTAAAGTAAAAAAAATAGTCACTCAAAGGTTTTTTCTTGAAAGAATGGGTATAATTGAAAGAGCGCAGATTTTACAAAAAAGAAGGACTAATAAAGAGCAGAAATATATGAAAGAATCTTTGACACGGCTACTAGAGGAAAAACAAATGGGCAACCTCTTTAAGGTAATTTTTGGATACAAAAATAAAAATAATAATTTTTTTGGTTTTGAATAATGTTTAAATCGAAAAAACTTTCTAAATTTAAGATGATAAGACATGGTTTTTTTAATCGATTTGGAGGTGTCTCAAAAGGTATTTATAAAGGTTTAAATTGTGGTCTAGGATCTGATGATAAAATTAGAGATGTTAAGAAGAATATAGAAAAGGTTTGCCAAAAAATTGGCTGTAATAAAAATAATCTTGTATTGTTAGATCAAATTCATAGTAATAATGTTTATAAAATAAGCAAAATTCCAAAGAAAAAATTAAAAGGTGACTCCTTAATAACAAATAAAAATGGTATCGCTTTAGGAATTTTGACAGCTGATTGTGCTCCTGTATTTATATATGACCCAGTTAATAATTTAATTAGCGCGCTACATGCAGGATGGAAGGGAGCATACAAAAAAATAATATCTACTACGTTAAAAAAATTTAAGTCAAGTGGTAGTAATTTTAAAGATTTAATAGTTGTAATTGGACCTTGTATAGGAAAAGAAAGCTATGAGGTAAAAAATGATTTTTTGGATAAATTTATTAATCAGGAAAGTTCTAATAAAAAATTTTTTAAATTCAAAAGAAATAAAATATATTTCAGTTTAAAGGATTATATTAGAGAGCAACTTATGAAATTTGAGGTTAAAAACATTGAAATTATCAAAAAAGATACATATTTATTAAGTAACAATTTTTTCAGTGCTAGAAGATCAATTAAACATAAACTAAATGATTATGGTAGAAATATTTCTGTAATTATGATTAAATAAGATAATCTCAAAAAATGAAGATTCTCACAGGAAATAGCAATAAACAGCTAAGTAATAAAATTTCAAAAAATTTAAAAAATAAATTAGTCAATACCAGTATTAGAAAATTCGCAGATGGTGAGATCTATATTGAAATTAATGAAAATATAAGAGGTAACAGTATTTTTATAATTCAATCAGTTTCCTCACCAGCAAATGATAATTTAATGGAACTGCTTCTTTGCATAGATGCACTTAAAAGATCATCTGCAAAAAATATCACTACTGTAATTCCTTATTTTGGCTATGCCAGACAAGATCGTAAGGTTGTGCCAAGAACTTCTATTTCTGCAAAATTAGTCTCAAACTTAATCACAAATGCAGGAGCTGACAGAGTAGTGACGGTAGATTTACACGCAGGACAAATTCAAGGTTTTTTCGATATCCCAGTTGATAACCTTTTTGCTACCCCAATCTTTGCAAAACATATTAAAAGGAAAATTAAAAGTAATAATATAATTTGTGTTGCACCTGATGTTGGAGGTGTTGAAAGAGCAAGAGCTTTAGGAAAAAAATTAGACGTTGGTTTAGCAATAGTTGACAAAAGAAGACCTAGTCCTGGGAAGTCACAAGTTATGAATGTTATTGGAAATGTTAAAAACAAAATTTGTATTTTAACTGATGATATAATTGATTCTGGAGGAACAATTGTTAATGCAGCTGACGCTTTATTAAAAAGAGGTGCAAAAGAGGTTCATGTATATGCAACTCATGGTGTTTTTAGTGGCGATGCAGTTAAAAAGATAAAGAATTCAAAAATTAAAAATTTAGTTATTACAGATAGTATAGATAGTTCAGATAAATTAAAAAAAGTAAGAAATATTGAAGTATTATCAATATCAATATTATTGGCTGAGGCTATTAAAAGGATTTCTAATTCAACATCTGTTTCAGATCTATTTAAATAAAACTTGTAAAATTAGCGAACTTCGGTTAAAAACCAGCACTTTATGAGCACAATACAAGCAACAATTAGAGAAACAAAAACTAAAGGTCAAGTGAACGACCTAAGAAGCAAAGGCAATGTTCCAGGTATAGTTTATGGTGGAGAGCAGCCAAATGAAAAAATTTCAATTACAACTAAAGAACTAAAGAATTTAATAAATAAAGAAAATTTTCTATCTAATGTAATTTCTATTAATTTAGATGGGAAAGAACAAAAAGTCTTAACAAGAAATATTGATTTTGACACTATCACTGATGAGCCAATTCATTTCGACTTAATGAGAATTGTTAAAGGTGGAAAGATTATTTTAGAAATACCTGTAAAATTTATAAATAATGAATTATCACCAGGGCTTAAACGTGGGGGAGTACTAAATATTGTAAGACGTAAGGTTGAGCTAAAGTGCCCTGCAGAAAATATTCCAACTGAGCTAGTAGTAGATTTAGAAGGTTTAGATATTGGCACAAGTATAAAAATTTCTTCAATTAATTTACCTGAAAATGTTACCCCTACAATTCAAGGAAGAGACTTCGTAATTGCAACAGTTGCTGCACCTACGGTGGTTAAAGAGCCTGAAAAAACAGCAGAAGCGGCCGAGGGAGAGGCTAGTGAAGGAGCAGAGGCAGCTGCAGAAAGTGGTGATAAAACTTCAACTGATGGTGGTGATAAGGCTGAGGGCGAGAAATCTAAAGAAGAAGATAAATCTTCATCAGATAAAAAATAATAAATAGTGAAATTTTTTTTCCAGATTTAATTTGATATGTTGTTACTTGTTGGTTTAGGAAATCCGACTCCAAATAGTCAAAATAACAGACATAACATTGGTTTTAAGATTGTGGATGCAATTAACCAAAAATTTGGATTGTCTAAACAAAAACCGAAATTTAAAGGATTATTAACTACCGGAAATATTGGTGATAAGAAAATATATGCAATCAAGCCTCTAACATTTATGAATAATTCGGGCATTTGTATTAGAGAACTACTTGAATACTTCAAAATTGATGCCGAAGATGTGATTGTATTTCATGATGACCTGGATATTGAATTTGGAAAAATTAAAGCAAAGTTTGGTGGGTCAAGTGCAGGTCATAACGGCATCGCATCAATTGATAAATTTATCGGTAAAGAATATTCAAGAGTTCGTATTGGCATAGGAAAGCCAGAAAATAAAATATCTGTCTCTGATTATGTACTAAACGACTTTAATGAGGATGAACAAGTTCATTTAGACTCGATAACAAGTAACATAATTGAGTCTTTATCTATATTGATTGATAAGAAATTAGACTTATTTTCTAGTACTGTTAACAACAATTAAATGGGTTTTAAATGTGGAATAGTTGGATTGCCAAATGTTGGTAAGTCTACTTTATTTAACGCTTTAACAAACTCTAATATAGCACAAGCAGAAAATTTTCCCTTTTGCACAATTGATCCAAATATTGGCATTGTAGCAGTTCCGGACGAGAGACTTGATAAACTAGCTGAGATTTCGATTTCAAAAAAAAAAATTAATACTACAATCTCATTTGTTGATATCGCGGGTCTTGTTAAAGGAGCCTCTAAAGGGGAAGGATTGGGCAATAAATTCTTATCTCACATCAGAGAAGTTGATGCAATTATTCATATGATCAGATGTTTTGAGTCGGATGACATTCAAAATGTTAACCCTACTGTTGATCCTGTAAGAGATTTGGAGATTATAGAAACTGAAATGAAGTTAGCTGATTTAGTATCAATTCAAAAGAGACTTGATAAAAAAAATAAAAAAAATGTTGATATTGAAGAGCTCAAATTACTAGAAGCAGCCCAAAAGATAATCGATGAGGATGGAGATTTAACATTGATCACAAATGAATTTGATGAAAAACTTTTAAAAAATAGCGGACTTCTTAGTACTAAACCAAAACTATACGTTTGCAATGTAGACGAGGACAGTATTAAGTCAGGCAACAAATATACTGAGGACTTTATAAAAAAATTTGATGAAAAAAACACATTGGTAATTTCTGCGGATATAGAAAATCAAATAAACCAATTAGAGGATGAAAATGAAAAAAAAAATTATATGAAAATGATCAATATGACAGAGACAGGACTTAATTCATTAATAAGGAAAGGATATGAACTTTTATCCTTACAAACTTTTTTCACATCTGGACCAGAAGAGACTAGAGCTTGGACTATTACAAAGGAGTCTACAGCACCAAATGCTGCAGGAGAAATTCATTCTGACTTTGAAAAAGGATTTATTAGAGCCGAAACAATTTCTTATGAAGATTTTTTAAATAATCAAGGATGGTTAAAATCTAAAGAAGCCGGAAAAATGAGATTGGAAGGTAAAGAATATATTGTTAAAGACGGAGATATTTTAAACTTTCGTTTCAATACGTGACCAGATTTTTTTCATACTGAAATAAACTAAAATTGTTAAAACAGATAGATATATTATTACTCTAAAACCTAGTTTGTGTCTTGTTTCTAAGTGAGGTTCAGCTGTCCACTGTAAAAAAGTTGTTACATCTCTAGCCATTTGATCTACTGTTGCTTTTGTTCCATCAGAGTATTCTACAATGTCATCGTCTAAAGGAGATGACATTTTAATTTTGTTACCATACATATATTTATTGTAATAAACACCATCATCTAACTCCATTCCTGCTGGTGGTTCATCATAACCCATTAAAACAGAGTAAATGTAGTTTGCTCCACCACTTCTTGCTTTTACGAGCACTGACATGTCTGGAGGATATGCTCCACCATTAGCAGCAATTGCTTCCTGAACATTTGCATAAGGCATTACAAATTTATCAGACAATTTAGCTTGCCTTTCAAACATTTCTCCATCACTATTTGGCCCGTCTATTACTTCGAAATTTGAAGCAATTGCTTTAGCTTCAAGCTCAGTAAACTCTGGTCCACCTTTCTCAGCAAGATTTCTATAACTTAGATGTTTTAGTGAATGGCAAGAAGCACAAACTTCTGTATAAACTTGATATCCTCTTTGTAAGGATGCTCTATCGAATTTTCCAAAGAAGCTTTTGAAAGACCAATCTACCTCTAGTAGATCATGCTGATCTCCAGCTGCATTAACTTTTGTACAAAATAAAGATGAAACTAAAATAAAAAAAAAAGATAATTTTATTAAGCTTCTCACAGTTTTTCTTTGAAGTTAGAATTATTTTTGGCCATTGCCATATCCGGCGATCCACCCAAAATAGGTTCAGTTATGCTCATTGGTAATGGGGTAGTTTTCTCTTTAAAACCTAAAAATGGAAGAATTATTAAGAAATGCGCAAAATAATAAGCCGTAGCAACTCTCGCTATCAATAAGTATATCCCTTCTGCTGGCATTGCTCCCACATAACCAAGTATTAATACGTCAGCAACTAAAAACCAGTAGAACTGCTTATATATAGGTCTAAACACTGTTGATCTAACTTTAGAAGTATCTAACCAAGGTAAAATCACGAGCACAAATATTGCAGCAAACATTGCGATTACTCCAAGCAGTTTATCAGGGACTGATCTTAAAATTGCATAAAATGGTAACAAGTACCATTCAGGAACAATGTGGGCAGGAGTGACTAGCGGGTTTGCCTCTATATAGTTATCTGCATGACCAAGTATATTAGGTGAAAAGAATACAAAGAATGCAAATATTAATAAAAATATTAAAAGTGCAAATGCATCTTTAATTACTATATACGGATGAAAAGGAACAGTATCCTTAGATGGTTTCTTTATATCTATTCCGATAGGGTTATTATTTCCGGGAACATGAAGTGCCCAAATATGAAGAACTACTAATCCCAAAATTAAAAATGGAAATAAATAGTGTAAACTAAAAAATCTTGTTAAAGTAGGATTATCAACTGAGTAACCTCCCCAAAGCCAATTCGTGATACTCTCACCTACCAAAGGAATGGCACTAAATAGGTTTGTAATCACTGTTGCACCCCAGAAACTCATCTGTCCCCAAGGAAGAACATACCCCATAAATGCAGTTGCCATCATAAGGAAATAAATCAACATACCTATAATCCAAATAACTTCTCTTGGTGATTTATATGAGCCATAATACAAAGACCTAAAGATATGGATATATACAGCTAAGAAAAACATTGATGCACCGTTTGCATGCACATATCTAATTAACCAACCATAATTTACATCTCTCATAATATGCTCTACACTCTGAAACGCTAAATCAGCGTGAGCGACATAATGCATGCCTAAAACAATTCCTGTGATTATTTGTGTAATTAAGCAAAAAGTAAGAATTCCTCCAAATGTCCACCAGTAATTTAAATTTTTGGGAGTAGGATAATCTGTTAAATGGTTTGCAAGTGTTAATAGTGGAAGTCTATCATTAAACCATTTTCCAACTTTTGATTTAGGTGTGTATTCGTGATCGCTCATAAATTTTTCTATCCAATTTTTATAGTGTTACTATTTACAAATTCGTATTTTGGTACTTCCATATTAGTAGGTGCTGGTCCTTTTCTAATTCTTCCAGATGTATCGTAGTGTGAACCATGACATGGACAAAACCATGCGCCATAATCTCCTTTATCATTTAAAGGTACACAGCCAAGGTGAGTACATACTCCTAACATTACAAGCCACTCGGGATTTTTTGCTCTGTCTTCATCTTTTTCGGGATGTTTCAGTTCGCTTAAATCTACAGCTCTTGCACTTTCAATTTCTTCTTTAGTTCTTCTTTTTATAAAAACTGGTTTACCTCTCCACAGAACTGTTATCGATTGTCCTGGCTCTACTGCGCTTATATCTACTTCTGTGCTTGCTAATGCTTTTACTGAAGCATCTGGGTTCATTTGATCAACTAACGGCCAAACAACCGCACCGACACCTACTGCACCTGCTGCTGTTGTTGCGGTCACTATAAAATCTCTTCTATTTGGCTTCTTTTTTTCTGATTCGGACATTTAATATTTTAATTTTTTCTTAATATATGATTTCATATATGAAGAAAAACGTTATTTTTCCATGGTAACAATGACACACAAAAAAACTAAATCGATGCCTAAAATAGCACTTTACGAGCCTGATATACCGCAAAATACAGCAGCCATAGCTCGAACTTGCTCTTGCCTTGGAGCTGTTCTTGAAATTATAGAGCCTTGTGGATTTTTACTAAGTGACAAGCGTTTTAAAAGAGTTGTGATGGATTATCTGGATGAGAAAATGATGAAGATTTACAGAAGTTCAGATGAATTTTTTGAAGCAAAAAAAAATGATAGAGTAGTTTTAATGACTACTAAGGCAAGTAAAATTTATACTGAATTTAAATTTAGAAACAACGATACCTTGCTCTTTGGAAGAGAAAGTGCCGGCGTTCCGAATGAGGTCTATAAAAGGTTAGAAAATAGGATAAAAATACCCATGATTGAAAAAAAAAGATCCTTGAACCTGGCATCTTCAGTTGCAATAGTATTGTCAGAAAATATAAGACAATCAAATACTTATGGACCAAACAATTAAAAAAAAATTAGCTCGAAATTGGTTTAAGACTTTGCAAGAAGTAATTTGTCAAGAAATAGAGGAATTAGAAGCAAAAAAAAATATCTTCAAAATTAAAAATTGGGAAAGAGGAAAAAACTCAAATGAAGGTGGAGGCCAATTTAGAATATTGGAAAATGGAAAAATTTTTGAAAAAGTAGGTGTAAATTTTTCAGAAGTTTATGGAAAATTTTCAAAAGAATTTAGAAATAGAATTCCTGGGGTAGATAAAAATCCAAACTTTTGGGCAGCAGGTATATCGGTAGTGATGCATATGAAAAATCCCCATGTTCCTGCTATGCATTTTAACACTAGGTATATTTATACTTCTCATGGATGGTTTGGTGGAGGGATGGATGTTACCCCTTGCCTGAAAGATAAAAGTTTAGAAAAATGGTTTCATAATGAATTAAAGAAATCTTGTAATAAACATAATAAAAATTTTTATAAAAAATATAAAAAATGGTGTGACGAATATTTTTACTTACCGCATAGGAAAGAACCAAGAGGTATAGGGGGAATTTTTTTTGATTATAAAAAAGAAAATTGGGAAAAAGATTTTAGTTTTGTAAGAGAAGTAGGAATAAGTTTTAAAAACATTTTTAGAGAAATTATATTAAGAAAATATAAAAAAAAATGGTCAAATAAACAAAAAGAAATTCAATTAGAAAAAAGAGGTCGATATGTTGAATTTAACTTACTTTATGATAGAGGTACCAAGTTTGGTTTGCAAACGAATGGTAATGTTGAGGCAATTTTAATGTCATTACCACCTCTTGCAAAATGGAAATAAATTATGGATAAAGAGCCAATCACAGTTAGAGGATTAGAAAAATTAAAAAAGGAATTAATTTTCTTGAAAGAAAAGAAAAGACCCGAGATAGTTGCGGCCATAGCTGAAGCAAGATCACATGGGGATCTTAAAGAAAATGCTGAATATCATGCTGCAAAAGAACAACAATCTCACAATGAAGGAAGAGTTCAAGAAGTTGAGGATATTATAGCTAGAGCAAATGTTATTGACGTTTCTAAATTAGATAACGATGGAAAAGTTATATTTGGTTCAACAATCATGCTACAAAATTTAGATACTGAAGAAAGTTTAAAATATAAGATTGTTGGAAAAGATGAAGCAGATTTGAAAGAAAAACTAATATATTTTAAATCGCCAATAGGCATGGGTCTAATTGGTAAAAATAAGGGTGATTTAGTTGAAATTAAAACGCCCGCAGGAGTAAAAAATTTTGAAATAAAAGACGTTAAATATATTTAATTATTTAATACGTTATCAATTTCTTTATTACTTAATTTAAAGTTGTTATTTAACCACAAGTCCTCGAGTAATCTAATTTTTTGTCCAAATTCTTTACCTTCTTTTAAGTTATATTTTTCAAGTAAATCCAGTGCTTTTAAGGGAAAAATAGGCTTCTCAAACTGTTCAAAATATTTTTTTAATTCAATTATTTTTTTTGGTGCTTTTTTTGAGTTAAAAATTTTTAAATCTAATAAATCAATAACGTAAGATTTATTATTAAAATAAAAAATCCTTTGAAGATTTTTTTTATCGAAATAGTCTTTTTCAGAGAATAATTCATAATTTTCAATAAGAAACTTTATTCTTTTTTTATCTTCATTTGATAAATTATACTTAAATAAAAAATAATTAGCGTTATCAGTTTCATCTATAATTAAGTAAGAAATTAAAAAAATAAATGTTTTTTTGTAAAATATATTCTTTGAGTAGTCATTCATTTTTTCTAAATTATTAAGATTAACAAGCTGAGGAAAAATTGTTGTTAAAGTTTCTAATGAAAAAGAGTCTTTTGATAGTTGTAAAAAATTTTTAGATAAAATAATTTTTTTTAATTCACTCATTAATCTTTCTTTTGAAAGATTGGCTACACCAGATATGTTTTGCTTGATTGATTTTTTTACTGATAAATTATGGGGGTGATTACTATAATTTATAAAGAATCTCACATATCTCAAAATTCTTAAATAATCTTCCTGAATTCTATTATCTGCATTACCAATAAAAATTACCTTTCCCTCTTCTATATCTTTGGCACCTCCATTTGGATCAAATAAATTACCATCTTTATCAGCATAAATAGAATTAATGGTAAAATCTCTTCTTGATGAATCTTTCAACCAGTCTGTTGTATATCTAACGTTTGCATGTCTTCCATCGGTATCAACATCTTCTCTTAATGATGTGATCTCAAAATATTTTTGTCCTATATTTGCAGTAATAGTTCCGTGTTTTATGCTAGTTTCAAAGAATTTAATGTTATTTGATTGCAAACATTCTTTAACTTGATTTGGATTTAAATTTACAGCTAAATCAATATCATCCACATCCTCTTGATTTAAAATTTTTCTTACACAACCCCCTACATATCTAATTTCACTTGTGTCATTAAAGTTAGATATCGAGTCAAAAAGTTTTGAAATATCAGTGCTTTTATAAATCTTTAAAAAAGATCTATCTTTAAGAGTAAGTTTTTTATTTGTTTTAAAGATTTTTTTAAAAAATTTGTACATAAGTGGCTGGGGTGCTAGGATTCGAACCTAGGATGGCGGTACCAAAAACCGCTGCCTTACCACTTGGCTACACCCCAAAATTAATTTCATATATCACAAAAAAAAAGCTTTATATAGTTTTTGATAAATTACACCAATAGTTTTTATAATTTTTTCTTAATAATTTCTTTGCATTTAGTGCGGCTTTTTTGGACTTAAAATACCCAACGATTGTTGAGCCAGATCCTGACATTCTTACATATGAATTTTTATCAATATTTAAAAAATAATCTCTAAGTTTCTGAAGTCTAGGATATTTTTTTGTAGATATGATTTCTAAATCATTTTTTAACTTTGACATTAAATTAAAGTCAATATTTTTTGACTTTATTTTTGATAATTGTGGTTTTGAGTAATGTCTAACTCGATTAAAGATAACTTTTGTAGAACAGCCAAAATTAGGTTTAACCATTAAAACGAACATTTTTAAATTTTTTTTAATTTTTGTAATTTTTTTTTTGTAAGAAATAATTAAATTTTTTTGATCAATACCCAAAATTACATCTGAGCCTATTTTTGAACATAAATTATGTCTCTCCTTTAATGTTAAATTGATTTTGTTTTTTTTTTCAAAGTAATTTATTAAAGAGGCCGCATTCATAGAGCCCCCGCCAAGTCCAGCTTTTTGAGGAATATTTTTTTTTATTAAAATTGAATATTTATGATTTTTTAATTTTTTTTTTTTATCTAGGATATTTAACAAATTACTAACAGTATTTACTTTTGGTACTTTATTAGAAAAATGTCCTAAAAATCTTACTACATGATTTTTATTGTTTATTCTTTTTATATAAATTTGATCATGTAAATCAACAAAAGCAACTAGAGTTTCTAAATTATGAAGTTTTGACTTTCGTTTTCCTAGCACGTTAAGTGATAAATTAACTTTTGCATGTGATTTAATCTTTTCAAATCTCATTAATTATGATTTTTCTAAACCCTCTAATAATTTAGATTTTATTTTTAATTTCATATTATCTTCTGTTTCCTCAAACCCTAAAACAGCCCGCCAATAATAGTTTGCTTGTAGTTTTTTATTTAGTTTCCAAAGAACATCGCCATAATGATCGTTAACAATTGGATCGTCTGGCATAAGCTGCAAAGCTCTTTTTAAGTATTTTTCAGCATTAATATAATCACCAATCAAATAATATCCCCAACCAACAGAGTCTGTTATATATGGATCATCTTCTTTTTGTTTGTAGGCCGACTGTATCATTTCTATTGCTTCATCTATTTTGTGATTTCTTTCTAGCCAACTATAAGCAAGATAATTCATAGTATATGGTTCATTTGGATATATTTTTAAACTCTCCAACATATCTTTGTCCGCTTTTTCATAATTTCCCATCCTTTCATAGCTGCTACCTCTTCTGTATAGGATCCTTGAGAGTGCATAAGAATTCTTTTCAACTTTTTTCATTAATTCAGTGTAATATTCGATAGCAATTTCATAATTTTCAAAACCTTTGTTAATATTCGCATAGTCATAAAGGATTTTTAAAGTTGGAGACTTTATAGAATTGAAATGCATCTTAATATAAATTGCAGCTTCTTCTTCTGAATTATCTTCAGACAGTATTCTTCCAATCTTTTTTGTTTTATACCAAAAGTATAATTTATCTTTTTTTTTGAAATCTTCTAAAATTTTATTAGCTTGGTAATTATTCTTATTTAAGTAATAATTTTCAGCAAGCAAGGTCCGATTAAAATAAAATTCAGGATTTAAGTATTCTGATATTCTTAAATAAAAATTTGACTGATCAAAAATATTTTGAGTAGAAAATAAGTTAGATACCAAATAAAAGATCTCAGCCAAAATATCATTTTCATTTTTACAAGAGAAATGAGTTTTAAATTTTTTATAATCTTCATTATCGATCCAATCTTTTATTTGATGTAATAATATACTATCTCCCAAAGGTTCAATTCTTTTAGATACTTCATTTACTTTTTTAAGTTCTTTATTCTCAATCAGATTTGCAAAATAAAAAAACATATATCTCGAATAATCTCCATCAGAGCTATTTAACAACCTTTCAAAATATGAATTTGTTTTTTGTGAGTTTAAATAACAATTCTGAAAAGCAGTTGAAATTAAACTTAATGATCCATATTTATTATCTTCAATAGCCTCTTTTTTAATAAACAGATAATTAAAATCTTTTAAAATTTTGTAAATTACGTATTCGTAAGTTCCATCATCTTTGACCATTTGAAACTCTTTGATTCTTTTATTGGCTTGTTTAAAATCTTTTTTCTTAAAGCTATCAACTAAAAGGAGAAGGTTGAGCTCAAAGGTATTTGAATTAATATCATTTTTTGAAATTTTTATTTGGTCTATTCCTTTTTTAACTTGTCCATTTAAAACTAATGAAAATACGTACTTTTTTAAAAAATTATCATGTTTTTGGATAAGAAATTTAGATGAATTAAAATAATCAAGTGCTGCCTCATTTTTTTGATTGCCTGATGAAACTAAAGCAGAAAAATAATTAGAGAGATACTTTTGATTGAATTTATTTTCTTCAGAATTACTTGAATATGTACTGGTCTGCAGTGCTAAAAGTGATAAAATTACAAAAAAAATTTTCATATTTAAACTTATGACTTTAAATCTCAAAAATCAAAATGACATATTAAACCTTGAAAATCTTAACTCAAATGAAATTGAATATATATTTAACGATAAACCAATTAACAGACTTAAAACTAAACCAGAGCTAGAAGATAAAAAAAAACTTCTTTTAAAATTAAAGAGTGAAATTGAAAATATAGATAATTGTGAACTGAAAAATAATGCTACGCAACTTGTATTTGCTGATGGGAACAGCAAAAGTAAAATTATGGTAATCGGTGAAGGTCCGGGCCAAAAAGAAGACGAGCAAGGGAAGCCATTTGTGGGAGACGCTGGGTTATTATTAAATAAAATGTTAGAGGCTATTCAAATAAAAAGAGATAATATTTATATTACTAATGTGGTTAACTATCGACCACCAAATAACAGAAAGCCTGAGCCTTCAGAAATTAATAGATATTCGAATTTTCTTCGAAAACATATTTCAATTATTGATCCTAAAATTTTAATTCTGATGGGTAGTACAGCCATGGAATCACTTTTTGGATCTAAGATAAAAATTTCAAAAGAAAGAGGTGTTTGGAAAGATTTAATCATTCATAATAAAACATACTTGACAATGATCACATTTCACCCAGCATATTTATTAAGACAAGCTGAACAAAAAAAATATTCTTGGGCTGATTTAAAACAAATCAGGAAGAAAATTGATCAATTAAGAATATCAGTCTAACTTAACGATGATAGAAATACATAAAAAATATGTAAATTGGTGGAGAGAAAAACTTAATCTTTCAAATTATGGATTATTGTGGATTACTTTTATTAAAGGTTTGATAATTGGAGTACTTTTGTATCATTTTTTTATTACTTAATGAGAAAAATTGTAGCTGGAGTTGATGAAGTTGGTAGAGGAAGTTTAATTGGTCCAGTATATGCTGCAGCTGTTATTCTTAAAAAAAATATTAAAAAGAAAGAGATCAAAGATTCAAAGAAGTTAAATAAGATTGATAGAGAAAAATTAGCAAAATTTATAAAAAAAAATTCTACTTGGGCAATAGGATCTGCCTCGGTTAAGGAAATAGAAAAACTAAATATTTTAAGTGCTAGTTTATTAGCCATGAAGAGAGCTATAAAAAAACTAAAAGTTAAACCTAATTTAGTGCTTATTGACGGGAATAAATCACCAGAATTAAGTAATTATCTTATTAAAACAATAATTAAAGGAGACCAAAAAATTAAAGAAATATCAGCAGCATCAATAATTGCAAAAGTTTCAAGGGATAAACTGATGCTCAAAATGTCAAAAAGTTTTAAGAAATATAAATGGTATTTAAATGCTGGTTATGGAACTAGAGATCACATTAATGCTATTAGAAAATATGGAGTAACTAGATTTCATAGAAAAACATTCAATCCTATACACAACATATTGAGTCACAGAAAAAAATAGTAACAAGTAGACTCAAAATAATTCAATCTCAGGTTGACGGAGACTCTACTCTGGAGTCTAATTAATAATTAAAAAATGAGTAATCAAACTTTAAAAAACAAAATTATTAATGGAAATAGTTTAAAGGAATTAAAAAAAATTCCTGATGAAACTTTTGATCTTATTTTTGCTGATCCTCCGTACAACCTTCAATTAAAAAAAGAATTGAGAAGACCAGATACATCTAAAGTAGATGCTGTAGTCGATAAATGGGATCAATTTGAAAGTTTTAAAAGTTATGATGAATTTACTTTTGATTGGTTAAAAGAATGTAAGAGAATATTAAAAAAGAATGGATCGATTTGGGTAATTGGTAGTTATCACAATATTTTTAGAGTGGGTGCTACAATCCAAGATTTAGGTTTTTGGATACTAAACGATGTAATTTGGAATAAAAATAATCCAATGCCAAATTTTAGGGGAACAAGGTTTACTAACGCACATGAAACACTTATTTGGGCATCAAAAAGTGAGGGGTCGAAATACACTTTCAATTATCAATCATTGAAATGCTTAAATGATGATCTCCAAATGAGATCTACATGGAGCATTCCAATCTGTAATGGCAAAGAAAGATTAAAAAATAATGGAAAAAAAGTCCATTCTACTCAAAAACCAGAAGCGTTACTCCATAGAATAATATTAGCCTCATCAAATAAAAATGATTTTATTTTAGATCCATTTATAGGATCAGGTACCACAGCTGTTGTTTCTAAAAAATTAGGTAGAAAGTATTTTGGAATTGAAAAGGAAAAAAATTATTTTGATGCTACAAGAAAAAGATTAGACAATACATATGTTATAAAAGATGAATATCTGGATACACTTCAAAATAATAGATCAAAACCAAGAATTCCTTTTGGATCATTAGTTGAAATGGGTTTGATTAAACCTGGAACAGAAATTTATGATCAAAAGAAAAAAGTAAATGCTAAAATTATGGTGGATGGAAGTATAAAATATCAACAATCAGAGGGTTCAATCCATAAAGTTGCAGCAAAAATTATTGGTGCAGAAAGTTGTAACGGATGGACTTTTTGGCATTATAAATCTGGAAATTCTTTAAAACCAATTGACGATTTGAGACAAAGATTAAGGCCTACAAATTAAGCTCTGTAAATTTTACCCAAATAATTTTCAAGAAATGTTTCATTTTTTGAAAGATATTTCAAAATTTTATTTCTAATAAAAATATTAATGGGATTTGATAAGTGAAATGAAAAATGATTTAATTTTGATTTATTATTTATAGAAGAAATACAACGAATCCTTTCTTGATAGAATTCATTTGTACCACTCAAAATACTTTTTAATATATCGTTTGCGGTTTCAATGCTTTGGGAAGCTCCTTGAGCAAATGATGGGGGGAAAGTGAATAGAGCATCGCCTGAAAAAAATATATTTTTTTTATTAAGACTTGGAAAGTCGTTGCTAACGTAAACAGGAAATGATTTTAATTCACTTAAATTTTCTGCAGTTATTTGAGATGTTTTTTGCAAACCTAATACTAAAGATGCTAAAAATTCCTCAGATTTGAATAAATCATAATTTTTTAATTCATCTGATGATAATTTTTTTTTTATGATAGCTACAAAATTATGTTCATTATTTTGATTTACAGGATAGGTCACATAGTGACTATTTGATCCCATGTATATTGAAATATCACTACCATGATGACCTATTAATTTACCTCGTAGTGCAACATTAAAATTATATTTTGGACTTTTAATTTCATTCAATATTAATGACTTTGTTTTTGAAAAAATACCATCAGAAATAATTAAGTAATCAAATTCTTCATTTTTATTATCCCCAAAAGTAACTGAAAGGCCACTTGAATTTTCTATTTTTGTTATATTTGAATTAAATTTAATTTTTTGTTTTGGTACGTTTTGAAATAAGAATTTTAATAATGTTGATCTTTTTAGTGTTGTGTATCTATTAGAGTAATCATTAAATTGTGTAAGATCTATGTCACAGATTTTTTTTGAATTATTTGCTTGTATAAAATTAACTTTTGAAGGAAAGTTAAAATCAGATGCAGGTAGATTTTTAAATCCTATACTATTTAATAATTTTATACTATTTACTGATAATTGAATTCCATAACCTTCAAGGAAATTATAATTATCTTTTTTTTCAAATATTTTATATTCAAAATCTTTTTGATTATTTAAAAGATTTGCAAAATATAAGCCTGATATACCTCCACCAATGATTGCAATTTTTTTCATTAATTTATTTAATACTATTAAGTATTTTCTTTGTAAACGAAGGTAAAGTCCAATTACTTAAATCTTTAACATTAATAAAAAATCCATCGCTATTTTCCGGTAAATTATTTTTCATATTAATTGCGATTCTCATTTCCATATTTGACATTTTTATATTGATCCTTTTTCCTAAATGATTTTTAAATTTTGTCTTAGGTATCTCATTCATAGGGAATATAGGCATATCTTTTAAAAAGTTAAATTTTCTGTTTTTTAAAAGATAGTAATTATTCTTTTTATTTTGAAAAATATTTGCTTCAAAAAACTTTTGTTTATTAAATTTATTTATTTTAATTATTTCAAAGTCATTTTTTTTAAAGGATTTGCAACTTGTTGAGATGGGACATTGATCACAAAGTGGATTAGAAGGTTTGCAGATTAATGCACCTATTTCCATTATAGCTTGAGCATAATCACTAGCTCTAATTGTTTCTTCAAAAAAAGTTTTTTTTTTATGTAAATTTTCTTTAGAAATTTCTTTTTTTTTTTTTAAATAAAATACCCTTTTTAAAACTCTTTCAACATTTCCATCTAAAGGGATTATTTTCTTATTGAATGCAATTGCCATAATTGCTTTAGATGTATAATCTCCAATCCCAGGAAGAGATTTTAAATCTTCCTCATTTTTTGGAATATGGCCCATAAATTCATTTATAATTTTTTTTGCTGATTTTTTAAGATTTCTTGCTCTTGAATAATAACCTAATCCTTCCCAACATTTCATCAATTTATCATCTCTAACTCTTGATAAACTTTTTAAATCTGGGATTTTTAAAATAAAATTTTCAAAATAAGGTATTACGGTTTTAACTTGAGTTTGCTGCAACATAAATTCACTCACTAAAGTAAAGTATTCTTTTTGGACTCTAGAGACTTTCCTTCGCCAAGGCAGATCTCTCTTATTATTATCGTACCAATTTAAAATTTTATTTGGTATGTTTTGGCTTGTCATATGAATTTTAAATATAATACTAAGCAGAGAACTAAATCTGTTCAAGGGCTAAGATCTTTTAAAGATACTTTGCCCCAAGAAGCAAAAAGAATATTGAATAAAAAAGGTCAAATTTATTCAAATACTTTGGATAATTGGAAATTTCTTGTCGGTAAGGAATTATTTAATGTTTCCTATCCAAGATCATTTAAAAATTCTAAATTAAATGGAATCTGTTTAAACATAATGGTCAAAAGAGGAAATGAAGTAGATCTTGAATACTCTAAAAAAGAAATAATAAAAAAAATGAATATATTTTTTGGTTATAATGTAGTTGACGATATAAAATTAAAGACTTTTGAAGGAGAGTTTGAAAAAATTAAAGAAGATAAAATAAATAATGCGACAAATAATAAAAATATTAAGAAGATTACCAATATTAAAAATGATAAAATAAAACAATCACTATTAGAATTAAATAAATTATTAAAATCGAGATGAAAAAAATATTAATACAAACATTTATAATATCTTTATTTTTTGTTAGCCTTTATGCAAAAGCAGATATTAAATCGATCATAGAGGGTGATGTAGATGCAAAAGTAAAACTTATAGTTTTTGAATCTTTAACATGTAGTCATTGTGCAGATTTCCATAAAAATGTTTATCCTAGCTTAAAAACTGATTTTATAGATAAAGGTTTAATTTTAATCGAATTTAGAAATTTTCCATTAGATATGGCTGCATTTAATGCATCAAAAATAGCTCATTGTAAGAATGATGGAAATTCAGAAATACTTCATCATTTATATAAAAATCAAAGTAGCTGGGTAAGAGGAAGTACTATTGAAGATCTCAACAAAAATCTAAAGAAGGTAATTCAAGAATCAAATTTTAAATTAGATTTTGATAAATGTATAGCAGACTCAAAAATTGAAGATTTTATTTTAGAAGACCGAATCAACGGAGCTAAAAACTACAAAATAGAGGCAACACCAACACTTATAATCAATGGTGAAAAGTTCGAAAATACATCCAACTATAAAAAATTAAAAAAATATATAGAAAAACTGATATAAGTCATTGAATGGAGTTTAAAAAAATCCAATTAAATGGCTTTAAGTCTTTTGCGGAGAAAACTAACTTTTTAATTGAAAAAGGCCTTACAGGAATTGTTGGTCCTAACGGTTGTGGAAAGTCAAACATAGTTGAATCTCTTAGATGGTGTATGGGGGAGACTTCGGCAAAAAGCATGAGAGGGTCTGGGATGGAAGATGTTATATTTTCAGGCACATCAAATAAACCATCAAAAAATATTGCAGAAGTAGTTTTAAGCTTGAACAATGAAAATAAGGATGGACCACACCAATACAACGATCTAGAGGAAATACAAATTCGAAGAAAGATTGAAAAAGATAAAGGATCAAAGTTTTACATAAACAACAAAGAAGTTAGAGCTAAAGATGCACAGATGTTTTTTGCAGATCTATCTACAGGGGCTCATTCGCCATCATTGATCAGTCAAGGCAGAATTGGATCATTAGTTACAGCAAAACCATCTGATAGAAGAGCTATACTTGAAGAAGCTGCTGGAATAGCTGGTTTGCATGTTAGAAGACATGAAGCTGAAATTAGATTAGGAGCAGCAGAAAATAATTTAAAGAGAGCCGACGAACTTAGAAGACAACAAGAAAAACAATTAGCAAATTTAGAAAAACAAGCTGAGGAAGCTGCAAAGTATAAATTAATTTCAGAAGAAATAAAAAAAGTTGAGGCAGGACTTTATTATTTAAGACTTCTAGAAATTGATAAAGAAATCACTTTAGAAAATGAAGTAAATAATGAGGCAGATAGAAAAGTAGAAGAATTTAATAGACAAATTGAAGAATTAGAAACTAAAATTAAAAATGAAATTGAAAGAGTAGAGCCAATAAGACAAAAAAATATTGAAAATTTATCTAAGATTCAAAGGTTAAACCTTGAGCTGAAAGCTTTAGATGAGGAAAGTTCAAGAATAAATGAGGAAATAGATATAATAAAAAGCTCTATAAAAGTTATAGATGAAGACATAGATAGAGAAAAAAGCATAGTAATTGATGCAAATTCTAACGAAAAAAGATTAAAAGAGGAGAGAAATATTTTAGTTAATACAGACTCAAAATATTATGAAACAGAAAAACTTTCCAATCAAGACCTAGAAAACTCAAAATCAAAATTAAAAAGTGAACAAGATAGAATGGATGAATTATTTGAGGGATTCAGCGCTGAATCTCTGCAAAAAAATAATGAGATTATTAGCAATATAAAAAGTCAAATCGAAGAAGTGAAAAAATTAATTTCAGAAAATAGAAATCATCAGACAATAAAAATATTAGACGAATGTATAATTAACTTGTCCTATTTAACTATGAAAGTTAAAGAAGTTGAGAATGATAATGTAATTTCAACTCTAACATCAAAAAGTGATCAAATAAAAAAATTACAGGATGATTATGCTGAAACTTATAGTAAAAACCAAAACATAAAAAATGAGTCTGTCAAAAGAAAAGAGAGAATTAGTATAATTGATCAAGAATTTGAAAGCTGGCAAAATCTTTTAACTAATTCTGGAAAAATGGTAAATGAACTTAATACCAGAAAAAATAAACTTGTAGAAAAATTGAATGCTCTGGAAAAACAACCTCAATCTCAAGCAGAAAAAAAAGGGAAAATTTCAGAAAACTTAAGGATTTCAGAAAATGAAAAAAATGAGAATGAAATTTTAGTTGAAAAAATTGATAATAATATTGTGGAAATTAGAAACCAATTAAACAACACAAAAGAAAATTCAATTGAAATTAGAGAAAAGAAAGCAAGCTCTGGAGCGACCATTGAAGGTTTAAATAAAAGGAGAAATGATCTTTTAGAAAGAGTTATGACAGATTTGAATGTTGAAGAAGGCAATATACTTAATTATTCAAATCTTGAAAAAGATGCTGAATTTCCTGACTTAGTTACTCAAGAAGAATTACTAGATGAAAAAAAGAGGGAAAGAGAGAAGCTTGGATCTGTTAACTTAAGAGCAGATGATGAAACTGAAAAATATAAAACTGAAATAAAAAAAATGGAACAAGATAGACAAGATCTTGTTACAGCAATATTAAAATTAAAAGAGAGCATAACAGAACTTAATCAAAAAGGTCGAGAAAGATTGTTAGATGCTTTTGAAAGAGTTAGTAGAAAATTTAATGAGGTCTACACGAAATTGTTTAATGGAGGAAGCGCAAAATTGGAACTCGTAGACTCTGATGACCCACTAGATGCTGGTTTAGAAATGCTAGTCAGTCCTCCAGGAAAAAGACTGCAGTCAATTACTTTACTTTCTGGTGGTGAACAAGCTTTGACAGCATTGTCCCTAATATTTGCAGTATTTCTTACTAACCCATCCCCTATTTGTGTACTAGACGAAGTCGATGCACCACTGGATGATGCCAACGTAACAAGATTTTGTAATCTATTAAATGAACTGATAAAGATTACTTCTACAAGATTTATAATAGTAACCCACCATGCATTAACCATGTCAAAGATGGATAGATTGTATGGGGTTACAATGCCAGAGAAAGGAATAAGTCAACTAGTTGCTGTTGATCTTCAAAAAGCTGAGAGCATGGTAGCTTAGGCTAATGGAAGAAGAAGATTTTAAAACTCGCCTTAAAAGTGCAAAAAACAGAGCAAAATCCAAATATTCTGAAAGTAAAGAACCCTCAACATCAGGAATGGGTCACGCTTTTAAAATGAGCACAGAATTAGTTGCAGCAGTAGCTGTTGGGACAATTATTGGGTTTATTTTAGACAATTGGTTTGGTACTAAGCCATGGTTAATTTTAATATTTTTTTTTGTAGGAGTAATTGCAGGAATAATGAATGTAATTAAATCAGCAAAAAAAATGCAAAAATAAATAAGAGAATATAATGGCATCAAATCCAATGTACCAATTCAATGTTTATCGAATTGGTCCAGAAATTAAATTAGGCTCAGTCGATATTTCTTTCACTAATGCAAGTTTATTTATGGTTATTAGTTCTTTAGCCATTTTGATAATTTTTAATCTAGGAGCAAAGAAAAAAACCCTAATACCTGATAAATTACAATTATTATCGGAATTAAGTTATTCTTTTGTAGCCAAAATGATTAGTGACACAGCAGGATCAAAAGCAAAACCTTACTTTTCATTTATTTTCTCACTTTTTATGTTTGTGCTTTTTTGTAACATGTTTGGAATGATACCTTACGCATTTACAGTCACTAGCCATATTATAGTTACATTTGTATTGGCAGCATTTATTTTCATTGGAGTGACAATTATTGGATTTATGAAACATGGATTGGGATATTTAAAATTATTTGTACCAAGTGGAGTTCCAATGGTTTTACTTCCATTAATTGTAGTTATTGAAATTATTTCGTATTTAAGTAGACCAATTAGTTTATCTGTAAGATTGTTCGCTAATATGATGGCTGGTCACACAATGATGAAGGTATTTGGAGGCTTTGTTATAAGCTTAGGAATTGTAGGTGGATGGCTTCCACTTAGTTTTTCGGTTGCGCTTACTGGTTTGGAGATACTAGTTGCTTTTCTTCAAGCGTATGTATTTGCAATTTTAACATGCATTTATTTAAATGATGCATTAAATCTACACCATTAATAAAAAAAGGAGGAAAAATGGAATTAGAAGCAGCAAAAATGATAGGAGCAGGATTAGCAGCTATCGCACTAGCAGGCGCGGGAGTTGGTATTGGAATTATCTTTGGTAATTACTTATCTGGTGCTATGAGAAATCCATCTGCAGCTCAAAAACAATTCCCTAACTTATTATTAGGATTTGCTTTAGCTGAAGCAACAGGATTGTTTGGACTAGTAGTTGCGTTGATTATTTTATTTGCATTTTAGTTAATGTTAAAAAAAATAGTTATTTTATTATTCGTTACATGCTTTGCATGTTTTAATACAGTATTTGCCGCTGAAAGTGGTGGTATGCCTCAACTTAATCCAGAGTTTTGGATTTCTCAAATCTTCTGGCTTATCATCACGTTTGGAATACTTTTTATTGTTTTGACGAAAGTTATATTGCCTAAGATTAGCGATAATTTAGAAACTAGAAAATCTCAAATACTTGAAAATATTGAGACTGCAGATAAACAAAAAGAAGAAAGTCAAAAAAAAATTGACGAATATGAAAAGATTATTTTAGACAGCAAACTTAAAGCTAAAAATTACATTAATGAAGCTAGAGAAAAGATTTTGGATGATATTAATAAAAAAAGAGCTGCATTAGAGAAAGATCTTGATGAAGAAATAAGTGAAGTAGAAAAGGAATTGTCTGATCTAAAGCAGAAGTCAGGGGAAAAAATAAACAAAATTGCAGCTGAAACATCTGCTGAGTTAATAAAAGAGCTAATTGATGAAGAAGTTAATAGTAGTAGCATAGCAGCAATCGTAGAAGACCAATCAAAAATAAATAGAGAGAGAAAAGATGTTTGATGCAACTTTTTGGGTAGCAATATCGTTTTTTATTTTTATAGGTCTATTGGTATATTTTAAAATACCTCAGAATATAAACAATCTCCTAACAAAAATGATAGGAGATATAAAAAAAGAAATCGATGAAAGTGAAAAGTTAAGGGTTGAGTCAAAAAAACTATTAGATGAAGCTCAGGCTAAACTTAATTCCGTTGAGGGAGAGTCCAAAAAGATCCTTGATCAAGCTAAAGCTGAGTCTGAACAACTTATTATAAACATGAATGAAAAATTTCATAAATCTTCTGAAATAAAGAAGAATTTAACTCAAACAAAAATTAATCAGATGAAAGAAGGAGCAATTAAAGAAATCAAAGATACTTCTATTAAAATTGCCCTAGAGTCTGTAAAAAAAATAATAACAACTACAGTTGATAAATCTAAATTAGATAATCTATTTGAAAAAAATCTTAAAGAAGCAAAGACTGAATTAAAAAAAATTAATTCATAACTAAATTACGTTACATTTTCTTAAAATAATATAAAATCCAAATTATGAATTCGATAGTAATAGGATCAGGTTTTGGTGGTATGGCTGCAGCATTAAGGTTAAAAGCTAAAGGCCATAATGTAACCCTGATTGAAAAACAAGAAGATTTAGGTGGACGGGCTAGAGTTTTTAAAAAAAATGGATTTACATTTGATGGTGGTCCAACTGTGATAACAGCACCCTACCTAATTGATGAATTATTTCAACTTTTTAACAAAAATTCAAAAGATTATTTAGAAATAAAATCTTTAAAAACTTGGTATCAGTTTGTTTTTGAAGATGGTTTTAAGTTTGACTATTCTGGAGATGAAGAAGAAATGGTTAATCAAATAAAAAAGATTAACGAAAAAGATGTAAACGGATATAAAAATTTAGTTAATTTTACAAAGAAGATTTTTGATAAAGGTTTTACTGAACTATCAGATGTTCCATTTGATAAACCATCTTTTATGTTAAAGCAGATACCATCTTTATTTAATTTAAAGAGTTATAAATCTGTTTATAGTTTGGTTTCCTCTTACATAGAAAATGAAAAATTAAGAAGATTACTTAGTATGCATCCATTATTGGTAGGTGGTAATCCTTTCACAACAACATCAATATATGGATTAATTTTATATTTAGAAAAAAAATGGGGAATTCATTATTCAATGGGTGGTACTGGTCAAATAATAAATGGCATGGAAAAACTAATGAATGAAGAAAATATAAAAATATTAAAAGGTTGCGAAGTAAATAAAATCATATCAAATAAAAATAAAATAACTGGGGTTGAACTAAACAATGGGAATAAAATAGAAACAGATAATGTTATTTGTAACGCAGATCCACCTGCTGTTTACTCAAAATTAGCAAACACAAATAGTAGTAATTCTATTTTTAATTGGAAAATGAAAAGAATGGAATATTCAATGGGTTTGTTTGTTTATTACTTTGGAACCAAAAAAGTTTACGACGATGTTGAACATCATACAATCAAATTTGGAGATAAGTACAAGGAACACTTGGATGATATTTTTAACAATAAAAAATTAAATGATGATATTAGTTACTATTTACATAGACCCACAGCTACAGACAAATCGATGGCGCCTGATAATCATGATTGTTTTTATGTGTTGGTGCCAGTTCCTAATAACCAATCTGGTATAGACTGGTCTATTGAGGGAGATAAAATGAAAAACTTAGTTATTAAAAAAATGGAGGAAAGTTTACTACCTAATCTAAGTGAAAATATTGTTGAGGATTTTTACTTAACTCCTGATTATTTTGAGAAAGAGTTAAATACAAAATATGGCTCAGGTTTTTCTATTCAACCAAAATTTACTCAATCAGCTTATTTTAGATTTCATAATAAATCGGAGATTTTTGATGGTTTATATTTTGTTGGAGCAGGTACTCACCCTGGAGCAGGTGTACCAGGAGTACTATCTTCAGCAAAAGTCTTAGACAAAATTTTGTAATGGAGAAAAAGAGTTTTCTATCAATATACGCAAAATCATTTAATTGGGCTGGTTTTTTTCTTCCAAAAGAAACTTATTTGAAATGTTCTAATTTATACGATTTTTGTAGAACTTTAGACAATATAGCAGACGACGAAGGTATAATTGATGTTAAATTAAGAAGATTTTTAAACTTCAAAAATAATTTTATCAATAAAGAATTTCAGAACCATATAATTAAAAATATGTGGGTATTAATGGATGAATATAATATTTCCACAAAAATTGTAGAAGACTTATTCGATGGTGTGGAGTCTGATATTCAAAATGAAATAAGATTAAATTCAAAAAAGGAATTATTAATTTATTCATACAGAGTAGCAGGAACTGTTGGATTGATGATGGCAAAAATTTTAAATGTTACAAGCTATGATTCTTTTAAATCAGCTATAGATTTGGGTATAGCCATGCAACTAACAAATATTTCTAGAGATGTGATAGAGGATTCTAAAATTAAAAGGTTTTATATAAAACATGATTTTGAAACCATAAAAGAAACATTGGCTACTGCAGATTTATTTTATGATAGTAGCTTTTCTTCAATAAAGGATATTCCATTAAGTCTTAGGTTTTCAATTTTAGTTGCAAGAAGAGTTTATAGGCAAATTGGTAAAAATATTATTAAAAAACAAACAATCCAAAATTACAATCAATCAGGTAAAATTTTTGTTAGTAATGGTGGCAAAATATTTCAAACAATATTATCTATATATGACTTGCTAAAACTATCATTGATAAAAAAACATTATCATCTTAGAGATAAAGAACATGAATTAATTAATGAAGAAATAAGTTTAAATGAAAGATTTTGATTTTGTAATAATTGGCGGAGGTTGTGCGGGCTTATCCTTAGCTTATGAGCTAGAAATAAATGAAAAATTAAAAAATAAAACTTTAGCGATTATTGAACCAAGAGAGGAATACAAAAAAGATAAAACATGGTCCTTTTGGAAAACATATTCACATAATTTTGATGACTGTGTAAAAAAAAACTGGAAACATTTTTCTATAAATATACCACAAAAAACTAAACATCTAGAGTGTGGTAGTTTTCCATATCAAACCATAGACAGTGGATTATTTTATGAGAAAATAAATACTAAATTAAAAGAAAATAAGAATATTTATTTTTATAAAAATGATGAAAACATAGATTTAGAAAATTCATTGGTTTTTAATAGTGTCCCAAATTTAAACAATCAAAATAATACCCTCTGGCAACATTTCTGCGGTGTGGAAATAGAAACAAAAAAAGATTTTTTTGACGAAGAAATCATGAATTTAATGGATTTTGACTGTGAACAAAGAGGGAGTGTTCACTTTTTTTATACTCTTCCCTATTCAAAAAAAACAGCATTAATTGAAACTACCTGGCTATCTGAAATGAAGGATAACTCTCAAAAGGATTATGATAAGCAAATTAAAGAATATATTGAAAACAATTTAAACTTAAAAGATTATAAGATTACTTATAAAGAAGAAGGTGCAATACCCCTATTTTATCCTTTTAATCAAAAAATTAAGAATAGAATAAATATTGGAACAGCAGGTGGTATGACAAGACTAAGCACTGGTTATACTTTCCTGAATATCCAGGAACAAAGTAAGTTCATAACAGAAAATATTGAAAGTATTGATAAATTAGAAATATTTCAAATTAAAAAAAAGTATCATTTTTTAGACAAAATTTTTTTAAAAGTACTTAAAAATAATCCATCTAAAATGCCAAGTATATTTTTTAGAATGTTTAACAATAAATCTAATAAAGTAATTAAATTTTTATCTAATAAGAGTAATTTTTTGGAAGATTTTTCTATAATATTAAAAATGCCTAAATGGATTTTTATAAAAGCTCTTTTCTAAATAAATGACTAAAATTAATTTTTATCATTCTTTAATTTTTTTTAATCTATGCATAACATTGGCAGGAATAGAACATCTAAGAGAGGGTAGTTTTTTAATACTTTCTTTATTTTTAATTTTAACAATTGGGATATCGCATGGATCATTAGATAACATTAAAGGAAAGAAGCTTATTAAATATCTAGGGTATAGATCAATTAGTTTTTTTTATTTAGGTTATATTTTAGTCGGTATATCCACTATAATTATTTGGTTAATATTTCCAAAGTTCTTACTATTTTTGTTTTTGATTGTTGCCGCCTTTCATTTTGGTAAAGAAGACTCAGCATTTATTGATAAAAAAAAAAAAATTGAACTTGTTTATTTTTTGAAGGGATCGTTGATAATTAGTACTCCTTTATTTTTTCATAAAGGAGAGACACTTGCAATTTTTGAAACTATAAATTTCAACATTTCAAATAGTTTTCTAATAGCTGATGAAATATTAATTATATTTATTCTTTTATCTCTAATTTCTGGTGTTTTTTTATCTTTAAAAAAAAATATTGAGGTAAAATCTCTTTTATTGATGGATTATTTATCAATATTAGTACTTAACTATTTCCTCAATCCTATTATCGCTTTTACAGTTTATTTTTGTTTTTTACACTCCATTAGACACTCCATGTCTTTAATAAATGAAATAAACAAAAATTTAAAAAAAGGTTTACCTATATTTATCAAAAAAGCACTACCATTAACAATTTTAACAATTATTGGTTATATTTTGTCTATATTAGTTCTTAATAATTATAACGAGCTTAACGAGACCATTTATCAAGTTATTTTTATTGGATTGGCGTCATTAACTTTTCCACATATATTGCTCGAGTATTTAATTGAAAAAAATGAGCAATAAAAAAATTAATTTCATTGGATGGATTTTATTTATTATTTCTGCGTTAGGTTTTATTATATCAAGTATTGGAAGTTTTTGGGCAATGTTTGGTAGTTTTTTTTTTCTTATTGCTTGTATTATCTTTTTAATTCCTTTTTTTAGGAAAGAAGAAAATGAAAAATAAGTATTTAAAAATAATGTTAGCAGCTCCAAGAGGTTTTTGTGCGGGTGTTGATAGAGCTATAGAGATTGTTAAAAAAAGTATAGAAAAATACGGTGCACCAGTTTATGTACGTCATGAGATAGTCCATAACAAGCACGTAGTTGATAGTTTAAAAAAGATCGGAGCTATTTTTGTTGAGGAGATTGAAGAGATTACTGACAAAACCAGACCAGTAATTTTTTCTGCTCATGGGGTACCAAAATCTGTCCCAAAAGAAGCATCAAATTTAAAAATGATTTATGTAGATGCAACATGCCCTTTGGTCTCTAAGGTTCACAGAGAAGCGGAAAACCTTAACAAGATGGACATACATATTTTACTTATTGGACATAAAAATCATCCTGAAGTAATAGGCACTATGGGCCAACTTCCAGATGGAAAAATTGATTTAATAGAAACAATTAAAGATGCTCAAAAATTTGAAAAGAAACAAAATGAAAAACTTGCTTACATAACTCAAACAACTTTATCTGTTGATGATACCAAAGATATTATAAATGTTTTAAAAGAAAAATTTCCAGATATTCATGAGCCTAAAAAGGATGATATTTGCTATGCAACAACTAATAGGCAAGCTGCTGTGAAAAAAATAGCTAAAGATTGTGATAATTTTTTTGTTATAGGCAGTAGAAATTCTTCAAACTCAGTTAGATTAGTTGAAGTTGCTAAAAATAATGGCTGTGGTGATGCTGAATTAATTCATTCAGAGAGCATATTTCCTGTTGAGAAAATTTCTAAATGCAAAACTATAGGTATTTCATCAGGAGCATCAGCGCCTGAAGTTTTGGTTAAAGAATTCATAGATAACATTAAAAAAGAATTTACTGTACAAATTGAAGAAGTAGAAATAGTAAAAGAAGACGTAACATTTAAAATCCCAGGAAAATTGAATTAATGGCCGTATATACTAGAATTTATGAGAGTGATTTAAGCCTGATAGAAAAAAATTTTCAAATAGGAAAAATTCTGTCATTTTCAGGAATAAAAAAAGGGATTGAAAACACTAATTACTTAATAAGAACAAATAATAAAAAAATAATACTAACTATATTTGAAAAAAGAGTTCTAAAGAAAGATCTACCTTTTTTTATGGATCTTATGTTTGGATTATCTAAACAAAAAATTAAATGTCCAGAGCCCTTAAAAAATAGAAAAGGCAAATATTTATTTAAAATTAAAAAAAAAACTGCATGTTTGGTTAGTTTTCTTGAAGGAAATGATAAAGTTAAGCTAACAAATAAAGATTGTTATACTGTCGGAAAAAACGTAGCTCTATTACACTTAGCTGCTAAGAAATTAAAATTATATAGAAAAAATTCTTTATCAGTAAATTCTTGGGGAGCATTACTTAATAGAATTGACAAAAGAATTAATAGACTTTCAAGTAATTTAATAAATATCATGAAAAATGACTTATTTGATATAAGGGCAAAGTGGCCAAAAGATATGCCAAATGGAATAATTCATAGCGACCTATTCATAGACAATATTTTTTTTTATAAAAATAGATATTATGGATTTATTGATTTTTATTTTTCTGCAAACGATTTTTTAGCTTACGAACTAGCGACATGTGTAAATGCATTGTGTTTTAAAAAAGGAATAAAATTTTTATGCTAGATAAAAATAAATCTACTCATTTACTAAAAGGCTACCAATCAGTTCGTAAATTAAATTCTAAAGAAAAAAATAATTTTAATACACTATGTAGAGGTTCAGCGCTAAGATATTTACTTACTAGATCTTATGATTATTTAAATACTCCTAAAAAGGCATTGATTAAAATAAAAGATCCAAAAGAATATTTAGATAAATTAAATTTTCATAGAAAGTTAAATTCTTTTAAGGATTATTCCTAATGATAAAAATCTATACTGATGGATCGTGCTTAGGTAATCCAGGAAATGGCGGATGGGCTGCGATTATTATTGATGATAAAAAAAAAATTCAGATAAAGGGTAGCAAAAAAGATACTACAAATAATCAAATGGAGTTGCTTGCTCCAATAAAAGCTCTTAAAAAGATTCCTAAAGGAAGTGATGTTCAAATTTTTACAGACTCCAAATACGTTAAATCAGGAATAACAGAGTGGATACATAACTGGAAAAAAAATGGTTGGAAAACTGCAAATAAGCAACCTGTAAAGAACAAAGAACTTTGGCATGAATTGGATATTATGACTAAGGATTTTGAGATCAAATGGAGTTGGGTAAAGGGTCATTCTACAAATAAATTAAATAATGAAGTTGATTTAATTGCTAGAGAAGCTGCATTTTCAAGATAATTTATGCTAGATGTCCCTTTCTAGGGGCACC
>CABZDY010000003.1 GCA_902524635.1 uncultured Pelagibacteraceae bacterium
TAGCCTTTGGAGCCTGTTTTTTATCTACACTTTCAGCAGCAGCAAAACGATATTGATGAGCAAATGCCATCCCAAATCCAAGTGAAAAGCATGAGAATGAATAAAGAATAAAATTTTGTTTCATCACTGCATAGGCTGCCAGTAAAGCAAACAATGAGCTTGTTATGGATGATAATATAAAGCCTTTTTTTCTACCAGTGATACTCATTATTTTGGAAGCAGCTATTATAAAAAGAGCTGTGCCTACAATTGATAACGACATTGGTAAAGTCGACAAAGATTTAATTGGGCTTAAGCTAGATCCAATTATTCCACTTAAAAACACTGTTACAGGTGCAACTGAAAATGCACATGCATTGCTAGCGAATAGCAACCATACATTTTTATTCATTAGAGTATTAAACTCTTTTCTTACCTTGAACTACTCTGTCCAATATTAAAGCAACAAATAATATTGCAATACCAGCTAAAATACCTTGGCCTACATTTGCATATTGTAGTGCCTCAAGCACGTCTTGTCCTAGGCCTTTAGCTCCTATTAATGATGCTACTACAACCATCGCTAAGCTTAACATCACAGTTTGGTTTACTCCTGCGAGTATTGATGGGGTTGCTAAAGGTAAATCAAC
This sequence comes from uncultured Pelagibacteraceae bacterium, assembly GCA_902524635.1. Classification (GTDB taxonomy): domain Bacteria; phylum Pseudomonadota; class Alphaproteobacteria; order Pelagibacterales; family Pelagibacteraceae; genus Pelagibacter. Next base: position 630 of record CABZDY010000003.1, read on the forward strand.
TTTTCTAAGTAAATACCATTTAGATGCTCCATAAGCTATTGCAGCTTCTCTTATAGTTTCAGGAACTCCTCTTAAACCTAATACTGTAAGTCTTACAACAGGTGTTCCTCCAAAAATCATTGTAATGATGACAGCTGCAACCTTTCCTGTTCCAAAAAATGCAATTACTGGAATCATAAATACAAATGCAGGCATAGTTTGCATAAAATCCATTATTGGTCTTATCATTGAATAAAATCTTTGACGTCTAGCACAATAAATTCCTAAAGGTATCCCTATAGCAATACTTAAAATTGCAGCTGTTCCAAGTAAAGCAAGTGTTGTCATTGCCTTAACCCAAAAACCTAAAAAACCCATGTAAGCTAAAAATCCAGCAGAGTAAATTGCAGTTCTTATCCCTGCTGATAAAGCAGTTAAAACTACAATGGTGGTTATAATTACTATCCATGGAGTTTTAACAAATAAAAGCTCTAAAAAGTCTAGAACTGATCTGATACCAATAGTTATTGCAGTAAATACTGCATCCCCCTTTATCACCGCATAATCAAAAATTGTTTCAACCCACTTTATGGATGTAAGTCTTATCTCTGGGTGGGTAGGAAAATCATTCATTATAGAAAAAAAACCAGGGAAACTGTAATGAATAACTGAAAAAAACATGATGACTATAGTAAATCCAATGCTTAACAAGTAGTTTTTTGTTTTCATTCCTGGGCTAATCAATTTATTGGATAGCCATTCTGAATATCTTTTCTCTAAAATTGTATTGGCGAGTACACCTTGAATAAGTTTAATAAAAACTAATAAAGCAATTCCTGATATAGTAATCCATATTGCTGAAGCCTCAATTATTTGAACATCTACCACATATTCTTTCATTGCTTTTTCAAGAGATTTTATTGCTCTTTCATAAACTTCGACTTTGTCTGGATTATTTTCGATTGCTGACTGCAGTTGCTTATTTCTAAAATCAATCGTGGACTGAATTTTATCAATTTTTTCTAAAGCATCTTTTGTGATATTACCAAATAATCCTCTAATAATCTGGACAACTGCAAATGTTTCAACAATTAAAAATGTTAAGGCATAATTCCAAACATTTCTTAACCCAAACCAAATTGGTCCAAATAAAGCAGCAAATAAATTAAAAGAAAAAGAGTAAGATGGTTTACTACCAATTTTCTTAAATTCTTTAATATAATAATCTGGATTTGTAATAACAAAATTTTTGATTAATTCTGACCTAGTTAAATTTTTTATCTCCTTATTCATTATCATTTCCTTCAACAACCGCTTTCAACAAATCTGATTGTGTAATAATTCCAACTTCTTCGTTGTCATTGTTAAGTACTATAATTGGTTTATTCTCTGATACTGATGTCTCAATAAGTTTACTTAATATATCGTTTTCGTTAACTCTTTCGTTGTTGCCAACATTTTGTCCAAAATTTCTCTTATAATTATCTAAGGGTTGCATAATAGTTTTGGCCTGAACGACTTTTAGTCTAGATATACCTTTTACAAAATCTGCAACATAATCATCAGCAGGATTTACAACTATCTCCTCCGGAGTACCTATTTGAACCACACTACCATCTCTCATTATAGCTATTCTATGGCCAACTCTTACTGCTTCATCAAGATCATGAGTTATAAATACAGTTGTCTTTTTCATTTGTTTTGAAAGTTTAATAAATTCAGTTTGAAGTTGACGTCTAATAAGAGGATCTAATGCACTAAAGGGTTCGTCCATCAGCAAAAATTCAGGATCTGCAGCTAATGCTCTTGCCAACCCTACTCTTTGTTGCATTCCTCCAGATAATTCGTGAGCATATTTATTTCCCCAACCTTGTAATTCTACAATATTTAAGATGTTATTTGCTGCATCTAATCTATCATTCTTACTAACTCCTCTAATTTCCAATGGCATAGCAATATTATCTAAAACTGATCTGTGGGGCATTAAGGCAAAATTTTGAAAAACCATACCAATTTTTTGATTTCTAAGATCTTGAAGATTTTTTTTATCAAATTGCATGACATCTTGATTGTTTATTAATATTTTTCCTGATGTTGGCTCTAATAGTCTATTAATATGTCTAACCAATGTAGACTTCCCACTACCTGATAGTCCCATTACACAAAATATTTCTCCTTTTTTTACGTTAAATGAAACATCTGAAACTCCAATTACCGAGTTGTATTCCTCTAGAGCCTGTTGTTTTGTTATTTTTTTATTTTGAATAGCGTCCAGCGCATCTTTAGATGTGTTTCCAAATATTTTCCAAACATTTTGGACTTGTATGGCAGCTTCCATATAAAGATTTTAGCTTAAAATTATTGAAAATGATACCTGGCAACTATATGTCGCCAGGTAATTAAATTTAAATTGTCTAATTTATAGACCTAACCAACCGTCAACTGTTGATTTATTTTTAGACATCCAATCTCTTGCAACTTCACCTGGGTCTCTTTTTTGGACTGAAACTTCATATGCCATCCAAGAAACATCGTCAGCAGTAATTTGGAAGTTTTTAAAAAAATCTACAATAGCTGGAGACTTGCTCTCTAAAGAAGTTCCCCATCCAATTTGGATTTGTTTTAAAGCATCCTTAGAAGCTACATATGATTTTTGATACCAATCAGCATCAGCTTTTGGTTGTATCATTTTGTATTTGGCAGGATCAAATTTAGGTTCTTCTAACATAACTACATCTGCCATTCCCCAAATAGCGTGTGGTTTGTAACAGTAAAATGCGTATCCTTCAGCTTTTTTTATTGAGTCTAGCACTCTAGCATTTTTTACTGCTTCAGCAGCTCTTATTGGTTCAATACCAGCATCATATAATTTATAATCTCTAAGTTTTACCTGGTTAACATTTGCAGAAGCCCATCCATCTGCACCAATCCAAAACTCACCTTTTCCATTTCCATCACTGTCCATTGCCTTAACAACTTCAGGTCTTCCCAAATCTTCTATTGCGGTAATATTCATTTTTTTTGCAAATTGTTGTGAGACACAATAGCCTTGATTTCCTTCATAAGGATTTTTGCTTAATTTTAAAGTTCCTTTTGGCACTAAATCTTTTGTATAAGCTTCTTGATTTGGTAGCCAAATATCAGGGTGAACTTCGATTTCACCTTTACTTCTATCAATCGCTCCATAGATTGCCGTATTGTTACCTGGAACTAACTCGGCTTCACCACCCATTTTATCAATTACAACAGCAGCAAGTAAATTTGCAATTGCAGTTGCACCCGTCCAACCAGGATCACCAATTTTTACTTTTTCAGCAAAACTTGAGGCTGGTACAAATAATGAAATTACTCCAGCCACAAGAATTTTTTTGATTATATTCATATTTTCCCCATTTAAGTTATTTTTATAAATAAAATCTAACTTTGTTTTAAATTTAGAGTCAACATTTCTAATAAGCTAAAATGTAAATACTGCTATGCAAAAGCCTAAAATGGCCGATTTAAATAAGAAAGTCCTCAACAACTTGGTTAAATTTCTGAGGCTGCTCAAGATGTACATTGTGACAGCAGTTCTTAAATATTTTTAAATCACTATCAGGAATAATATTGTTAAGTGTTGATACTTGTTCAAAATTATAAGATTTGTCTTTATCTCCCCAAATTATCAAGGTTTTGTTTTTTATTTTTTTTAAATTTTCTAATCCATTCCAGTCTCTCATGGCAATTAGGGCATTGCGAGCTGCTTCTTCAGATATATTTTTAACTGCATTTTCACATAAATAATAATTTTTGGCTTGATCTCCTTCAACAAACCACTTTGGTGGTATTCTTTTTACTTGTTCCTTAATTCCTTCCTCACCCAGCTTTTTTATCGATGTATTTATAGGTTCAAATCTTCCTGGGATGTCACCTATAGGTCCAGTAGCGAAACAAATCAATTTATTAATTCTATCTCCAGATAGATTTGCAATTTCTTGTACTATCATTCCACCCATCGAGTGCCCCATTAAATTAAACTTATCTATATTTTTTAAATCAATTTGTTGGATAATGAATTTAGCCATTAAACTAATACTATTTAAAGATTGTGCATTAAAGCTTTCACCAAACCCTGGTAAAGCTGGAGCAATAATCCTAAATTTTTTTTGTAGATAATCTTTTTGGAGTTTCCACATTTCTGATGATCCTAAATATCCATGAACTAAAACAAGTGGATATCCTGAACCAATATCATCAATATAAATATCTTGCATAATTGTTTATAAAATATAGTTGTATATTGTTACTTTTAAAACAAAATTCAAAGTAGATTTATGATTGGTATTCTTGGAGGAATGGGAACACAGGCTGGATTAGATTTTTGCAATAAACTTGCAAAAATAAACGCTGGTAAACTAGATCAACAGTATCCTATGTTTGTTTTATATAACAAATCTAACATTCCAAAACGACCTGAAAATTTAAAAAAATATTACAACGTTTTAAATTCACTTGTTGAGGGTTGTAAAATGTTGCAAAAAAACAATTGTAAATTCATTGTAATTCCATGCAACACAGCTCACTATTGGTACGATGATTTAAGAAAAAAAGTTAAAATCCCAATACTTAGTATGCCTAAAGAAGTTTACTTAGATACATCCAAAAATTGTAAAAAAAATTCTAAAATTGGTATTTTATCTACTGAAGCTACATTAAGTACTAAAGTTTATAATAAGTATTTTGACAAAAATTTTAATTTAGTGAGTCCCAGCAAAGATTTACAGAAAAATTCAGTGAATAAATCTATAAAGCTTGTTAAAATGGGAAAAATAAAAGACGCAGAAAAAGCAATTAGACCAGCTGTAAATTATTTAATGAAAATTAAATGTAAAAAAATAATTCTTGGATGTACTGAGTTGCCGATTGCAATATTTGCCTACAAATCTTTTAAGAAAATAAAGCAATCAAAAGTATTTATTGATCCAAATCTTCTTTTGGCAAATATTTCAATGAAAAAATATAAGAAGTATTAATTTAATCTCAGTTCTAATTATTAAACTAGAACTGAGATTATAAATTAATCCTAAATCCCTATTACTTTGTAGGATCTGGAACTTTTCTTAAATAAGGCTTAATTGTTTCCCATCCATCTGGATATATTTTTTTAGCCTCGTCGTCTTTTACCGCAGGAAGTATCACTACATCTTCACCTTTTTTCCAATTAGCTGGAGTAGCAACTCTATGTTTTGCAGTAAGTTGCATTGAGTCTATGGCTCTTAAAATTTCATGGAAATTTCTACCTGTAGCCATTGGGTAAGTTAAATAAAGACCAATTCTTTTATCTGGTCTTACAACAAAAATAGTTCTAACAGTCTCATTATCAACTGCAGTTCGTCCCATTGAAGTTGTTCCTGCATCGGCTTCTAACATATTGAAAAGTTTTGCAACCTTTAAATCTTCGTCAGCGATAATAGGATAATCCGGCATTGTTCCAGATACATCTTTGATATCATCTAACCATTTTTTGTGATCCTCAACCCCATCTACACTTAGTCCGATTACTTTTACATTTCGCGCATCAAACTCGGCTTTCATTTGTCCTAATGAACCTAATTCTGTTGTACAAACTGGTGTAAAATCTTTTGGGTGAGAAAATAATACGCCCCAACTATCTCCAAGCCACTCATGAAAAGAGATATCTCCCTCTGTAGTTTTGCATTGAAAATCTGGACACATACTGTTTATTTTTAACATTCTTCACTCTCCTTTAATTAATTAGAACTATTATAAATTATTGATTAGGTTTATCAACGATATTTAAGTTTGAAAAAACAACTTATAAGACGTGTATCTTAAGCAGACTATAAGTGTTAGTTTTTTTATATGAACAACTCTAATCACTCAAATATTTTGATTATCGGTGGCGGATGCGCTGGTATATCAGTTGCTACTAGATTAAAAAGTTTAAAGTCTGATTTATCAATATCAATCATAGAACCTTCTGAAAAATCTTTATATCAAGCAGCATGGACTTTAGTAGGTGCAGGTGCTTACGATGTAAATAGCACAATAAAACCAATGTCATCTGTAATGCCTAGTTATGTAAATTGGATAAAAGATTATGCAGAAAGTTTTTCTCCAGAGTCAAACTCCGTAAAGACATCAAGTGGTGAATATTCATATGATTACTTAATAGTATGTCCTGGTTTAAAAATTAATTTTGATGGAGTAGCAGGGTTAAAGGAAACTTTAGGAAAAAATAATGTTTGTACTAATTATAGTTCAGATATGGCTGTTTATACTTGGGAATGTTTAAAGAATTTGCAGGGAGGAAATTTATTATTTACCGAACCTCCAATGCCAATTAAGTGTGCAGGTGCTCCTCAAAAAATAGCTTACTTAGCTGCTGATCACTTAAAGAAAAAGGGGGCTCTTAAAGATAGTAATTTAGAATTTTTATGTGCAAAGCCAGTAATTTTTGGTGTGCCTCATTTTCAAGGACCCTTAAATGAAATATGTGACTCGTATGGTATTAAAAGAAGCTTTCAGCATAATTTAATTTCAGTAAACGGAGCGGCCAGAGAGGCAGTATTCAAACAATCAGATAAAGATGGAAATTCCAAAGAAGTTACAAAAAAATTTGATTTTATTCATGTAACACCGCCTCAAACTTCTCCTGACTTTATTAAGAATAGTCCATTAGCTGATGTTGGTGGATGGGTTGATGTAGATCATAAAGAAGGTACATTAAGACATACAAAATATGAAAATATTTATAGTTTAGGAGATGTAATGAATGCACCTAATGCAAAAACTGGTGCAGCAGTTAGAAAGCAAGCTCCAATAGTTGCTCATAATATTATTAAAGATATAAACAAGTCATCTGAAGCATATAGACTTTATGATGGATATGGAGCCTGCCCTCTTACAGTTGCATACGGTAAAGTTATGCTAGCAGAATTTTGTTACGGTGGAAAAGTAACTCCAAGTTTACCGTTTGATCCAACAAAACCTAGTTCTTTATATTGGCAAATGAAATCAAAGCTTTTTCCTTGGTTACAATGGAATGTGATGTTTAAAGGAAAAGAATGGAGCAAGCCTAATCATAAAGCTATTGAAAATTAGTCTCAATTTTATAAAATTTTAATTATTTTATAATTATGATTTTTGAACAACTATTTGATACTAAATCATCAACTTACACTTATATCATTTCGAGTGGAAAAGGACGTGAGGCATTAATCATAGATCCAGTAATTGAGCATACTGATGAATACATAAATGTTTTAAACAATTTAGAATTAAAACTTGTTAAGGTAATTGATACCCATATTCACGCAGATCATGTAACTGGCTTAAATGAGCTTAATCAAAGAACAAATTGTATTCGTATAATGGGTGAAAACTCTAAATCTGAAGTTATTGATATCAAATTAAAGGATGATGAAAATATAAATGTCGAGAATATTGAACTTAAAGCCATTTATACGCCAGGTCATACAGATTGTTCATACAGTTACTTAATGAATGATAGAGTTTTTACAGGAGATACACTTTTAATTAATGGTACTGGAAGAACTGACTTTCAAAATGGTAGTGCTCATCAGGCTTATGAGTCATTGTTTGGTAAACTATTAAAACTTCCTAATGAAACACTTGTTTATCCTGCTCATGATTATAATGGAAAGAAAAATTCTACAATTGGTAGTGAGAAGAACAATAACCCTCGATTACAAGTCAATTCAAAAGAGGAATATGCTGAAATAATGGATAATCTTAATCTTCCTAACCCAAAAATGATGGATATTGCAGTCCCTGCAAATCTAAAGGGATTAACGCTTAAAGAACTCTAAAATCAGCGATATTATTAGTATTGTTTTTAAAAAATATACAATTATATAACACTCATGGCATGCAATAATTCACACTGTAAATGTAAAAACTGTTCTTGTGACAGATGCGTTTGTAAATATTGTGATTGCAAACCATCATCAGAAAACTGCTGTTGCAATAAGTAGTTAAATTTTAATAACTAATCTTAAACAAACATGAATGATTTTTTAGAGTCGATAATTAAAAGAGACCCTGCTGCAAGATCAAAGTTGAGTTTAATACTAACTTATCCTGGAGTTAAAGCTGTATTTTTTCATAGAATTGCAAATTTTTTTTCAATTGCAAGATTTCATCTTGTTGCAAGAATAATTTCTCAGTTCTCAAGATTTTTAACAGGCATAGAAATCCATCCAAATGCTAAAATTGGAAAAAATCTTTTTATAGATCATGGCATGGGAGTAGTTATTGGAGAAACATCTGATATTGGAGATAACGTTACCATCTATCACATGGCAACATTAGGAGGAATTGCTCCGAGTATTAATTCAGATGATCAAAGAAACATTAAGAGACACCCAACTCTTAAAGAAAATGTTGTAGTAGGTTCTGGTGCACAAATACTTGGACCGGTTGTGGTTGGTAAAAATGCAAAAATTGGAGCTAATGCTGTTGTTACAAAAGATGTTCCAGAAAATGCAGTAATGGTTGGAATTCCTGCAAAAAATGTTGGAATTGCATCCGAAGAATTTAAACCCTATGGTGTTGCGCCAGGGGGTGATACAAAGCTTGATGTATGAAAACTTTACAAAATAATTTTGTCGAAGCAATAGGAAACACTCCATTATTTAAATTAAAAGCCGCATCAGAAATTACTGGTTGTAATATTTATGGAAAAGCAGAGTACCTTAATCCAGGTGGCTCTGTAAAAGATAGAGCGGCTCTAGCTTTAATAAGAGATGCTGAAGAAAAAAAACTAATTTCAAAAGGTGGAACAATTGTTGAAGGAACTGCTGGTAATACCGGAATTGGGTTATGTCTATTAGGAAATTCTATTGGTTATAAAACTATTATTGTAATGAACGATAATCAAACACAAGAAAAAAAAGATTTATTAAGAAATATTGGAGCTGATTTAAGGTTGGTTCCACCAAAACCATATAAAGATGAAAATAACTTTGTTAAATATGCAGGAAGATTGGCTGATGAATTGAAAAGTAGTAACAATCACGGTGTAGTTTGGGCTAATCAATTTGACAATACTGCTAATTCTAAAGGTCATTACGAAACAACAGGACCAGAAATATGGGAACAAACAGACGGAAAAATTGACGGTTTTGTATGTTCATCTGGTACTGGTGGTACAATTGCAGGAGTAAGTAGTTTTTTAAAAGAAAAGAATAAAGATATTAAAATATATTTATCAGATCCAACTGGCTCATCTCTTTATAATTACATTGAAAATGGTGAATTAAAAAGTGAGGGAGGTTCAATTACAGAAGGTATTGGATCTAGTAGAGTTACTGCAAATTTTGCAAAAGCAAATATTGATGGAGCATTTTCAGTAAGTGACCATGAGTCATTGCCTGTTCTGTTCGATTTAATTGAAAAAGAAGGTTTAAGTTTGGGAACTAGTTGTGGAGTAAACATTGCTGGAGCAATAAGGTTGGGTAAACTTTTAGGTCCAGGTAACACAATTGTTACAATTCTTTGTGATAAATCTGATAAATACAACTCTAAGATGTTTAATAAATCTTTTTTAAAAGAAAAAGGTCTTCCCTATCCTCACTGGATATAATCACGCATACCAGTACTGTAATAAATTCATTACATTTATATCTTATAATAAAATTTAATACAAAAAAATTAAAGGAGATTTTATGGACGCAAAAGAAGTAGTTAAAAAAGGATATGAACTTTTTGGAAAAGGAGAAATGGAGGCATTTATGGATATGGTACATGATGATATCACTTGGATTTATCCTGGAGATAAACATCCAATGTCAGGAACTCATAAAGGCAAAGAAGCATATATGAAAACTATGATGCAAGTACCAGAACTTTGGAGTAATTTTTCAGTAACACCAGATATGATGATTAGCGAGGGAAACAAAGTTTTTGTTAAGGCAACTGCTAAGGCAGATGGCATGGATACTATTTTTGGTCATTACTTTGAAGTAGGCGATGATGGTAAATTGACAATGTTTATTGCGTTTGACGACACACTAAGCATGTTCAATGCAATGAAGAAGTAAGGAACAATATGTCAATATTGGAAAAACTCAATAAAGCAATCATGGAAAAAGATGGTGCAGCAGCTGGTGAGCTGGTGCACGATGACTACAAAATGTTTTCTCATCTAAAAGGTGAATATGTACACATGGGTAAAGCAGGCATGGTCGAAGCTGTAAGTAAAGGTATGATGAGTCCTGCAAAATACAGGATCCTTTTTGAAAATGATGAAATTGGTTTTGATCACTCATATGTTACTTATCAAGATGGAAATACAGAAGCCTTAATGTGTTGTTGGAAATTTAAAGATGGTAAAATCATTGAAGTAGAAACCGGGGCAACAAAAATACCAAAATAACTATGAACTAACAAAGGAGTTAATGTGGCTAGTATAGAAGTTAAAACTTTTGATAAAGCATATGAATTTGCTGGGGTTTGGGGAGAATAAAATGGTAAAAATGGTTGGTAACTTTGAAGTAAAAGACTGGGCTCACTGGAAAAAAATGTTTGATGAACATTCCGGCCCAAGAGAAGCAGCAGGTATTAAAACTATTTACGTAGGTAATGAAATAGAAAATCCAAATAAAGTACATATTGTGATGGAAACACCAGCAGCAGACACTATGCAAAAATTTATGCAGAGCCCAGAGAATGCTAAAGTAATTGCGGAATCTGGACATAAACAAGAGACAACAGTAATGAGCGTTTGCTCTGATTAAATTAACAAAAAATTTGCTCTGATTAAATTAACAAAAAAAAAGGAGATATATTATGTTTGTAAAAATAGAACAAAAACTTTCAAAAGGTTTTAATTCTTGGAAGGAAATGATGCTTGCAAATAGTGAGAAACTTAAAAAGTATGGAATGACTATAGCTTTTGCAGGTGCAGATAAAGAAGATGATAATGCTATGACTGTAGTTATTCATTTTGAATCACCTGAGGGCTTAAAAGGTTTTGGTGGAGATGCAGAACTAACTCAAGCAAGAATAGATTCTGGAGTAATAATGGACCAATCTAAAATGACCATGATGACTGATGAATCTGTAATGAACCACAAAGGATAATTCTAATGATGAAAAAAATATATGTAATTGTGTTGTTTTTAATGTTTACAACATCAAGTTTTGCAGACGGTCATAAAGGAAAAATTGATCTTAAAGGTTATATTGTTGGAGATAACAAATTTCTTACTGATAACGAGGGAAACTTTTTAACTTTTACTTACGATGGAGTTGGAGGATTAATGGCAGTCGAAGGTACAACATTCATGGATAATGCTTCACAATATTGTCTTGGCGCAGGCACAATCCCAGGAAAGGGATTTGAAATGGGACACTGTAAAATAAATCAAATGGATGGGGATACTATTTTTACATACTACGAAATTCCACTTGGAGACTCAATGAATGGTACATTTAAATGTTTAGGAGGAACAGGAAAATATAAAGGAATAGAATGTAGTGGCTCAACAGGGTACACACCAATTAACTCAGCCCAAGAAAATAAATTTGCCTCATCAATTTATTTTAAAGGTGAATATTCTTTAATGAAATAATTGAATAATCATTAGATTGATTTAAAATAATAAATAAAAAAAAGGAGGAATATATGGAAAAAGAAATGTTAGTACTTGCAGAATTAAAAGAAGGCAAGTTTGAAAAGTTTATGGGATGGATGCAATCAGATGAAGGTATGAGTGTGAGAAAATCTGCAGCTTATCCTGAAAAAACAGTAGGAGCAGTAATACCTGACAAAAGCGGTGTTATGTTTAAGGTATTTGTTCACAATGAGGAAAAAATGAAAGAACTAATATCTGGTACACATCCAGTTGGAAAAGAAATTTATGATGAATGTGTTATCAAAATGACTGCTTGGGATTTAACAAAAGTTGAAATGTAATATGTCAAAATTTTATTTGATTGGAAAAATAAGTGCAGAATTAATGAAAAGAATGCAAAATGATCCATCTGCAGATAGATATGCATCGACTAAGAAAGTTACTGAGGCGGCTGGTTTAAAATTGATTAGCTACGAATGGGTAAGAGGTAGATTTGATGTCATCTCATGTGTAGAAGGAGATTATGAACAAGCACTTGCCTTGAAGATTGCTTTTAAAAATTCAGGTCTAATGGATGATTTGATGGTACATGAAGTTATTGACTACAATAAAGCTTTTGAAAATGCTGCAGATGCCACAAAATCTGTTATTAAACCAGGAGAATAATTATGAGTGGTTACGCAATCTTTAACATTAATGTTAACAATCCTGAAAATTATAAGGAATACATAAACAAAGTTAAACCCACTGCAGAAAAATTTGGTGGGGAGTATCTTGTGAGAGGTGGTGCCAGCGAGACTATTGAAGGCTCATGGCAACATCCAAGGACAGTTGTGATGAAATTTCCAAGTTACGAAAAAGCAAAGGAATGGTATAATTCTGAAGAGTATAAACCAATAAAACAAATTCGGTTAGATAACGCAGATTCTAATGGGATGATAATAGAAGGAATATAAAGGAGATAAGATGTCAATATTAGAAAAATATAGTGCTGCATTAAAAAATAAAGATGAAGCAGCTATGAATGAACTTTTGCATGACGATTTCAAATTTACAATGCATAAATCAGGAAATACTTTAGGTAAAACTGAAGTGATCAAATGGGCGATGAGTGGTGATATTAATCAAAGAGATACACGAGTTGTATATGAAAATGATGAAGTTGGTGTACACCACGCATTTGTAACATTTGATGACGGAAATACAGAAGCAGTAATGGCAGTCTACAAATATGATAATGGAAAAATCATGAGTTTAGAGACTGGCGCAACACCAATGCCTAAATAATGAAAAAACTAATACTTTTATTTATTTTTATCGCCTTTAATTCAAATGCAGCTTCAATGAAGATGATTGGATCTAAGGGCGATCCAAACGATGTTACTAGAGTAATAGAAGTAAAGATGTATGACAATTATTATGAACCAAGTTCAATTCAAGTTAAAAAAGGCGAAACAGTAAAGATAATTGTTAAAAATTTAGGTGAACTGGTGCATGAATATAATATTGGCACTAAAAAGATGCATATTGATCACCAACCCGAAATGGCAAGATTAATTGAACACGATATTCTTTTAGGCGACCGAATTGATCATAAAAAAATGAAAGAAATGTCTAAAAAAGATCATTCTTTGGGCCACAAACACGCAAATAGTGTAATGCTAGAGCCAAATAAAACAGGAGAAATTATTTGGAAGTTTTCAAAAGATATTTCTTTAGAAATGGCATGTAACATTCCTGGTCACTACGAAAGTGGAATGGTCGGTCCTATAACATTTAAATAAATTAGAAAAGTTTGTAGATATTAATTAAGGATATATTATTCTTTAGTTATGAGTAATTTAACTGCTTATATAATTTTAATTATTGCAGTTGCCCTTGGTACAGCATCAAATGGTTTCGCCAAAGCTGCAAATGGTTTTACAATATTTTTACCAAGTGTCTTTACAGCAATAACAATAGTTGCTTGCATGTATACGCTTTCTTTAGTTATGAAAACTATTCCTGTTGGCGTAACTTATGCTTCATTTGCAGGCTTATGTATAATAGCTACTTCAGTTGTTGGTATTTATAAATTTAACCAAATTCCTGACTTTTTTACAATTATAGGTCTAATATTAATTATATCTGGAGTTTTAATTGTTAATTTAGTTGGAAAATCAAATTAAATATTAAAATTCGTCTGGCAGATCATGCTTACCGTCATCTTTTAAATCAACCATAAATTCTTTAACTACAAAATCTAAATCTAGATCTGAGTATAAATGTGGAAACACGTTGCCATCCGTTGATTGCTCCCAAACTAGATTTTTTAATTTTAGAGCATCCACTTTAAAAATTATTAAATTAGTTTGATTAATATAAAACTTATTTAGTGTTGCCTTGACCTGATCTTTATCTGAAAAATGGATATAACCATCTTTTAAATCTAATGCAGTGCCTTTAAAAACATTAATTTGTTTTGCCTTACTCCACTCGGATTTTGTACATATCTTGTAAACAAAATCAAAATTCATTTTATTTGAGAAAGTTGTCTACTTCTACTTGATAACCTTCAACTAAACGATTTGTTTCATTTGCCATTCCAACAATTGCAATCATCTCATTTATCATTCCATCTGTGGCACCTTTTTTTCTGGCAGCTAAAGAATGAGATTTAATACAATATTCACAATTGTTAGTAATTGAAACTGCAACATATATGAGCTCCTTTACGGCAGGGTCTAATTCACCTTTTCCCATTACTTGCTGTAATGATCTCCAGGTTCTTTCTAATGTTTCAGGACTATTAGCCATTGTTTTCCAAAAATTCGGAATTTCTGTTATTTGTCGAGCCTCTTTTATTTCATCAAAAATTTCTTTTACCTTTCCAGTAGCTTCATTTTCAGAAATTTTTTTAAATATTGTCATAATTTTCTCCTTTTAGTTATAAATTGATTCAATTTTTGGCATTAATTTAAGTAGTTCCTTAGTATAATTATGTTTAGGATTTTTAAACAACTCTTCTGTTTCAGACACTTCGCATAACCTTCCATCTTTAAGCACAGCTATTTTATCACACATTTGTCTAACAACGGGTAAATCATGGCTAATAAATAAAATAGTGAGATTTAACTGTTCTTGAAGATCTTTTAATAAGTTTAATATTTGAGCTTGAATGCTTACGTCTAATGCTGATGTAGGTTCATCGCACACAAGAAGTCTTGGTTGGGTTGCTAGTGCCCTTGCTATTGATATTCTTTGTCTTTGTCCCCCTGAAAATTCATGGGGATATCTGATTGCAGACTGTTGAGTTAATTCAACAGATTCTAATAAATCATGAATATAACTATCTAAATCACTAGATTTTATATCTGGATTATGAAGTTTAATAGGTTCTGCAATAATTTCCTTTACTTTTAGTCTTCCATTTAACGAAGAAAATGGATCCTGAAATATCATTTGAATTTGTTTTCTAAATTTAAGTAGATCTTTGTTTTTTTTAATTTTGGTAACATTAACACTATCAAAATAAATATCTCCAGAACTAGGCTTAAACAAATTAACAACCATTTTTGCTATTGTTGTTTTTCCACTTCCACTTTCACCAACTAAGCCAAAAGACTGTCCTTCTTTTATATTTAGTGAGACATCATCTACAGCCATTACAGAATTCTTTGTATTCTCTGTGAAAAAACTATCATCAAAAGATTTACTTAAGTTTTTTATTTCAATTAAATTTTGATCAACAATTATCTTTTTGGACCACCTATTTAATATTTTAATGTTATTATTTTGATTATTAACATTCTTCTTTTCAATTATTGTAAATCTAGATATTTTTTTATTAGTCGGTGGAACAGAGCTAACTAAACTTTTTGTGTATTTTTCCTTAGGCTCAACCAATACTTGTTTGGTTAAACCTATTTCAACTAAGTCTCCATTTTTCATTACAGCTACTCTATCTGTAGTTTCAGCGATAACTCCCATATCGTGAGTAATAAGTATTACAGCTAAGTTTCTTTCTTTTGTTAATCTTTTTATTAATTCAAGAATTTGAGACTGAATAGAAACATCTAGTGCTGTAGTTGGTTCATCTGCAATTAATAACTCAGGCTCGCAACATAAAGCAAGAGAAATAACAACTCTTTGTCTCATGCCACCAGAAAATTGGTGAGGATAATTATAAAACCTTTTTTCGGCATCCTTGATCCCTACCTCTTTTAATAGATTAATTGCTTTATTTTTTGCATCATCTGAACTTAAATTTAAATGTGTCTGTATTGTTTCTATAAGCTGTTCACCGATTGTAAGAATTGGATTTAAAGAGGTTTGAGGATCTTGAAATATTAATCCAATTTTTTTTCCTCGATACTGAACAATTGTTTCTGGATTTTCGCTAATATTAGTTTCTCCCATCAATATTGATCCACTGGAAACTTTACCTGGTTCATCAATTAAATTTACAATGGCATTAGCGACAGTACTTTTTCCAGAACCAGACTCTCCAACTAATCCAACAATTTCACCTTTTTTAATATCTATATTGATATTCTTTGCAGCATTTACAGTTTCTTTTCTCATTTTATAGTCGACACTCAAATTATTTATTTTTAAAAAAGTCATTTTTTTAGCCTTGGGTTAAGCGTATCCCTCATCCAATCTCCTAATAAATTAATCGAGAAAGCAAGAATAACTAAGAATATTGCAGGAAAGAATGTTATCCACCATTCACCTGAAAATAAAAAATCATTTCCTAATCTAATTAAAGTACCCAATGAAGGTGTTGTAGGAGGAACTCCCACCCCTAAAAAACTCAATGTCGATTCTGCAATTATAGCAAGAGCTAGACCTATTGTACCTATTACCAAAATAGGTCTCATTATATTCGGCAATATATGCTTAAACATAATAAGTAAATTTGA
Source organism: uncultured Pelagibacteraceae bacterium (assembly GCA_902524635.1). Classification (GTDB taxonomy): domain Bacteria; phylum Pseudomonadota; class Alphaproteobacteria; order Pelagibacterales; family Pelagibacteraceae; genus Pelagibacter. Next base: position 17,113 of record CABZDY010000003.1, read on the forward strand.
AACACCTATAATTGATGAGGCTGAAACATAATCTTTATTTTTTTCTACTAAGGTTGCTGCACGAGAAACTCTTGCAAATTGGGGCCATTCTGAAATTCCTATAGCAAAAATTAAAACATATATTGCCATCTCATCATGCATTTCTCTGGTGATGATACCTCTTGCAATACCATCAACCAATAAAGCCATTAATATACTCGGTACTGTTAGCTGAACATCTGTTAATCTCATTACAATCATTTCATATTTTCCACCAAAGTAACCTGCCGTTAAACCCAGTGAGACACCTAAGATTAGACTAAAGATAATTGCTGAGAATCCAACTATTAATGAAATTCGCGAACCATAAAGAATTGTTGAAAGCATATCTCTTCCTTGTCCATCTGTACCTAAGATAAATTTTGCCATACCATCCTCGGTCCAAGAAGGAGGAGTAAAAGCCTCCATTAAAGATAATGATGCTGGGTCAAATGGGTTATGAGGTGTAACAAACTCAACAAAAAAAGAGCAAAAGAAAATTATTAATAATATTATTGATGATACAATTGCAGTTGGAGATTTAATAAAACTAAAGTAAATGTCGCTATCTCTTAGTTTTTCCCAAGAATTTAGTGTTTTTTTATCCACTTGTAGCATCACCTTTAACTCGAATTCTAGGATCAATAAAATAATATAGAATATCTACAATAAAATTTATCATCACAAATACAAAAGCTATAAATACTAAATAAGCCGACATAATTGGTATATCTACGAATTGAACCGCCTGAATAAATAAAAAGCCCATACCAGGCCATTGAAAAACAGTTTCGGTAATAATTGAGAAAGCAACTAATGTACCTATGTTTATTCCTGCTATAGTTATGACAGGAATTAATCCATTTTTTAGTGCATGTTTATAGTTAATACTTTTTTCACTTATGCCTCGAGCTCTGGCAAATTTAATATAATCGGTTTGTAATATTTCCATCATCTCAGCTCTTACTAATCTAATTATATATGTCATTTGAAAAAGACTAAGTGTTACAGATGGAAGTATAATTGCTTTCAATCCTGAAACTGTTAAAAGTCCAGTAGTCCAAAATCCTAAGTCAATCACTTCTCCTCTTCCAAAGGATGGGAGTACACCTAATATTACTGCGAATAAATAAATAAAAAGTATACCAATTACAAAAGTTGGAAGAGATACTCCTAAGAGTGATATGGCCAATATAAAATCACTCAAAAAACCTTCTCTATTAATACCTGTGTACACTCCTAATAATGTTCCTGAAACTAATGCAATTAATGCAGAAATTAAAACTAATTCCATAGTTGCTGGCAATCTTTCAATAATTAATTCTGAAACTGGTCTTCTTAGCTGATATGAAATCCCAAATTCCCCTTTAGAAGCATTTACTACAAACCTTGAAAATTGAATATGTATTGGATCAGTCAGTCCAAGAGTTTCTCTTAATTCTGCTCTTTCTTCATCAGAAGTTTCTTCACCAACCATATTGTTAATTGGATCACCCACAAAGTTAAATAAAGAAAACGAAACAAATGATACAACAAGCATCACTATTACTGACTGAAACAGACGTTTGAAAAAATACTTTATCAATTTAAGAAATATTTATACTTATAAGCCCTTTGTTAAACAAAGGGCTTATAAAAAAAGTTATTTATTTAAAACTTGCAAAACGGAATAATGGTTCATTATTCGGTCTTATTGGAACATCTACATTTTTTTTAGTTGCCCAAGAAATTACTTGGTGATGTAGAGGAAGATATGAAATATCATCTTTTACAATTTTCCAAGCATTTGCAATAGCTGCATTTCTTTTATCTAGGTCAACTTCACCTTCCATAACTCTTATAGCAGCATCAACTTCGCTGTTGCTAAAGTTTACTTTATTCCAGCTAGCACCTGACTCATACAGATAATGAAAAACATAATGACTATCTAATGTTGGAACTCCCCATCCTAGCATATAGAAGTCACCTTTATCTTCTTTAAGCTCTTTAAAGTGTTTACTTTTAGTTTGAGCAAATAAGTTTACATTAACGCCTATTTTACCTAACATTCCAACTACTGCAGTGCAAATTGCTTCATCGTTTACATACCTGTCGTTAGGGCATCTTAGTTCAACATCAAAACCTTTTGGATATCCTGCATCAGCTAATAATTTTTTTGCGGCATCAACATCATAAGGCAATCTTTTATCTAGATCTTGTGTGTATCCATTTACACCAGGAAAAGTTATTATACCCGCAGGCTCACTAAGGTCTCTCATTACTTTTTTCTTTATTGCTTCAATATCTATTGCTTGATAAAGCGCCTGTCTCACCTCTTTTTTCTTAAATGGATTATCACCTGTATTTCCAGATCTTAATTTATCTGCTGCTTGGTCCATACCTAAAAAGATTGTACGCATTTGAGCAGTACTCACTACTTCATGATCTGAAGAATTTCCAATTCTAGCTAAGTCTTGAACTGGAGCATCAGTTACTAAATCAACTTCACCAGATAATAATGCTGCAACTCTTGTAGCTGAGTTTTTAATTGGTAAAAGATGTATTTCACTAACACTATTATCTTTCATTGAACCCCACCAATTACTATTTCTCTCAAATACTGTCTTAGTATTTGGCTCTCTTAGAGTAATTTTGAATGGTCCAGTTCCCATAGCATTAGTTGCTGAGAATGTTTCTTCCCCGCCATCCCAGTTTTGTGAAACTGTCGCTCCAAAATCAATAGACCATTTTTTAGACATTATAAATATATTTGATAATTGGTTTAAAAGAATTGGATTTGGTTTACTTGTGCTTACTTGAACAGTGTAGTTATCAATTTCTTTAACATCAGAAATTGTACTTATGTATTCTTTAAAATCTGATGTAGGTTGTTTTGCTCTCAATATACTAAACACAACATCTTTTGCTGTCATATCTGTACCATCAGAAAATTTTACATCTTTTCTTAAATTAAAGACCCAAGTATTTGGATCAGTTGTTTTCCAATCAGTTGCAAGTTGAGGTTCAATACTCATATCTAAACCTCTTGTTACAAGTGCTTCATAGACCTGTCTTGAAACTTGTGTTGTAGGACCTTCATTTTGGGCATGAGGATCCAAAGTTAAACTATCTCCTTGCATAGACCATTTAATTGTTTTCGCGTATGAATGTGTTGATACAAAAACAAATAAAATTGCAAAGAAAATTTTAATAAAATTTTTAAATTTCATTTTTCCTCCTAATTATTACAAATAAAATTAAACCTGATTAATGGGTCAACTACAAGGGTAAAATAGGTAACTTAATTGTTAAGAATGATATCGTTTTTAAACTTTGTATATAAAATTTTTGAATAATTATTCATATTTATCATATTTTCTTTAGCCTCTTTATCAAATTTTTCCAGAGCACCATGTCCTAATTGATTTTCTAATGCTGACTTATATTCAGGGACGCAACCCCAATCATTTACAGTTGTATCTTTAATCTCTATGTGGAATTGAATGCCATAAGCATTGTTTTTATATCGAAATATTTGATATTTTGTTTCTTTTGATGAAGCAATTAATGTTACATCTCTATTTTTTTCTAATTCATGAACTTCATAAGAATGCCATTGTAATGATGTAATTTTTTCTGGAAAATCTGCAAAAAGTATATCTTTATTTTTTTCATCCAAAAAGTTTATATCCAACATTCCAATTTCAGGATTATTAGTTTTAACTACATTTCCTCCTATTACTTCTCCTAGTAACTGACATCCTAAACAAAAACCTAAGTATGGCTTATTTAATTCTACAACGAACTCTTTAATTTTTTTTTTTTCTTCGATGAGCCAAGGAAAATCCTTTTCCATCCAAGTATCCATAGGTCCACCCATACATAGCATACCGTCAAAAAAATTTAAATTATTCGGAATTTTTTCGCCTTCATCTAATTCAATAGTTGTAATATTAACTCCATCTTTAATCATTAAATCTTTTATATAACCAGGATCTTCAATATTTATGTGTTGAAGAACAAGAATTTCCATTATTATACGATGGGTTTTAGCAAACCTAATATTTTTTTATGAATTATTTTATTAGATGATACTGCTACATGTCCTGCTTGCTTTGCGTCTTTATTATTCCAAGTTGTAGTAATACCACCAGATGCATTGATAATTGGTATTAGTGGATGAATGTCCCAAATTTTATTATTGCATTGCAATACAACATCAATTCTACCTTCACATATCTGAGCATATGACAATGCATCTGAACAAGGGAATTGTATCAATTTAATTAGTTTTGGAATTTTTTTTTGTTGATTTAATGAAATTACTCCATGAAAACCAGCAGTTAATTTGATATCTTTAAATTTAACACTCTTGTTGACTGATATTTTTTTTCTTTTTTTATTTTCAACAACATATGCAATTTTTGGAGATTGATTATAATAATATTTGTTTAACATTGGGAAGTTTGCCAAACCAAATATTGGATTGCCTTTATAATTTACTGATATTAAATTACTCCAAGTAGGACTTCCTATAACAAATGACCTAGTTCCATCAATTGGATCAATTACCCAACTAAAATCACTTTTAGTTTTTTTGTAACCAAATTCTTCTCCAATAATTTGATGACCAGGAAATTTTTTGCCTATCTTTGCTCTAATGAATTTTTCAAAAGCTTTATCGCATGTAGTAACAGGGTCATATCCTTTGCCAAGTAATTTATTATTAACTTTAAAAGGCTTATTAAGTTTTTTAAAATAAAAATTCGTTAAATCAATTGCAAGTTGGTTCAAAAACTTTGGAAATTGATTATTTTTAATTATTAGATTGTTATCCATAATTCCAAATACTACTTAATTTCTCTTGATTAAAGATATTTTTTAATTAATGCTCAATTTTATGAAAATTGAATTAGATAATAATAAGGTTTTCTTTAGAGATGAAAATCTGAATGAAGAAATTCATCCTTTTTGGCTTAGAGAAAGAGTAGAAAATGTTGAATTATTGGATCAAAAGACACAACAGAGACTCTTTGATCCAAGCACTATGGAGTCTGACGTTATTATCAAATCAGCAATAATTGAAAAAGACCTATTAAACATAACTTTTTCAGATGGAATAGAAACTAAAATTGATATTAATAAAATAATTCGAGAATTTAAAAATTCCAACTCAATCAATAAAATAAAAGAAAAAGTAAAATGGACTTCTTCGCTTAATGAAGTAAAAAAATTCAATTTTCATGAGACTATTTATGAAAGTGTTGAAATGCATGAATTACTTGCATCTTTTTACAAGTATGGATTTGCAATTTTAAAGAATGTTCCGACCCATGATAATTATTTAATAAAATTTGCTAACTCTGTAGGCAGTGTTAGAAGAACTAATTTTGGTGAACACTTTAATGTTTCATCAAAACCTAATCCTAATGATCTTGCATATACACCTTTACCTTTGGCTCCTCATACCGATAATCCATATAGAAATCCAGTCCCTTGTATTCAGATATTGCATTGTATTGAAAATGAAGTAACTGGTGGTTTATCTACGTTGGTCGATGGTTACACTGTTACTGAAGATTTAAAAAAGGACTTTCCTGAATATTATGAAATATTAACTAAAGTAAAAGTAAAATTTAAATTTATTGATAAAGATGTAATTCTAGAAGACTGGTCTGAATTAATAGAGATCGATGAAAATAAGAACTTTAAACAAGTTAGATTTAGTCCTCGACTTGATTACGTGCCGGTTTTAAAAAAAGAGGAACTAGACATTTATTATAAAGCTAGAAAAAAATTATCTGATTTATATAACTCCGATTTCTATAGAATAGAATTTAAATTAATTTCTGGGGATTTAATTATGATGGATAATTACAGATTACTGCATGGTAGAACAGAATTTGATCCAAATGAGGGTAAAAGATTTTTACAAGGGTGTTATATTGAATATGATAGTACTGATAGCAAACTTAGACATTTACAAAGAAAGTTTAATATAAATTAACTTATCCTATGCTCTGTAGAAAAGGCATATATTCAAGAAGATAATAACCTAAAGCTTGCAACTGGTTAGTAATCATTAGGATTCCTGTAATTAGAAGAAGAGACCCCCCAAACATATTTATCATCTTCATCTTGGCTTTAAGGTTTTTTGAAAAAATCATAAACTTTTGTATCAAATAACCTGATAGAACAAAGGGAATTGCTAGTCCAAGGGAATAAAACGATAAAAGACCAATCCCTTTGTTAATACTATCTTCAGTCGATGCAATTGCAAGAATTGATCCTAGAATTGGACCAATACATGGTGTCCAACCAAAGCCAAAAGCCATCCCAATTAAAATAGAACTTATTATTCCTGTATTATTATTTGTTTGAAATCTTTTTTCATAATTTAAAAACTTTAGATTTATAAGTCCCAATATTTGTAGCGAAAATATAATTATGATTATTCCAGCCCCAATTCTGAGTTGATATGAATTATCTAAAATTAGTGAACCTAAAAATGTAGCTGTTGCTCCAAAACTTATGAATACAATAGAAAATCCAACTGCAAATAAAATAATAGGAAAAATATTTACAGTTTTTTTTTCAAGCAATTCATTAAGAGTTGATCCTGATATATATGATATATATCCTGGTATTAAAGGCAGAACACATGGAGATAAAAAGCTAAGTAAACCAGCTCCAAAAGCTAAAATAAATTCAATCATCATCCTGTATTTTTGATGGCTGCTGAAATACCTGCAATTGATGCCATCATTGCATCATTCAAATCTTTTTTATCCTTATTGTTTAATTTTTTTTGCAAAAGTTTATTCATCACCACTGCTTGTAAAACATTAAGGACTTCTGAATATATATTTCTAATAATAGCGGGACCTCTAAAACTCTTTCTTTGTTTGTAAATTTCTTTTGGTGTTATTTGATCATTTAATTTTTTAACTGCTTCAAATTGAAACCTTAATTTTTTTCCAACCCTAATAAGTTTATCATCAGCTAAATTTTTTTCATAAATTCTAGATATTTGTGGGTCTACTTTTGAAAGTACCATGTCAAGTAAGTCCATTGTGGAATTGAAATATGGCCAGTTTTTTTCCATATCTATAAGCGTCTTTTTAAATTTTTTAATTGAAGAATATCTTAAAGCTTCGGCAGTACCTAACCATGCAGGTAACATTAATCTAATTTGTGTCCAAGCAAATACCCAAGGGATAGCTCTCAAACTATTTATATTATCAACATTTTTTCTTTTAGAAGGTCTTGAGCCAATTGATAGTTTACCAAGTGCCATATGTGGGGTTACTGTTTTAAAATATCTAATAAAATCTGAACTTTGGTTTATATTTTTTCTATAAGAGCTTGTTGATATTTCTGACATACTTTGAATTAATTTTACCCAACTATCTTTTGGCTTTGGAGGTGGGTTTAAAGTTGCTTCCATAACAGACCCGATGTAACTACACAGATTGTATTTTGCAAGAGGCTCATAACCATATTTTTGCTGTATTACCTCTCCTTGGTCTGTAATCCTAATCTTGCCATTCACCGAACCAGCTGGCTGTGATCTCAATGTAGCTTGTATAGGACCACCACCTCTTCCAGCAGATCCTCCTCTGCCATGAAAGAATGTTACATCTATTTTATATTTTTTAGCAAGTTTAATTATTTCTTGTTGTAATTTATATTGATGCCAACTTGCAGAAAGCTTTCCAGCATCTTTACTGGAGTCTGAGTATCCAATCATGATTTCCTGCTTATGATTGACATCTTTTCTATACCATTTTAATGAAAAAAGTTTTTCCATTATTGGTTTTGCATTTATTAAATCATCTAAGGTTTCAAATAAAGGTACAACTCTTAATCTTTTTTCAATGTTTGCTTCCTTTTGAAAGAGCATAACTGACAGAATATCTGAGGCTGAGGATGTCATTGATATTACATAGGCACCCAAACACTCTTTAGGTTGAGTTGCCAATACTTTAAAAGTAGACCAAACTTCTTTGTTTTCTTTATTTTTAAATTGAAAATTTTTTAACACATTTTTGCTCTGCATTTTTGTAGATAAATACTTTATTTTTCTATCCTCATCCCATAATGAATAATCTTGGTTAAGCTTCTTCTTTATATACTCTGCCAATAATTGAGAATGTCTTGAAGACTCTTGTCTTATATCAAGTCGAGCAAGATTTATGCCAAAACATTTAGCTCTACGCATTAAATCTAATAGATCGCCACTTGCTATATTTTCACTTTGATTTTGTTCTAACGACTCTCTAACTACTCTCAATGGTCTTAGAATTTCTTCTCTCTCAGATAATAAATTTTTTTCATTTAGTGGTTCATTATTTACTAAATGGCGTTCTATTGCTCTGTGCGTTTTTCTTAATTTATCTCTTAACGGTCTTAGATAAACTCTATAAGGCTCAAATGTTTTTCCTGTTATTTTTAAAATTTTATTTGAACATTTTTCCATAGAATAAGATCTAATTAATTTTGTCATTGACTTTTCATAAAGTTTGGCTGCCTCCCACCTTGATAACAAAATAACTCTTTTAGTAACTTCAGCTGTAACAAACGGATTTCCATCTCTATCACCACCCATCCATGATCCAAACTCAATTGGATTAAAATTTTTAGGTAAACCCTTACCCATATTTTTTTCAAATATTTGATTTAATCTTCTATATACTTTGGGAATTGTATCCCACAAACTATCTTCAATTATTGCAAGTCCCCATCTCGCTTCTTCTGCCGGGGTTGGTTTAGATCTTTTGATTTCATCTGTATTCCATATAATTGTGATCTCATCAAAAACTTTACGATCTAAAATTTTTAATTTTGAAGGATAATTTTTAAGTAAATTTCTTTGCTCTAATATTTCTGTTAAAGAATGATATTTTTGTATCAAAGTTCTTCTTTTAACTTCTGTTGGATGTGCGGTTAAAACAATTCCAATATTCAAACCTTTTGCAATATTATAAACTTTATTATTTGATATTTTTTTATTTTTAAAAAAATTTTCAAATATTTCTTCAATAAATATATTTTGAAATTTTTTCTCTTGTTTGACATTTTCATAGAGGTCTAAAGTCCTTGAAGCATCAATTGACTCTGCCAAATTATAAAAATTCATAAAGTGGTTAAATGCTCTGGTTAATTTGAAAAGTGAATTTGGAGATAATTTTTTAACTTCGTTTAAAATTTTTTTAAAGGGTTCTTTATGATTTTTATTGGCTATGTTTCCTTTAGACATTAATCTAATCTTCTCAACAAGATCAAAAAACTTCTGTCCTTCTTGATTTTTGATAACTCTGCCTAATATATTGCCTAAATATCTAACATCATCTCTTAAAGATTTTGTTGGTATTCTTTCATAATAGAGGTCTCTTTTAAGCATTTTTAATTACAAACTTTTTCTGGTTTATACCAATAGCATTAGTTTGTATTTTAAATAAACTTCCTGAGAATTTAAATTTTTTAATTTCAGTGTTTTTCATGCCTTTTAAAGCAGATGTGACAAATAAATCTGAATTTTTTGGGCCACCAAAGGCACAATTAGTAATATTTTTTGCGGGTAAATTAACCTTATGTATCTGTTTGGCAAATTTATTTAAAACACGTACGCAGGCTCCGTGAAATTGGCATACCCATAAATTTCCAGCTTTGTCTAAGGTCATGCCATCTGGCACTCCTTCCTTATTTGAAAATCTTTTAAATATTTTTTTACTTATTATATCTTCATTTTTATCTAACTTAATTTTATAGATTATCCTTTTTCTACTATCCGTATGGTAAAAGTTTTTTTTATCGATAAATGCCGGTCCATTAGTAATCATATAATTGTCATCTACTTTTTTAAGATTAAATTTTTTATCTAGGCAATAAAGAGATCCATTTGAGATATTTCTTTCAGGGTTATCCATGGTTCCAAACCAAAGTTTTCCATTAAGATCTGTTTTGCCGTCATTAATCCTGTTCATTTTTAATGACTTTTCAACGGATATTGATTTAATTTTTTTTTTACTTTTTAAATTTGTTATTCTTAATTCACCTTGGAGACCTAATATAAATATATTATTTTTAATATGAGCTAAAAATCCTATTTCTTTATTTACTTTAATAGTTATTTTTTTTTTATTTTTTAAATTTAAAATATGAATTCTTTTCTTTTTGATATCTGTAAAATAAATTGAATTATGCTCTTTGACCCACAATGTACCTTCACCTAACGTACATTTTAAATTCCACAAAACCTCAGGTTTTGAAGTTATAATCTTAGCCATTATAATCGTATTCTTTTATAAAATCTTTTTTTGGATTAATTCCAATTCCTATATTTTCTAACGGGGACACAAATCCATCTTTATCTTTTACCTGATCTAAAATTGAAAATTTTTCTTCAGCTAGATCTGTAATAAAAATATTTTTTTCAGTGGTATCGAATTCTAACATTGATTTTGTTGGATATAGTCCACCTGGAATATCTGGTAAAGAAGTAAGTAAATGCAGATTTACCGCTACACTTAAAGCTGAACCCCAAACATGATTAACAATTGGGATGAAATTAGACTGAGCTAATGCTGATATTTTTATATATTCTGTAATTCCACCTAAACCGCATACTTCTGGTTGGGCTATATCAATGCAATTATTTTTGATTAATTGGTTCCAACCATATTTTGTGAACTCTGCTTCACCACCAGCAATATTCGTTTTTAATTTTTCTTTAAGTTCTTTGTAACCATCGTAATCTTCTGGTGCCACAGGCTCTTCAAACCAATAAATTTCCATTTCATCCAATCCTCTACCAACATATAAAGCATCATTTTTATTATATGCATGATTGGCATCGACCATTAGTTTAAAATTGTCCCCAATTGCTTCTCTTACTGCGCTTACTAACTTTAAATCTTCTTTTGGACCTAAACCAACTTTCATCTTCATCGCCTTAAAGTTTTTTTCCTTTATTTGACTGGACTCCTGTTTGAATAATTCACATAATTCTTCGACAGATTTTTTTTGTAACATCATGCCGTAACCATAAACTGGAATTTTGTCATTAGTTTTGCCGCCTAATAATTGATAAAGAGGCAATTTTGCTTTTTTTGCTAATATATCCCACAATGCTATATCAATTCCTGACAAAGCTTGAATGGGCATTCCTTTCTGGCCACTATCTCGAAGTAAATTATAAACTTTGTGCCAGATATATTCTTTATTAATTGGATCTTCTCCTATTATTAAAGGTTGTATTACTTTTTCTACAATATATTTGTTTGCAAGAGCTATATTTCCAGGACCAAAACATTCGCCCCAACCCGTAATACCTTCGTCAGTCTCAACCTCTACTAAATGCGCAGTTCTATGTTTGTAATATTGTTGAGAATATCCTAATTCTTTATCTAACTCATATCTAAGTACATGACTTTTGATTTGGGTTATCTTCACAATTTTTAAACAGCAACCACTTTAGATTTCTGTTCTCCTAAATTTTCAATAGATAATTTCATTTGATCACCAGCTTTTAAAAATACTTGGGGTTTTTTGCCCATACCCACTCCTGGGGGAGTGCCTGTAGTTATAATATCTCCTGGCTGTAATGACATGAATTTACTCACATAAGATAAAATAGTATCCACATTAAAAACCATAGTATTTGTATTTCCTGTTTGCATTCTTTCACCATTTACATCCAACATCATATTTAGATTATTTATATCTTTTATTTCGTCTTTAGTTACCAAATAAGGTCCTAAGGGTCCGTAAGTATCATGAGATTTTCCTTTAACCCATTGTCCCATTTTTTCTATTTGCCATTCTCGTTCACTAATATCGTTCACTAAACAATATCCTAAAATATGATCTTGTGACTTGCTTTCTGAAATATGTTTTGCTTTTTTTCCAATTACAATTCCAAGCTCAACTTCCCAATCTAGTTTTTTTGATCCAGACACTATTTCTACATCATCGTTTGGACCACATATTGAACTAGTGGCCTTCATAAACATTATTGGTTCGTTAGGAATATCAGCACCGACTTCAGCTGCATGATCTGAATAATTAAGTCCTATTGCCACAAATTTTCCAGGACTTTTAATGCATGAACCTACTCTCTGGTTAGATGAAAGTTCAGGAAGACTTGATGTGTCTGCACCTTGAATTTTTGAAATCGTTTCAAAATTTAAATTATCTGGGCTTAAATCATTTATATAAGAACTTATATCTCTTATTTTTCCATCAGCATCTATAATTGCTGGTTTTTCTTTTCCTTTTTCACCTACTCTTAATAGTTTCATTATTTCTCCTTTATATTTATATTTAAATTGTCATTCCACCATCAACAGAAAATGTATTTCCTGTTGTAAATGTTGATTCATCGCCGGCTAAATAAATAGCCATAGAAGCAATTTCTTCAGCTGTTCCTAGTCTTCCCATAGGTTGTCTTGCTATAAAATCTTTCTTTGCTTTAACAGGATCTGGGCTTTGGTTTACTCTATCTTGCCAAGAAGGAGAAAAAACAGTCCCTGGTGCTATTGAATTACATCTAATATTTTGTTTTACAAAATCTGAAGCTATAGACTTAGTTAATCCAATTATTGCAGCTTTTGAAGCGCCATAAACAAATCTGTTTGGTAAACCTTTTAAACTAGAGGCTATAGATGAAACATTGATTATACTTCCACCATTTTGCTTTACCATTAACGGTAAAATTGCTTTGCACATGAAATACATAGATTTAATATTTACATCAAACGAAAAATCCCAATCTTTTTCCTCGCAATCTAAAATTGTTCCATGATGTACAAATCCTACTGCATTAAACAGAACATTCACTTCATCGAGTGTTTTAACAAAGTCCAAAATCGCGTTGTTATTAGTTGAGTCTAAAGTTTTAACATTAATATTTGGATATTCTTTATTTAAATCAGCTAAAGTTTTATCATTCAAATCTGTTGCTATTACATGGGCTCCTTCATTATGAAAAGCGATTGCTGTTGCTTTACCAATACCTTGGCCTGCTGCTGTAACTACAATTTTTTTACCTTCTAGTCTTCCACTCATTTATTATTTATCCTTTCAATTTCTTTATAAAGTGAACTATGGTCTGTTTCACCATGTCCATTTTTAACAAGAGATTTATACATTTCTTTAACCAAATTTGAAATAGGTAAATGAGTATTATAATTATTGGCACATTCTAAGATATTATTCATATCTTTTAAATGAACTGATGTTCTACCTTTTGGAGTAAAATCTTTATTGATCATTCTTTTTCCATGTGTCTGTAGAACTTTGCTATCTGCCCATCCACCTGACAAAGCTTTGATCATTTTATTTGGATCTGCTCCAGCTTTTTCACAAAGAGTAACAGCCTCTGCAACAGCTCCAATTGTTAAACCAACTATGATTTGATTTGCTAATTTTGAAACTTGTCCACTTCCAATTGGACCGACTAATGTTGGGTTACCCATTTTTTTTAAAATATCAAATGCATCGTCAAAAATATTTTGCTCTCCCCCAACCATTATAGCTAACGAGGCTTCCTCTGCACCAATTGTTCCTCCAGATACAGGTGCATCCAAATAATTTATATTTTTTAATTTTAAATTATTACCATGTTTAGTTGCTGTAGTTGGTTTAACTGAACTCATATCAATAACTATGGCACCAGATTTTAAGCTTTTTGTAAAATCATCGTTATTCATTACCTCATCAACAGCAGTATCATCTGTTAACATTGTGATAACAATATCACTTCCATCCACAGCATTTTTTAACGTATTTGAAATTTTTGCACCAAATTCTTTTAGTGGCTCTGCTTTATTCTTTGATCTATTAAATACTGTTAAATTATATCCAGCTTTTACTAAATTTTTAGACATTGGCAGGCCCATCAGGCCTATGCCTATAAAACCTATTTTTTTTTTCATTTATTTTTTGGGTACGAATTCGTGGAAATTTTGTGTCATTGCTTCTGGAAAGTACATTACACATGCTAAAACAATTAACTGAATTACTACGAATGGAGCAAATCCTCTGAAAATATCTGTTAATGAAATATGTGGAGGTGCTACTGATTTTAAATAAAAAGCTGCTGGACCAAAAGGTGGGCTTAAAAATGATACCTGCATATTAACGCAAAATAGTATTCCAAACCAAATAGGATCAAAACCAAGTGCAAGAACTATTGGTAAAAACACAGGCATTGCTAGAAGAACAATTCCAACCCAATCCATAAAAGCACCCATTATCAAAAACATTACTTGCATCATAAAGATTAAATACATTGGTTTTAAATCATAAGCTAAAATAGTTTCAGCTACATAAGTTGGTCCACCCGCTAAAGAATAAGCTCCAGCTAAAACTGTAGCTCCAAATGTAATTGTTAAAATCGTACCTGATGCTTTAAAAGTTCTAACAAGTGCATCTTTAAATAAAAACCATGTAAGCTCTTTTCTTGCAGCTATTATAATTAATGTTGCAACTACACCCATTCCAGCTGCTTCGGTGATACCTGTTATTCCAGAATAAATTGAACCTAAAACAATTATTACAATACCAATTGGTGGTAAAAGGCCTGGAAGGTAAGACATTTTTTCTTTTAAAGTTAAAGCTGGCTCATCACTTAATGGTGCAAGATGCGGTTGTAATCTTGTTCGTATTAGAATGTATGTAATTATTAAACCTGAAATCATTAAACCTGGAACAATAGCTTCTTGGAATAACATTGTAATTGATGTTTCTGTTGTTAATCCATATATAATTAAAACAATAGATGGAGGTATCATTGTACCTAGAGAGCCTGATGCACAAATAATACCAATCGACATATCTTGATCATATTTCAATCTCAACATCTGAGGTAGCGCAATCAGCCCTAATAAAACTATTTCTCCTCCAATAATTCCACTCATGGCAGCCATAATTGTTGCCATGATTGCAGTTACAACACCTACCCCTCCTCTAGTTTTTCTTAACCAAGCATTTAATGCATCATATAAATCTCTCGCGATGTTAGAGCGTTCAAGTAAGGAGGCCATGAATATAAATAAGGGTACTGATAAGAAAGAATACGTTACAACAAGAGAATAATATCTTGAAAGTAAAATTCCTAATGCATGCTCACCTATATATAAAAATACGAGTACTGCACCCATAAAACCTGAGGCAAAACCCATTGGAACACCAATAGCTATAAGAGCTAGCAATCCAACAATAAGTATTATCGAGAGTGTTCCTATTTCAAATTCCATATTATTCTAAATCTTTAGCGGGATCGTATTGTCTTTCTTTAGGATTTCTCCAATCAATTATTAAATTGTTAATAGACTGAAGTGCAATAAGAAATACACATATTAGTGTAAGTGGTTTCATAGTGGCTGGTATCGGTGGGTCCCAATAAGTTGCAAATCTCTCCCAGTTTACAAATGATCTGTAAGCATCTTCCATACCACCATAAATTACAGCCCCTGCAAAAAGAACAATAACTATAGTGCTAATTAGATCAAAAATTCGCTGTGTCGGTCTACCAACATAATCGTAAAGTAATACTATTCTAATATGGCTTCTCAATCTTGTTGCATATATGCCTCCGACTAAATAACAAACACCAGCCAGCCATAGGCATAACTCATTGGCCCATAAGGTGGGTTTAAACAAGACATATCTCATGAAAATTTCGTACATCATCACAAGTACTATTACAGGAATTAAATATTTTATTGTATGGCTTAAAAATAGAGAAATTCTATCTATCCAAAATATTGGAAAATCATCTTTACTTGCAACTTTTTCACTTTGCTCTTTTAATTGTTTATCTTGAAGCTCTTTATCATCCATTGGCAAAAAAATTGTTTAATGAGAAGGGCCCTCTCAGGCCCTTCAATATTTTTTTATGTTGCTAATTATTATAGGATACCGTTAGCTTTCATGTAAGCTTTGTGTATCTCAATAAGAGCAGCAGCTTCAGGAGATTTTTTCTTCCATTCTTCCCAAGCGCCAAGTGCAGCATTTCTAAACTTAAGTCTATCTTCTCTAGACCAGTCATGAAGAGTAACACCCATAGCATTTAAAGCTTTAACTGCTTCAGCATTTTTTCTCTCAACCAAACTAGTGATTGTTCTACCACAGATCTCAATTGCAGCTAACATCGCACCTTGTTCATGAGGCTTTAACTTGTTCCAAACTTTTGAATTACAAGCTAAATGGTCAGCTGGCATAGAGTGGAAACCTGGATATGTAGCATATTTGTTTTGCTCATAGTGTCCACCTGCATAGTTTGTTGCCAAAGATGAATAATCGGCACCGTCAATTAGACCAGTTTGTAAAGCAGTTGGAACTTCACCAAAATCCATCACGATCGGCTTAGCACCTAACGCTGTAAAGATCATACTTTCCATTCCTGGAGGTGATCTAAATTTAAAGTCTTTAATAGATGCAACATCCGGAATTGGTTTGCTAGATATTAAAGACTCATGTCCTGGTATCCACCAACCGATTAAAGTCATTCCATATTTGTTGTAGAGTGCATCAACAGCTTCTTGAGCTCCTGGGAACTTTAAGAAGTCATATTGTTGATACGGGTTATCATATCCACCCATAACGTCACCTGCGAATTGAAAAGCTGCATTTTTACCAGTTTGGTATCCAGCACCTGTCATATCACAGTCAATAATCCCAGTTTGTGCAGAGTTAAATACCTCAGCAGACTTTCCTGTAACTGATGATGAGTAGAACATTTGTACTTTTAAGCTTCCGCCAGAAAACTTTTCAACGTTTTTAGCGAATTGAGCTGCAACTTCACCATTTGGTGAGCTAGCTGTAAAGTGAGTTTCTATTTTTAAAGTTTTTGCATTTGCAGAACCAAATAAAGCAATAGAAACCACAGCTATAGCAGCAGTTATTTTTGTTATTAATTTTAACATTATTTTCCCTCTCGGTTATGTTTTTCTAAATTTAAACATAAAGAGAAAAAAAATTCAAACAAAAGACAGTAATAAATTTCTCAAGATAATTATTTTACATAATTACAACTTCAAGTTGTATCATTTAAACAACTTCTGATAAAAGAGGTTTTTGCGAAAAAAAACATTTTATATTATCAACAGCTAACATGCTCATAGCTAATCGGGTTTCATGTGTCGCACTACCTACATGAGGAAGAACAAAACAATTTTCTAACTCTAGATATCTCTTATCAAGATTAGGTTCGTTATTGAAAACATCTAATCCAGCTCCATAAATTTTTTTATTTTGTAAAGCTTCAATTAGAGCATCATCATCTACTGTTGATCCTCTGGAAGTATTTATAAAGACTGAATGTCTTGGAAACTGCTTTAAAGTTTCTGAATTAATTATATTTTTAGTTTCTGATGTAGCAGGAGTATGTAAACTTATATAATCACAATTTGGAAGCATTGATTTTAAATCGGGGTAATAAGTTGCTTCTTTTTCTAAATCATTAGATAACTTATTTCTATTGTAATAAACTATTTTCATTTTAAACGCTCTAGCCCTATCTGCAACTATTTGTCCAATCCTTCCCATACCTATTATACCTAAAGTTTTTCCAGTAATTTCATTACCAACCATTAATTTAGTTATATCTGGTCTATGATCTTTCCAAGTATTTGACTTAACTAAATTATAAGCCTCACCAATTCTTCTTGACGATGCTAAAATTAAAAGGATTGTTATTTCTGCTACAGCATCGTTTAATACATTTGGCGTATTTGAAACTTTGATATTTTTTTCTTTGGCTGATTGTGTATGAATATTGTCGTATCCAACTCCAACATGACCGATAATCTTTAATTTTCCATTTAAACTATCAAAAAAATTTTTATCTAATTTATCAAAACTTGTAGATATTAAACCATCATATTCATTAGAAAGTTTTATTAATTCCTCATATGTGTAAGGTTTATCTTCTAAATTAAGAGTTACATCAAATTCTTTTTTTAATGTTTCTTCAGCACCATCAGAAATTTTTCGAGAAACTAATATTTTTGGTTTCATCTAATGAGAGTTTCTTAGAACACCTTTTGTTTTAGTGATATCTAAATATTGATCTCTTGACATAATACATGCACCGTCTTCAAGTTGACCGACATTTGATCTAGATATTTCTTGCCACGGTGTTTGGTTTGTAAGTTTTTTTATCCTTTTCTTTTTTCTTCTTTTAATAAATTCAAACTTTGTTATTTGAAGATCAACTCTTCTTTTATTAAGATCTATTGTCATTTTATCTCCTGTCTTAACAATTGCTAAATCACCACCAACGGCAGATTCTGGTGATACATGAAGAATAGATGGGCTTTCAGAGGTGCCACTCTGTCTTCCATCTCCAAGGGTTGGAAGTGCATTAATGCCCTTTTTTAGAAGTCTATCTGGTGGTTGCATATTAACTACCTCTGCAGAACCAGGGTATCCAACAGGTCCGCAACCTCTTATAATTAAAATAGAATTTTCATCTATTATTAGTTTCTTGCTATTGATCCTGTCATGATAATCCTCTGGACCTTCAAAAACTACTGCTTTTCCTTTAAAAACGTTTGGATGTTTAGGGTTTGATAAATATCTATCTCTAAATTCTTTACTAATTACTGACGTTTTCATAATTGCTGATGAAAAGAAATTTCCTTTCATAACTAGAAACCCGGCCTTATCAGTCAAATTATCTTTAAATGTTTTAATCACATCTCTATCTACATCGATTTTTTTTTTTAAATTTTGCGCAACTGTTTTGCCAGTTACAGTAATTAAGTTTTGGTGAATTTTATTATTCTTCATTAATTCTTTCATGATTGCTGGTATTCCTCCAGCTCTGTAAAAACCTTCCATTAAATGTTCGCCTGCAGGTTGGCAGTTTGCTAATAAAGGTATTTTGTGCCCAAGCTTTTGCCAATTAGATAAATCAAATTTAACACCCATATGTTTAGCAATTGCAATTAAATGTGTAGTACAATTACTAGAGGCTCCTATGGCACTTGCAACTATAACTGCATTTTCAAAAGCTTTCTTTGTCATAATTTTTGAAGGAGTTAAATCTTCGTGAACCATTTTTACAATTCTCGATCCGGTCTCAAAAGAAATTTGTTCTCTTTCTCTATAGGGAGCTGGTATTACTGCACATCCTGGTAAAGACATTCCCAATGCCTCAGCAACAGAATTCATTGATGAAGCAGTTCCCATTGTATTACAATGACCAGGGCTTGGTGAAGATGCTGCTGCCATATTCATAAATTCTTCGTAATTAATTTCTCCCTTAGCATGTAATCTTCTTGCTTCCCAAATAATAGTTCCTGAACCAGCTTTCTTACCTTTATAATTCCCATCAAGCATTGGACCACCAGATAAAACAATTGCAGGAATATTAACTGTTGCGGCTGCCATTAACGCTGCTGGGGTAGTTTTATCACATCCAGTTGTAAGTATAACTCCGTCAAGTGGGTATCCGTAAAGTATCTCAACCAAAGACAAATATGACAAGTTTCTGTCCAACATTGCAGTAGGTTTTTTTCCAGTTTCTTGAATTGGGTGAGTAGGAAATTCCATCGGAATACCACCCGCTCTTCTAATTCCATCTTTAATTCTTTTACTTAAATCCAAAAAATGTCTGTTACATGGAGATAAATCACTCCCAGATTGAGCTATTCCAATTATTGGATTTCCTGATTGAAGTTCTTTTCTTGTGAGACCGTAATTTAGATATCTTTCTAAATACATGGCTGTCATACCTGGATCTTTTGGGTCGTCAAACCATTGTTTACTTCTTAAATTCTTCTTTTTCATAAAATAATAAAATATATTATAGTGATATATAAAACCTAAATTAAAAAATGAATAGTCTAATTGTACTCAATAAAAATGATAATGTAGGCGTAAGTCAATTTATTATACCAGAAAAAACGAAAATTAATGGTCAAGAGATAAGTACTATTGATCCTATACCGTTTGGACACAAAGTTTGCTTAAAACCAATAAACAAAGGTGATCCTATAATTAAGTATGACCAGATAATTGGATTTGCTTCAAAAAATATTACTGCTGGTGAACATGTTCATTCTCATAATTTAGAATTTAAAGAATTTGATAGAGAATTTCAGGTAAAAAGTAAAAAAACAATTATTGATGAAAAAGTCGATACCTTTTTCAGTGGAATATTAAGAGATAACGGTCAAGTAGCTACTAGAAATTATATAGGTATTGTTAGTACAGTTAATTGTTCAGCAACTGTTACTAAAATGATTGTTGAAAAAATAAAATATTCTAACATTTTAAATGATTACCCTAACATTGATGGCATAGTTCCAATTACTCACTCAACTGGATGTGGAATGAATACTGCAAGCGAAGGAATGCAAATGTTTCAAAGAACAATTGATGGTTTTAAGAACCATCCAAATTTTTCTCATGTATTTGTTATTGGTTTAGGGTGTGAATGTGCTCAAGTGAGTTTGTTTGATGAATCTTTAAAAAAACATAATAGGATTCATTTTTTAACAATTCAGGACGAAGGTGGAACTAAAAAAATTGTCGAAAAAGTTCTATCGCAAATAAAAAATTTATTACCTGGGGCTAACAAAATTAAGAGAGTACCTCAGTCTGTTAGTCATTTAACTTTAGCTCTTCAATGTGGAGGATCAGATGGATACTCTGGTATTACTGCAAATCCAGCTTTAGGTGTTGCAGCTGATTTGTTAGTTAAAAAAGGTGGGAGTTCAATATTATCTGAAACTCCTGAAATTTACGGGGCTGAGCATCTTCTAATTAATAGAGCTAACAGCCAAGAAACAGCAGACAAATTAATAGAAAGATTAAAATGGTGGAAAAACTATACTTTAATTAATAACAGTACAATGGATAATAATCCTGCTCCTGGAAATAAACGAGGTGGTTTAACTACTATACTTGAAAAGTCACTGGGTGCAGTTGCAAAAGGTGGTAAATCAATTTTAGAAGATGTACTTGAATACGCAGAACCATTAAAAAATAAAGGTTTTAACTTTATGGACTCTCCAGGATATGACCCAGTGTCTGTAACAGGTCAAGTTGCTTCAGGTGCAAATGTAATTTGTTTTACAACAGGTAGAGGTTCATGTTTTGGATGCAAACCTGTTCCAAGTTTAAAATTATCTACAAATACTGCGATGTATGAAAAGATGGAAGAAGATATGGATATAAATTGTGGGACTATTGCAGAAGGTAAAGAAGACATTGAAAAAGTTGGAAATAGAATATTTGATCTAGTTGTAAAAACTGCTTCAGGAAATAAATCAAAAAGTGAAATAAATGGCTACGGTGATGAGGAGTTTAATCCTTGGCAAGTAGGCGTGGTAATGTAACTTTTTGATAAATTTTTCATAAATTATCATGTCAGAAAATCAAAAAGCTTCTCTAATTAAGGTTATTTTTCTATCTACTTCAGGTTTTTTTTTATTTGTATGTATGGACACAACTGCAAAATATTTAGGAAATGTTATGTCAGTTACGCAAGTTGTATGGGGAAGATTTTTTTTTCACTTCTTGGCTCTTTGTGTTTATTTTGTAATCATTAAGCCTAAACTTAATTTAACGAGAAATTTTAAGATTCAAATAATCAGATCGTTGTTAATGGTTACAGCAACATTTTTTATGTTTAACTCATTACAAAGATTTGATTTAGTAGACATATATGTGGTTTTTTTTAGCGCTCCATTAATTGTATCTCTTTTATCAGCATATTTTTTAAAAGACGTATTATCTCCTAAAGGCACAATCTTAATGTTGCTAAGTTTTGGATCAATTATTTATGCTCTAGGACCTAGCATGAAAGTGTTATCGCTTGAGTTAATTTTCCCTATTGTACCACCATTATGTTGGGCTATTTATCAATTCTTTACAAAACTTATCTCAGTAAACAATGAGCCTTTCTCAGCAGTTTTTTATACTGCAGTTACTGGAGCCTTGATATTTTCAATTTATATTTCTTTTAATTGGGTGGCAATAGAAAATAGTATTTATTGGATTGGTTTAGTTGCTATGGGAATTTTTGGTTTCATAAGTCATTTTATAATTATTTATGCAATTCAATTATCTAATTTATCATTTGTAACTAATTTTCAATATTCTCAATTACTATGGTCAACAATAATTAACTTTTTAATTTTTGGGGTTCCTGCAGATATAAGTAAAATAATTGGTCTTATTGGAATTATAATTTTTGGAGTTTTGTTTATTAGAGTTGAGGGAACAAACAAGATTAAAAAAAATTAATTAACTCTAATTTTTTTTCCCAATTTAGAGCTTTTATTTATTGCATCAAAAATTATTAAAGAATTTAATCCATCCTTACCAGTTACTTTTGGTCTTTCTTTTTTCAAAACTACTCTAGAAAAGTGATCGATCTGATTAATTAAGGTTTCATTACTTTTTTGAACTTTAATTTTATTATTAAAAATATTATTCCACCAACTTCTTTCTTTTTTATAGTACCATAACTTTAAATTAGGAAATTGAACAGAACCTCTAGTTCCTCCAATAAAATAAGAAGATTGGTCAGTTATTGGATAATCAGGATTTTCCCCAGCTGTTAATTCATAGCTCCATGGTGAAGTTATAGTATCAGATATGTTTAGAGTACATAAAGTTCCAGATTTAAAAAATAAATTAACTGAAGCTGTATCTTCAACCTTATATTTTCTAATATTATTTGATTTAAACGCCTGAACATATTTAACAGGACCAAGTAAATAACAAATCATATCAATATCATGTACTAAATTAATACCTAATGGTCCACCACCCTTGCTTACTCTCCATTTTTCATTAAAATATTCTTTATGTTTATATAGCCAGCATAAAATATTTGCAGATACAATTTTTCCAAGTTTTTTATTTTCTATTATTTTTTTAACATTATTAACAATTGAATTATGGCGTCTGTGATATCCTATCAATAATGAAGTTTTGTTTGAGTGTGCACTTTTAATAATTTTTTTTGCAGATTTAATATTATCTGAAATTGGCTTCTCTAATAAAACAGGAATTTTAGATTTCAAAAATTGAACTGTATCATTTTCATGTAAAACATTGGGTGTTGCAATTATCACTGCATCGGGTTTATTTTTTGCTAATAAAATTTTGATTTTTTTATAAAGTGGTACATTGAATTTTTTAGACAATTCTATCCCAGTTTTTTTTATTTCAACAATTGAGTGAAGAGATGCAAATTTTGATTTTTGAATAGCTTTAATATGTTGTAGTCCCATTAAACCTATTCCAACAACTGATATTTTAATTTTTTTGGGCACCTTTGTAGATTTTAAGTGATACCAGCGTCTATAATAAAGTTTTGTTTTGTGCATCCTGAGGATATATCAGAAGAAAGATGAACAACTAAGCTAGCCACGTCATCAGGTTTAAGTTGTCTCTTTAAACATTGTTTATCAAGAATAAATTTTTTATATTTTGGCGTTAACCAATGTTTTATCTGTCTTTCTGTAGCAATTGATCCAGGTGTAACTGAGTTACATCTAATATTATATTTACCAAACTCTCGCGCAAAAGATCTGGTTAAACCAATAACAGCTGACTTTGCTGTCTCGTAAGCAACTTTATCACCTTCACCTAACATCCATGAAACTGAGCTTAAATTCACGATAGCGCCACCATTATTTTTAATCATTCCTTTTAAAACAGCTTTAATTGTGAAGAAAAAATGCTTTAAATTCACATCCATTCTATTATTCCAATATTCCTCATCTACTTGATCTGTAGAGTGTCTATCATCATTAGCTGCGTTATTAATTAAAATATCTATTGGGCCTTTTGATTTAATAATTTTTTTAATAATACCTTCCAATTTTTTTATTTTTACTAGATTACATTCAATGAAATGTGGTGTTCTAAGACCTTTTTTTTTTAAGTCTTTAATTAATTTATTTGAATCCTTTTTATTTATGTCTACGAAATAAACTTCACACTCTTGTTCACAAAAATGTTTAACTATTGAAGCACCTATTCCTGAACCACCACCTGTGATAAAAACTTTTTTGTTTTTTAAATCAAAATATTTTACTTTCATTTATATCCTTTCCTCTGTTTTAGCATCAAATAACGAAATTTGTGTTAAATCAAAAAATAAATTTGTATTTTTTGACAGCTCAATTTTTATTGTTGAGGGAAATTTTGCTAATACTTCTTGATTTTCATAATCAAATGTCATTATCTGCTCATGACCTATATACTCACTTAAATCAGCTTTTAAATTAATCTCAAAATCACTTTCATTAGATTTTTTAAAGAATATATGTTCTGGTCTAATTCCAAAAAAAACTTCTTTATTATTTAAATTAGATTTTTCATTGAAATTATATCCATTTATTGGAATTTCAACATTAGAACCATTAGCAATAAATGAAATGTTATTAGAACTTTCTTTAAGATTACCTTTAATCAAATTCATTGAAGGAGATCCAATAAAATCTGCTACAAAGGTATTACTAGGTTTATTGTAAATATTTTCTGGAGTATCATTTTGTTGAATTACACCGTGATTCATGATTGCAATATTTGTACCTAAACTCATTGCTTCTGTTTGATCGTGCGTTACATAAACTACTGTTGTTTTAAGTTGTTGATGAAGTTTTTTTATTTCTCGTCTCATCTCAACTCTTAATTTTGCATCTAAATTAGATAAAGGTTCATCAAATAAAAATATTCTTGGTTCTCTCACAAGCGCTCTCCCGATTGCAACACGTTGTCTTTGCCCGCCTGATAACTGTGAAGGTTTTCTCTCTAATAGTGCGTCTACTTGTAAAAATTTTGATACTTTTTCTAGCTGTTCTTCTATTTTCTCTTTTGAAACTTTTGCTTGTTTAAGTCCAAAAATCATGTTCTCACGTACATTCATTGACGGGTACAAAGCATACGATTGAAATACCATTGCAATATTTCGGTCTTTTGGTTCTACTTTACTTACATTATAATCATCAATATGAACATTACCCTCATTAATAGTTTCTAAGCCTGCAATAATGTTTAGCAAAGTTGATTTACCACACCCTGAAGGACCTAAAAGAACTAAGAAATTTCCTTCATCTATCTCTAGATTAATTTTTCTTAAAACCTCAGTGGATCCAAAGTTTTTTGATAATTCCTCAATTCTTAATGTTTTCATTATTATCCTTTCACTGCTCCTGAGGTTAATCCTCTAATAAAATATTTACCAGCTAAAACATATACAATAAGTGTTGGAATACCCGCAATTATAGCAGATGCCATATCTACGTTATATTCTTTAACACTTGTGCTTGATAAAACCATGTTATTTAAAGCAACTTGAATTGGTGCTGCTTTTCCAAATGAAAAAGTTGATCCAAACAAAAAGTCATTCCAGATTTGCGTAAATTGCCAAATAACAGTCACAACAATAATGGGTGCTGAAATTGGAAGTAAAATTTTAAAAAATATTTTAAAGAAACCTGCTCCATCAATTCGTGCAGCTTTTACTAATTCTGTAGGAACAGAAATATAGTAATTTCTAAAAAACAAAGTTGTGAATGGAATTCCATAAACTGTGTGGACTAATACTAGTCCTATTATAGAATTTGATATTCCTAAAACTCCAAGAGTTCTTGCCATTGGTAACAGAATTGCCTGAAATGGAATAAAACATCCAAATAGTAAAAAAAGAAAAACCCATTGATCTCCTTTAAATCTCCATTTTGTTAAAACATATCCAGTCATAGCTCCTATAAATGTGGAAAAAAATACAGCTGGAACAACCATCTTGAATGAATTCCAAAAATATGGTCTTAAAAAGGTATCACCTGCTCCATATCCTCTACCTCCCCATGCAACTGCCCAGGATTCAAAATTTAATCCACTTGGCCACGTTAAAAGTGTTCCTTGACGGATTTCCTCCATAGTTTTTAATGAAGTTACTACCATTACGTATAGAGGAAAAATAAAATACAATGCAAAAAGTATTAAAGCAAAATACAAAAACCATCTCAAAAACATATTTGTATATTTAGACTTCATTTCAAGTTGTTTGTATGAAGTCTGTGACTTATCTTGCATTTTCTCTCCTTAGCTCAGAATATAAATACGGGATAATTACTGCCGCTACTGCCATAAACATCATGATTGCACTTGCGGCTGATAAACCAACTTGACTTTTATGGAATGCAGTTTGGGTCATATATAAGGCAGGCATAGTTGTGGATATACCAGGTCCACCCTGGGTTAGCGCAACTATAAGATCATAACTTTTTATAGAAATGTGAACTAAAATCACAAAACTTGTAAAAAAGACTGGCCTCATCATAGGAAGTAAAATTTTCCAATAAACTGTAAATAAATTTGCACCATCTATTTTAGCTGCTTTCACAATTTCATCTTCAACTGATCTCAATCCAGCTAGAAATAATGCCATTACGAATCCAGCAGACTGCCAAACACCTGCGATAACAATGGTGTAGATTGCCATTTCTCTATTTACTAACCAATCAAACGTGAAGTTTTCAAAACCCCAATCGATAAACATTTTTTGGATACCGAGCGTTGGATTTAAAATCCATTTCCAAGCTGTTCCGGTAACTATGAAAGATAAAGCCATTGGATACAGGTAAATAGTTCTTAAGACACCTTCAGCTCTAATTTTTTGATCCAAAAATATTGCAAGAATAATTCCAATCACAACACAAAAAATTAAGAACAACGCTGTGAAAATAAGTAAGTTATCTACTGCAATAAGCCATTTTCTAGAACCCCAAAGTTTAAAATATTGTCCTACTCCCCAAAGCTCGTATTTGGGTAAGATTTTAGAATTTGTAAAAGATATATATAAAGTCCAAAGTACAAAACCATAGACAAACCAACCAATTAATCCAACAGCTGGCGCCATTACGATTTTAGGTAGGTTTTTTTCTAACCACTTAAGCATTATAAATATTTTCTAATTTTGATTAAAAAAAAAGGCCACCTAAATTTTAGGTGGCCTTAATTTTTATATTTTTACATATTGTCTAAAACTGAATCAGCCAAAGCATTTGCCGCATCAACAGAAGACATATCAGAATTAAAGTGTTCTGTGATCACGTCTTGTAAAGCAGCTTTCATAGTATTGCCTTGAGCCATTCCGTGAGCAAAACTTGGTACTAATCCTCCACTTGCTCCCGCAGTTTTGATGTCAGAATTTGATGTTTTTGCACATTTATCAAATTCATCCATTGGTACATCTAAACGTGCTGGAATTGATCCTTTGTATAGGTTAAAAACTTTTTGGAAATTCTTACCCATCATTAATTTAGCTAATAATTTTTGACCTTCTTGTTTGTCTGGGTCACTTGTTTTGTAGAATATAAAGCTATCTACATTGTACAAGTATCCATTATTAGATGGAGTTGCAGCACAATAGTAATCTACGCCTGGTACTTTTCCAGCAGCAGTAAATTCACCTTTTGCCCAGTCACCCATAATTTGGAAACCAGCTTTTCCTTCAATAACCATTCCAGTAGCAACGTTCCAATCTCTTCCTGGGCTACCTTCATCTGTAAAACCTTGAAGTTTTCTCATTTGATCAAAAACTTTTACAGTTGTCTCACTTCTTAAACAAGTTTCTTTAAGATCTACATAACAGTTTTTATAATAGTTATTTCCACCAATACCCATAGCTACTGCTTCGAAGACTGTTGCGTCTTGCCAAGCTTGACCACCATGTGCAAAAGGAATAATTCCTGCAGCTTGAAGTTTTTCTGCTGCTGCATTTAATTCATCCCAAGATGTAGGAACTGAAATTCCATTAGCATCAAACACTGCTTTGTTAGCCCACATCCAATCAATTCTATGAATGTTTACTGGAGCCGCACAATATGGACCACTGTTGTCTTGACATTTGTGAACTGCAGCAATCATTGGGTCTAATAAACTGTCCCAACCCTCTGACTGAGCAATTGGATCAATATTATAAGGAGCAACTACACCCTCTTGGTCGTATTCTTGAATTGTTGGACCTTTAATTTGAGAAGCTGATGGAGGATCTCCAGCAACTATTCTTGCTTTTAGTGCAACGTTAGCAGCGTCTCCACCACCACCTGTTACAGGCATATCTAACCATTCACCACCATTTGCAGCAAAATCGTCTTTTAATACTTTTAGTGCAGCAGCTTCACCACCTGATGTCCACCAGTGCAAAACCTCAATTTTTGGTCCTGCAAAAGAAGATGTAGAAGTGAATGCAAACGCAATTAAAGCAATTAACATTTTTTTCATATATTTCCCTCTTATTTGTTAAATTAAGTTAACTTAAAAAAAACAATTATAGATTGATTTATTAAAAGACTACAAGAAAAAAAAATACAACCAATAATTGATTTTTAATGTTAATAGATTGATTTTCTTCCTAACCTTGCTGCTCCTCTTACGCCACTAGCATCTCCGTACTTTGGTTTAAGAAACACACCTTCATACTCTCTGCCAGTTACAAATTTTCTTACGATAGTTTCGATTTCACTTAAAAAATCAATTTCATTTGAGACACCCCCACCAAAAACAAAACAATCGGGATCAAGTATATTAATTATATTTGCTAAGGACATTGCTAAATTTACTTTAAAATTATCTATTAAATTTTCAGCATCTAAATCATGCTTTCTATATAAATCAAAAATTTCATTCGTCTTTAAATTCTTTTTGAATTTTTTATTAAATTTTTTTGCTAAACTTAAGCCTGACATAAAACTCTCAATCTCGCCATCTCTTAGATTGGTAGATTCGAAATTTTCTTTTTTAGAAATTAAATGATTAATTTGATTATGTCCCCATTCACCTGCTACTCCATTTGGTCCACTAACAATTTTTTTGTCTATCACTAAACCACCGCCTACTCCAGAACCAATAATAATTCCATAAACAATTTTATAATGTTTTCCTGCGCCATCTAAAGCTTCAGATAAAGCAAAACAATTGGCATCATTTTCGCAAAATACCTCCTTACCTAATTCTTTTCTTAGATCATTTTGAAATGGTTTTTTTTCCAACCAATAACAATTTGGAGCGTTCTTAACTAATCCTGTTTGAGGTGAATGAATGCCAGGATGACAAACACCAATCGGTAGTTCTTTGTTAAATTCTTTTTCTAACTTTTTGTTAATTTCTTTAATTGTTTTTATAATTTGAAAGTAGTCTTTTGGACAATCAGTTCTCTCACGATGACTTTCGTTTCCTTTTTCATCTAAAACTACACTTTCAATTTTTGTAGCTCCAACATCAATACCTATTTGCATAAATCAATAAGTTGCTCTTCCACCACTCAAATCAAAAACAGCAGCTGTCGAAAAAGAATTTTCCTCACTCGATAACCATGTAACAAGGGATGCTAATTCATTAACTTTTGCAAATTTATTTCTAGGAATTTTAGATAACATATAATTTATATGTTCCTCAGTCATTTGATCAAATATTCTTGTTTTTGCTGCAGCAGGAGTAACACAATTAACAGCTATATTTTTTAATGCTAATTCTTTTCCAAGCGATTTAGTTAAACCTATAACTCCAGCTTTAGACGTGCTATATGCACTGGCATTAGGATTACCCTCTTTTCCAGCAATAGAGGCAATATTAACAATTCTTCCGTAATTGTTTTTTATCATGTAAGGCGTTACAGCTTTACAGCAATAAAATACTGCATTTAAATTTAGGTCTATAACTTTTTTCCATTCATCAAGTGGATAATCAACTACTGTGGTATTTTTTCCTGCAACACCTGCATTATTGATAAAAATATCAATTTTTTTGTGTGTTTTTTCAATTTCAGCTAAATTTTTTTCTATATTCTCATAATTCCCAACATCAACAATTTGAAATGAAACCTTGTCTGAATTAATTTTTTTTGTTGCAGCTTTGCTTGCTTCTTCGTCTATATCCCAAATTATAACGCTTGCTCCTGAATCAATAAATCTCTCCGTAATAGCTAGTCCAAAACCTTGAGCACCTCCAGTCACTACTGCAACTCTATCTTTTAAATCAAAATTAATCATATTATTTTTTTTGTTTTTTTGATCTTAATAAAGGAAAAGCCAATGCAATTAAAGATAAAATAAAAAAAGTTAAAGCTATTGGTCTTGTTAAAAACATTAGCCAATTTCCATCAAAAATAACAAGAGACTGTCTTAAAGTTCCCTCTACTAACTCTCCTAAAATTAATCCTATAATTACAGGAACAACTGAAAATCCAAATCTTCTCATAAAAAATCCTAGTATTCCAAAAAACAACATAATCCAAACATCAATAATTGATTGGCTAAGTGAATAGGTTCCACAAACAGATACAGCAAATATCATTGGCCACAAGATTTTGTTTGGGACTAGGGTAATTCTCGCGAATACTTTGGCTCCAAAAAATCCAAAGATAAAAAATAAAACGTTTGCAATTAACATAGCTCCAAATATTCCATATAAAAAATCGGGTTGTTCTCTAAATAAATCTGGACCTGGTCTGACACCATGAATAATTAAACCTGTTAGTATTACAGCTGTTGTAGCACTTCCTGGAATTCCTAATGCTAACGTAGGTACCATTGCTCCACCTGTTGCAGCATTGTTTGCAGCTTCTGCCCCAGCAATACCTTCTATTGATCCTTTGCCAAATTCCTCAGGATTTTTAGAAAATCTTTTAGCTTCTGAATAACCAATTAATGATGCTACAGTACCTCCTTCAGCTGGCAAAACACCAATGAATGAACCTATTCCGCTTGATCTAAGAATTGTTTTCCATGTTTTTTTATAATCATCTTTTGTTGGAAGTTTTACTGCCTTTAAAGCTACTCTTTTAAATACTTGATCAAGAAGCGTTGATTGAGTTAACATTTCACTAATTGCAAATAAACCAACAACTACTGGAATAAAACTAATACCAACTGAGAGTTCATTAATTCCAAAAGTAAACCTATCTATTGATGTCATAAAATCTTTTCCAATAGTTGAAATTAAAATTCCAAATGCCCCAGCAATTAAGTTTTTAATAGGACTGCCTTCTCCTATAGAAGAAAGCATGGTTAAACCAAAAATTGCTAATGCAAAATATTCGGGTTGTCCAAATTCATAAGCAAGTTTTGCTAAGAGTGGTGCAAAAAATACTAAAATTATAACACTAAAAATTCCTCCAACTGTACTTGATACAGTTGCCATTCCCAACGCTCTGCCCGCTTCACCCTTTTGAGCCAAAGGATATCCATCTAGACAAGTGGCTGCGGCTGCTGGAGTTCCTGGGGTATTAATTAATACTGCAGTGATTGCTCCTCCATAAGTTCCTGCACAATAAATAGAAGTTAACAATACTATTGCGGATAAAGGGTCTAGCGTCATAGTAAATGGTAAAATTAACGCTCCTCCTGTTGTGGGACCCAAACCAGGAAGAACTCCTAGAATTAATCCAAACAAAGTTCCAAAAAGTAAAACTATCAACAGTTTTGAACTAAATAAAGGTGTCAGCATTAATAAAAGATTATCCATTTTAATAATAATAAAGATTAGTAATTATTCCTGGAGGAAATCTTAAGCCTAAGATTGTTTCAAAAAAAATAAAAACCAAAATAGGAAAAATAATACTTACTAATAATAAATAAAATATTCTTCTTTCACCCCAATTATAGGAAACAAAAAATGACAATACTGATATGGCTAAAAAGAAATCTAAAGTCTTTGAAATAATAACAAATATTAAAAAACTAAGTAAAGTTAAAAAAAATGTTTTGGGTAATTTTTTTCCTATCTTCCAAGGATCCTTTATTGATAGATAATAGATAATTAAAGTTAAGCTTATTATTAATATTAATAAAGCTTTAGGAAAAGTTGCAGGTTGTATACCTCTGTTTAAAATTGGAGGAACAATATCAAACGAAAAGGTACTTATTAGTAAAATTATTGAGATAAAAACAATAATAAATGAAACTTTAAACTCATCTTTAAAAAAAAAGGGCAAACTTTTGTTTGCCCTTTTTTTATTTCGTACATTATTCATAAAAAATGTACTTTCTTATGACTAATTAATGTAACCCAAAGCTTTAAGTTGTGCTGTCATCTCTGTAAGCATTTCTTCCATTTGCTTACCCCATTCATCAGCACCAACCACACTTGTCTCATCAAGACCAATTTCTGTTAAGAAATTTTTGTAGTAGTTATGGCTCATAGCTTTCATCATTCCAGCTTCTAATTCTTTAACTCTTTCAGCTGGTGCTCCTTTTTTAGTTACAAAACCTCTAACAGTAGATAAAGAAACAGGTATTCCTAATTCTTTAGCTGTTGGAGAGTCTCCAATTTTAGCCATTCTATTATTTGCTAAGACAACAGAAACACAAAGTGTTCCGTCATTTATTTCTGTTAATGCTTCCCCTAAGTTTAAAACACCTACATCAATATCGCCTTTGATTAAGTTAGTTTTAATTGGAGCTACACCCTTATAAGCAACAATAGTTGGATCTTTTAATCCACCTTTTTTTGTAAATGCAATAGCACTCACATCATCAATTCCACCGACATGTGTTGTTCCATATTTAAGAGATTTTGACTTTTGAGTACTAATAAATATTTTTGCGTCTTTAATGTCTGCTTTACAATTTACAACAAACAATTGAGGATCGTCAGTTCCTCTTGCTAGTGGTTGCATATCACTTATTTTAACTTTAGTTTTACCTAACGCCATTGAAACAGCATGACCTGTAGTCCAGGTTAAAGTGTGTTGTCCGTCAGCAGGTAGACTCATCATGTAATCCATTGATACTGCTCCACCACCACCTTTTTTGTTAACCAATTGCATATCTTGTTTAAGTACTCTACGTGCTCTTAAAAGCATCATTCTAGTAGTTACGTCTGTACCTCCACCAAAACCAGCATGAGTAATAGCTTGAATTGGGTGACCATCTGCTTTTGCAGAAGTAATCATAAGTGGAAGTGCAACAACGAAAAATTCTGTTACTAGAAATGCAGCTGCTAAGAAAATTTTAAAACTTTTTTTCATAATTTCCCTCTTTTTTTAGTTAATTTATATTTAAATATATAAACATAATCTGATACATAGCGTAAAGTAAAAAATGGCTCGAAATAAAATTAACATAGCAGTTCTTTTAGGGGATCCTTCTGGTATAGGACCTGAATTGGTCTCAAAATTATTGTCAGAGGAAATCACTAACAAGGCTAATGTAATTATCATAGGTGAAAAAAATATATTAGAAAGTGGAAATAAAATTTCAGGCAAATCACATAATTTAAATTTTGTAGAAGATTTCGACAATATTGATTTTACAAAGGGTAGTAAATTTTTTCTAGATATCTCTAAAGGTAAAAATCATAATTATATATTATCTGAGTGCTCTAAAGAGGCGGGAGAAAGTGTTTTAGATTCGTTAAATATAGCTTTAGATCTTGCTAAAGAAAATAAAATTCATGCAATAAACTTTGGACCATTTAACAAAACAAGCCTTAAACTTGGTGGAAATAAATATTCTGATGAATTACATTTAATGGCCGAAAAGTTAGAGGTTAAAAATTTTTTTTGCGAGTTTAATGTTATTGATAATTTTTGGACTGCAAGGGTATCATCACATATTCCAATAAAAGAAGTACCAGAACATGTAAAAAAGGAAAAAATTATAAAGCCAATAAAGCTTATAAATGAAGCTATGAAATTAAATGGTATTAAAAATCCAAGAGTAGCAGTTCAAGCACTTAATCCTCATGCTGAATTTGGAACTGAAGAAAAAGAAGAAATTATACCTGCAATAGAAGAGGCAAAAAAATTAGGTATTAATGCTGATGGACCTTTACCATGTGATACTTCTTTTATTACTGCTTATAAAAATGGGAATCATGATTGTATTGTTGGTATGTATCATGATGCTTTACAATCTGGTTTAAAAGCATTTGGATTTGATCGAGGAGTAACTGTACAAGGAGGTTTGCCAGTCCCTATAACCACTCCTGCACATGGTACAGCATTCGATATTGCAGGTAAAAATAAAGCAAATTTAGAACCTACTTTGAATTCATTCAAAATTGCATTAACAATGGCAGAAAATAAAAACAATTAAATGTCCAAAATAAAAAGTATTCGTACAAAGGTATATCAATGGAATGGTAAAACAGTTCCTCCACAAAATAATTTTTGCACGAATGCTTCAGACCTTTTGATTGAAAAATCAGACGCTATGGGTTCTTTTAGATTTCATGAATGGTTGATATGTGAAATAGAAACAGACGACGGTATAATTGGAATTGGAAACGCAGCTCTCGCACCACAATTAGTGAAGAAAACAATCGATACTTATTTAACACCTTTAGTAATAGGTGAAGATCCTTTTGATTATTCTTATATTTGGGAAAAAATGTACAGAAGAACTCACGCATGGGGAAGAAGAGGATTGGGGATGGTTGCTATTTCTGCAATTGATATTGCGCTCTGGGATATAATGGGAAAAATTACAAATAAACCTGTTTTTAAATTATTAGGTGGACGAACCAAAGAAAAGATACCTGTTTACGCATCTAAACTTTACAGCCAGCCAATAAAAGAACTACAAAAAGAAGCTGAAAGCTATGTTAAACAAGGTTTCAAAATGTTTAAAATGAGATTTGGATGGGGTCCAAAAGATGGTCCGGAAGGTATGAAAAAGAATATTGAACTAGCTGAAGCAGTTAGAGAAGTTATTGGATATGATACTGACTTAATGATGGAATGTTATATGGGTTGGAACTTAGATTATGCAAAAAGGATGATACCTAAATTGGTAAAATTTAACCCAAGATGGTTGGAGGAACCAGTTATAGCAGACGATATTCATGGATATGTAGAATTAAATAATATGAATGCAATTCCAATTTCTGGTGGAGAACATGAATTCAACTTATTTGGATTTAAACAATTGTTGGATATTAAAGCAGTCAGCTATATTCAATATGATAATAATAGAGTTGGTGGATTTACAATTGCAAATAAAATAAATGCATTAGCAGAAGCTTATCAAGTACCAGTTATTCCTCATGCTGGTCAAATGCATAATTATCATTTAACAATGTCAAATTTTAATTGTCCAATATCTGAATTTTTTCCAGTCTATGATATAGAAATTGGAAATGAATTATTTTATTACATTTTTGAAGGTGATCCTGCCCCTGAAAATGGATATATAAATTTAGATGATAACAAACCTGGTCTAGGTTTAACAATTACTGATAAATTTAAGTCTGATTTCAAAATAATAGAATAACTAATAAGATTCTACTTCATCAAGTTTAGGCATTGCATTAGCTGCTCCAGCTCTTGTAGTTGAAATACCAGCAACCTTATTTGCAAATTCTAAAGCATCTTTATCTTTAAGATTTTTTGACAAAGCATAAGCAAAAGCTCCATTAAATGCGTCACCTGCTCCAGTCGTATCAACAACTTTATCTTTTAAATTAAAAGCATCTACAAAATAGCTTTCGGAGGAGTTAGCAAAATAAACTCCTTTTGAACCTAGAGTTATAACAATATTTTTAACTCCTTTATTTAGGAAATTTTTTGCAGCTTCTTCAATTTCTTTTTTGCTTTCAACATTTTTTTTTAGATAAAAACTTGCTTCTGTTTCATTAGGTGTAAAATAGTCCATACATTTAAAATCATCTTGATTAATGTTTGATGCAGGTGCTGGGTTAAAAATAGTTAATGAACCTGTTTCTTTAGCTTTTTGAAGTGCATAACTAGTTACCTCATAAGGTGTCTCTAACTGAGTTAAAAATATTTCTGAATTTTCTATAAAATTTATATTTTTATCAATGTCTTTATTAGTTAAAGAAGCGGCTGCACCTGGTACAATGTTTATAGCGTTGTCTCCAGTTTTTTGGTTTATCATTATACCTGCCACACCTGTTAACTGACTTTCATCTTGAATAATTGAGTCAGTGTTTATCCCTACTTCCTTGTAGAGGTTTAGGGCTATATTTGCATTTTGGTCATTCCCGATCTTTGTTATAAAATTTACTTTACCTCCAAGTCTAGCTGCGGCTATTGCTTGGTTTGATCCTTTTCCACCAGGACCGACAATATGTTTATTACCTAAAATAGTTTGTCCTTTTTCAGGAATAGCATCAGCAACAAAACAAAGGTCAGCTACAAAAACACCAAAAACACAAATGGATTTCATTTTTTAAGTCCAGACTTTTCCATCTGGTAAAATAACACCCTTAGTAATCACGAAACATCCATATGGCCTAGCATCTGTAGTAGTTACTATGCAATAAGCTTTCTTTGCTTCCTCATAAAAATCTTGTCTTGAAATTGATCCAACTTTCCAATGTTCTCCTGAGACAGAATTTACTACTTCTATGAATTCTTTGTGTGTCTCGGTTAATTCGTCTGGCTTGTTATCGACCTCCATTCTAAGAGCTGGAGATCCACCTTTAGATACAACAAAACTATCTAATGGAAATACAGATAATATAGCAGTCGCTGCGTCTTTAATATTTACTCCATCCAATCGAATTACTTTATTGTTTGTGGAGTTAGACGGAAAATTTGCATCTGCTAAAATTAATTTTTCTCCATGTCCCATAGATCTTAAATGAAACAGTAATTCTGGGCTTAATATAGGATTAATATTAATTAACATTTAGAGATTATAATACATAAAAAAAAAGGGTGGAATAAAATTCCACCCTTTAAATTGTTCTTTAAAACTAAAGATTATTTAAAATCGTTAGCGTTTGCGGTTGTTACTAATTGTGTTCCAGTATCGATGTTTATATCGATGCTTCCACCATTAGCTAACTCAAGAGCATACTTAACACCATAAGCACCCATGTTGTATGAGAATTGTGCAATCGTTGCAGTCATTTCACCTTTTAAGATACTCGTAGCTGCATCAGGAGTTGCATCAAAACCAACAACAATTACATCGTTCATGTCAGCATCTTTTAAAGCTTGCATAGCACCTAATCCCATATTGTCATTAGAAGCAAAGATTGCTTTGATATTAGGATTTTTCAAAATGATTGACTCAGTAACTGATCTACCTTTTGCAGTATCCCACTCGGCTGTTTGAGTGGCAACAAGATTTAAACCACAATTTTTAAATCCTTTAATTGCACCATCTCTTCTTAATAATGCAGTTGATTGAGACTCAATTCCTGTAAGAATTGCAACATCTGAACCTTTTGGAGTTTTATCACATATGAATTTAGCAGCTAATTCTGCACCATTCATATTATTTGTTCCAATAAAAGTTACACCTTCATTAATTCCTTTTGTATCAACAAAAACAACTGGAACTCCACTTTTGATCGCATCATCAACGATTGGAGCAAAAGCATTTGGATCTCCTGGCGCTAGAGCTAAAGCATCAACACCTTTTGCAAGTTGATCCTCTACTTGGTTAATTTGTGCCTGAACATCACCTTCTTGTGGAGGTGCAATTAATATTAATTTAACACCTAGTTTTTTTGCCTCTTCTTCAGCACCTTTAGTTACAGAAGCCCAAAATGGGTTTCCTGAACCAGGACCTTTGATGCTAAATAGGATTTTTTTACCGTGACCATCAGCAAAAGATACTGACGCCATAGTTGTTAATAAAAAAATTGTTGAAAAAAATACAACAACTTTTCTCATTAGTTCTCTCATAAATTTCCCCTTTAATAATTATTAAAGGTTAATTTAATTAAATTTTTAATAAGAATTCAACTGTTTATAAAAGACACTATTTTTTATCTCAACTAATACGTGTATTATTTTCTTGTTCCAAGATCTCTTCTTAGCACGTCGATATATACTGCTAATACTATTATAGAACCAATTAAGACTTGTTGCCAAAACGAGCTCACATCCATAAGGTTTAGGCCATTTCTTAAAATACCCATAATCATTACGCCAGCAAACACTCCAAGCACTGTACCCCTTCCACCGAAAAAACTTGCTCCACCAATTATGCAGGCTGCAATAGCATCTAATTCTGATTGTAATCCAGCATTCGGATAACCAGAGTCTGTTCTTCCTGCTAAAATTAATGCTCCAATACCTGATAAAAATCCGCATAAAGAGTAAACAATTACTAAAATTTTATTTACGTTAACGCCTGACGCTCTTGCTGCACTGGGGTTACCTCCAATAGCATAAATCCATTTACCAGTTCTTGTATGATTCATGAAAACCCAGAAAATTATATATACAATTGCAATAAGAACTAAACTCACTGGAAGGTACTGAGATTTTTCGAGACCTAACCAAGTTAAATCTATTCTTCCATGGCCAAGATACCTTACTTCGTCAGTAAAGCCACTTATTGGTGTTCCACCTGAAATTAAATTTCCAGTACCTCTAAATATATATAGTGTACCTAGTGTCATTATGAAAGGATGAGGCATCCGCAAAATAGTAATTCCAAGACCATTTATTAGTCCACATATTAATCCTGCTATAAGTGGTGTCATAGCAACAACAAACCAAGGTGCACCTGCTTTTGCTACAATTGCTAATATCATCAATGACAACATCATTATAGAACCAACTGAAAGGTCAATACCTGCAGTTACAATTACCATGAAAACTCCTAGAGCAAGCATAGATTGCCAAGATATTTGTTTAAATACGTTGGTTACATTTCTCCACGACAAAAAAACATCTGGCTGCAAGAAATGCATTACCACTATCATAATGAGTAGTAATAATAAAATTCCATATCTATCAAAGTAAGGAATTAATTTTAAATATAGTGAATCTTTTTCTTGATCTTTATTATCCATAATTATTTTTTTCCCATAATCCAACCAATTACTTCGTCTCTAGAAGTCTTTGATA
The DNA here is from genome assembly GCA_902524635.1 of uncultured Pelagibacteraceae bacterium. Classification (GTDB taxonomy): domain Bacteria; phylum Pseudomonadota; class Alphaproteobacteria; order Pelagibacterales; family Pelagibacteraceae; genus Pelagibacter. The sequence goes on from CABZDY010000003.1 coordinate 55,925, forward strand.
ATTCAGACTCAGCAAAATTAGTTCCTTGAAACAAAGCCATCACACGATCACAAACAGCAAATATGTCATCCATTCTATGGCTGATTACAATTACACCTACTCCAGTTTTTTTTAAGCTATTGATTAAATCTAATACTTTTCCAACTTCCTTAATAGCAAGAGCAGCCGTGGGTTCATCCATAATAACTACCTTGGCATTGAAAGCTGTAGATCTTGCTATAGCCACTGCTTGTCTTTGACCGCCCGAAAGTTCCTCGACTTTTTGATCTGCACTTTTTACATTAATTTTTAACTTACCTAAATGAGCATCAGTAAGTTCTTTTATTTTTTTAAAATCTAGCAGCTTAATAAAACCAAGATTTTTAGTAGGCTCACGTCCCAAAAAAATATTTTCACCAATAGGAAGATTTCCCGCTAAAGCCAAATCTTGGTAAACCATTTCTAGGCCTAACTCTTGTGAGTCCTTTGGGCTTTCTAATATCTCTTTTTTACCATCAAAATATAGTGAGCCAGAACTTGGTTTATAAAGTCCAGATAAAACCTTCATTAATGTCGTTTTTCCTGCCCCATTATCACCCACAACACCAAGGCACTCTCCTGCATGTATCTTTAAATTTACATTTTCAAGAGCCGTTATGGTTCCAAAGTACTTTGTTACACTTTTTGCTTCGAGAAGTAGTTGATTAATTGATGACATAAATCATGAAAATATAAAAAAATCAGTTAATTGCAACAGGTTTTGAGGCTAACAGATTTACTGTTTTGCTTCGAGCCCTTTTGCAGAATTTTGGTGCCTTTTTTTTTAAAATTAAGCTCATATCCTTTAGAACAATTTCACCCATTTCAAAAAAAGCCTGCTCTAAAGCTCCCGCCCTATGAGCTGAAAATAATACATTTTTCAGTTTTCTAATTGGATCATTTTTTTTAACCGGCTCTTCAGGAAATACATCCGTTGCGACATAAATATCTCCTTTTTTAATTCTTTTTTTAAGATCTTCAAAATTAACAATTGCTGCTCTACTCATTAAAACAAAAACTGATTTCGACCTCATTCTATTTAATAATTTTTTGTCTATTAAATTTTTATTTTTAGTTGTGATTGTTGCTAGTACATAAATAATCTCACAATCGCTAAACATTTTACTTAGATTAATTGATTTAAAACCAGCTTTTTTAATAATTTTGTTAGGTACCCAGGGATCGTATACATTTATATTTTTTGTAAAGGGTAGTAAAAGAGGATAAAGCGCCTTTGCTAAATCTCCAAACCCTAATAATCCAATTTTTTTATTTGTTAAAAGAGAAGCACTTAAATTACTTTCTAAACCATATTTTTCTTTTCCTCTTACAAAATCGAAATGAGCATTATGGATGTTCCTTAATATGGATAAAGTCATACCTAAAGCTATTTCAGCAACTGGCTTTGAAAATACAGGTGATGTAGCTATGACATCAATTTTTTTTTTAAAACAATATTCATAGTCAATATTATCCATAAAATTACTTTCAACATTTATAATACATTTCAATTGTGTGGCTTTTGATAAAAGATTTTTGTCAAGATCTGGTTGGCCCATTATAAAAGTGGCTTTATGAATATTTTTTTCGTAAAAATCTTTTTTATTGAACTTAGGAGCTGTTATTAACTTATATTTTGATTTTAATTCCTTAAGTTTTTTTTTTGAAAAAATTAAATCTAATGTTCTTGGAAATGGATCTGAAATTACAATATGTTTTTTCATTTTATATTTACTTTAGTAATTTCTTAATATCTAATTTTGAAAACTTTTTTGGTTTTGCGCAAAAGGTATTAATGTATTGAATTTTGCCAGACCTGGCCGCTTTCATAATAGAAGTTATAATGTCTAATACATGAAGAGAAATTTCACCACTACACAAATGTTTTCTTTTATTTTCAATCGAATATGCCATCTCTGACAACCCCACACCTCGATAGTTTGCATTAGTTGGTGTTTCATTAGCTCTTGAACTTTGTGTTCTTATATTAATCCTCCCTAATGGCATTTTTGAAGTCTTAAACTCTTTCCAGTTATCACCTAATTTATTGCAAGTTAATACTGATCCACCGAACATATTTGGATCTGGAACTATCATTGACCCTTTTTCTCCATATAATTCAATATGATTTCTTTGATGAGCTATAACATCAAATGATAATGTTAATCTTATAACGGAGTTATTTTTGAAAGTAATTGTAGATAAATAAGTAGTTGGACATTCTACCTTAAATTTTTTGCCTTTTTTTGGTCCTATCCCAATAGTTCTATATTTTTGGCCTTGAATGATGGTGCCTGTAACTTTTTTTGCTGGTCCTAAAAGATTTACTAAAGCAGTAATATAATATGGTCCCATATCGATAACAGGACCTCCCTCTTTTTTTGTAAACCAAGGTTCAGGATTAGGATGGTAGGATTGAATACCAGGAAATGCAAAAACTGCATTTCCTAATTTTACATTTCCTATAATATTTTTTTCAACTAATTCTTTAGATTTTTGAATTCCACCTCCTAAAAAAGTATCAGGAGCGTTTCCTAAATATAATTTTTTCTTTTTTGAAATTTTTAATAATTTTTTTCCATCATTTAAATTTATTGCTAATGGTTTTTCTGAATAAATATGTTTTCCATTTATTAAAGCTTTTTTAGATATTTGATAATGTGCTTTTGGAATTGTAAGGTTTAAAATAATTTCTATTTCATTATCTTTAAGAAGCTCATTAACAGTTACAGATTTTATTCCAAAATTTAAAGCACAACGCTTAGAAGCTTTCTCATTAATATCAGCACATTTAATAATTTTTATATTATTAAAATATTTTTCAGCTCTAAAATATGTTTCAGCAATATGTCCACAACCTATTAATCCAATTTTAAAAACTTTATTCATATAAAGTTTTTAAACGCCTTGTCTCTGTTTTGATTTTCCTTCTTTGTGGAGTTTTAATGCTTCTTCATTTTCTTTTGATGTTGGTATTTCAAGCGTAGGGCTTTCCCAATAAGCAGATCCTTCAAGCCATTCGTAACTATGTGTTTTAATTGATATAACATAAGTTACATCTGATTGTTTAGCTCTTTTAAATGCTTCTTCTAATTCTGAAATACTAGAAACATGTTCTGATTTTGCTCCCATGCTTGCTGCATGTTGAGCGAAATTTACTTCTTTGGAGTTTTGAATATTTGAGGAATTAAACAAACAATTAAATTCTTTTCCACCCTTAAACAATTGAAGTCTATTTATAACAGCATGACCTCCATTATCACATACAATGATTATTAATTTATTATTAGTAATTACTGAAGAATATATATCTGAATTGTTAAGTAGGTATGATCCATCGCCAACAAAAGCAATTACGTCTTTATCAGGATTGGCCATTTTTATGCCAAGAGCACCAGAAATTTCATAACTCATGCAACTAAATCCCCACTCCGTTTCATGAGTATTTAACTCTTTTGGACGCCAAACTTGAACAACTTCTCCGACCAAACCTCCAGCTGCTGTAACAGCTATATCAGTTGG
>CABZDY010000004.1 GCA_902524635.1 uncultured Pelagibacteraceae bacterium
CCAATTCTTTGCAAAAATGTTTTCACTTAAGTAGTTCAAATTATTTGTTTCTAAATCAACTAGAACTGGTATTAAAAAAACATCTATTTTTTTTGGTAATGAAATAGTTATATTTTTTGAATCTAAGAATTGGATTAATTTTTTTCTATTAAATTCTACTTCCATAATATTTTTATATTTTTGATTTATAAATTTCTCATCCAATATTGAAAAGTTTTCAATTAATTTTTTAATATCATTTATTGGAGTGTTTATAATTTTATCAAGATCTTTTCTCTCAAGTATCATTTGAGAGATATCTTCAAATGCTTTTTTAAAGCCTCTATCAATAACTTTGAGTTTATTAAAATTAAGATTATATTTTTCCTCAACTTCAATTTTTGAAACAACAAAAGTTTTAGCAAGTACCTCTTTTGTGGAAAACTCTATAAAATTAAAGGTTAAAAATATGAAAAATATATATAAACATTTTAATATATTTTTTTTAAAAAAATACATAATTTTGTTATATGGCATCAAATAAATTAACATACAGTAAGAGTGGAGTTAATATTTCAAAAGCAGATAGTTTTGTTAAGTTCATAAGTTCGCTGTCAAGAAAATCAAGCAAAAGTGGTGATTTTAAGAATATAGGAGGCTTTGGAGCAATCTCGCCAATACCCAGACAACTAAAAGACCCTCACATTGTTACTAGCACTGATGGAGTTGGAACAAAAATAGAGATTGCAAATGATCTAAATAAATTTGGTACAATTGGAATAGATCTTGTTGCAATGTGTGTAAATGATCTAGTCGTTCAAGGAGCGAAGCCTTATTTGTTCTTAGACTACATTTCGATTAGCAAGATTAATTTGAGTAAATTAAAACATTTAGTTAGAGGAATTGTAAAGGGCTGTGATATTGCTGGTTGCAAATTAGTTGGTGGAGAAACTGCTGAAATGCCAGGAACATATACAAAAGGGAAATTTGATATAGCTGGTTTCGCTGTTGGTCTTGTTGAAAAGAAAAAAATACTTAATAAAAAAATAAGAAATAATGATCTTATTTTAGCTGTACCTTCTAATGGACTTCACTCTAACGGTTATTCCTTAGTGAGATATCTCTTAAAAAAAAAAAAAATAAATTTAAAAGCAAGCAAATTTCTCAAAGACGAATTAATTAGACCAACTAAAATTTACGTAAAAGAATTGTCTCTAATAAATGAAAAAAATTTAATAAATGGATGTGCAAACATAACTGGTGGAGGTTTAGCTGATAATATTCAAAGAATAATACCAAATCATTTATGTGCAAAAATAGATCTAATCAAAATCAAACCATTAAAAATTTTTACATGGTTACATAAAATGGGTGTGACAGAGAAAGAAATGTTAAAAACATTTAATTGTGGTGTAGGTTTTTGTTTAGTAATAAATAAAAGAAATTTAAGTTCAGTTAATAAATATTTTGGAAAAAAATTTAAACCTTATATAATTGGAAAAATAGTTAAAAATTCAAAAAAAGTAAAACTAAGTGGAAAAATATCCTGGTAAAAGAAATATAGCTGTCTTTATAAGTGGTAGAGGTAGTAACTTAAAATATTTGATAAAACACTCAAAAAAAAAAAATTCTTTAATCAAAATTATTTTAGTTGTTTCAAATAATCCAGATGCTGAGGGATTAAAATATGCATCTAAATCAAAAATAAAAATTTATGGAATTAAATCTAGAAAAAAATTAAGTTTTGAAAATAAATCACTTAAATTAATAAAAAAATATAATATAGATATACTTTGTTTGGCTGGATTTATGAAAATATTGTCAGGAAATTTTATAAAAGAATTTTCTAAGCCAATATTAAATATTCACCCATCACTTTTACCAAAATATAAAGGATTAAATACACATGAAAGAGCAATTAAAAATAAAGATAAGTTTGCAGGAGCTTCAATTCATAAAGTAACAGAAAAACTAGACTCAGGAAAAGTTATTTTACAAAAGAAAGTAAGAATTCTTAAATCAGACAATGTAAGAAGTTTAGAAAAGAAAGTGCTTAAAATTGAACATGAAATTTACTCAAAAGCTATTGATAAGTTTTTAACTAATCTTTAAAAAAAAAATCTAACTCTATCTTGGCATTTTCAACACTATCTGATCCATGAACAGAATTTTTATCAATTGAAATACCATATTTTTTTCTTATTGTTCCATCCTCTGCATCTTTTGGATTTGTTGCGCCCATTAATTTTCTGTTTTCTAAAACGGCATTTTCTCTTTGAAGCATCATAACTACAATTGGTCCTGAGGATAAATATGCACATAAATCACTATAAAATGGTTTTGACTCATGTACTTTGTAAAATTTTTCTGCTTCTTCTTTTAATATATGTATTTTTTTTTCTTTTATAATTTCAAAATTATTACTTTTAAATTCACTTTTGATCTGATCCTGTAAATTTCTTTCTACAGCATCAGGTTTAATTATTGACAAGGTTTGTTCAATATTACTCATAATTTTCCTCTATAAATTTATTTAGTAATCTAACACCATATCCTGTAGCCCCACCAGAATTTAGAGCACCTGCATATTTAGAAAACGCCATTCCTGCAATATCTAAGTGTGCCCAAGGTGTTTTATTAATTATAAATCTTTGTAAAAATTGAGCTGCGGTCGTTGACCCAGCTCCTCCTACATAATTAATATTTTGCATATCAGCAGTTTTTGAATTCATTAATTTGTTATAATTTTCATGCAATGGCATTTTCCATAACTTTTCTTCTACTTTTTCTCCAGCATCTAATAGTTGTTTTGCTAATTTTTCACTGTTTGACCAAAGACCAGCATATTCTGATCCTAATGCCACAATGATTGCACCTGTTAAAGTTGCCAAGTCAACTATTAAACTAGGTTTAAATTTTTCCTCTGTATAAGTTAGCGCATCTGCTAATACTAATCTACCCTCTGCATCAGTGTTTAAGACTTCGATAGTTTGTCCACTATATGACTTTACAATATCACCAGGTCTTTGTGCGTTTCCTCCTGGCATATTTTCAACTAAACCTACGACCCCAACTGCATTAATTTTTGATTTTCTTAAAGCTAAAGTTTTCATAAGACCAACTACAGTGGCAGAACCTGCCATATCATATGTCATATCTTCCATAAATTTTGCAGGCTTTAATGAAATTCCTCCTGTATCAAAGCACACTCCTTTTCCCACAAAAGCTAAAGGTCTAGACTTAGTTTTACTTCCATTCCATTCCATTGTTACCAAATACGAACCTCTAATACTACCCTGACCAACACCCAGTAATGCATTGCAACCTAGTTTTTTTAATTTTTTTTGATCATAAACCGTCACTTTCAAACCAAATTTTCTTAATTTAGTAATTCTTTTTGCATACTCATCAGGATGTAAAATATTTCCAGGTTCTGAAACTAAATCCCTTGTAAGAAAAATACCCTCTAAAAGAGCATTTAATTTATTCCTTAATAAATTAATCTTTTTAATATTTTTTCCAACTACATTTAAATTGATATTTGTATTTTTTTTTTTTTCAGATTTGTAAATATTAAAATTGTAAGATTTAAGTTGGATACCATGTAATATTTTTTCAAGTTGAATATTTGTTAGTGGACAAACGTTAACGTCTATAAAAGATGTATCAATTTTGCTATTTTTTAAAAATAAAAATAGTTCAGATCCTAATTTTTCAAAATCGAGTGAGCTTTTTGAATTATTACAATTTACAAATATATAGGTCTTATTATTTTGATTTCTTACAAGAAAATTTTGATCAATGAATAATTTATTAGAAAATACTTGTTTACTTAATGGTTTAAGGATTTTATTCTTAATCCTTTTTTCTTTTAATAAAACAATCTCATTATCATTAGCTGCTTTTTGTAATTTTCCTACAAATTTTAAGTTTAAATTCATTTTTTTTGAAATATTTATTAGATAATGTTGTATATTTATTAAAACAGTTATTTCAATGAATAAATTAATATTTCGTAAATTTTCTTTAGATGTACTAAATTTCTTTTTAATAGCGTCATTTAGTATTACTTTTATTGTCTGGATTATACAAGCGGTGAATTTTTTAGATTTAGTGTCCGATGATGGGCATAGTCTGAGAGTTTACTTTTATTATGTTTCATTAAATCTTCCAAAAATATTTAGTAAAACAATAATCTTTGTATTTTTCATATCTGTTTTTTATATGATTAATAAATATAATAACGCAAATGAACTATTAGTTTTTTGGAGCAATGGAATAAAAAAAATAAGTTTTATTAATTTTATTTTAAAAATTTCTATACTTTTTTTAATCTTACAATTAACTTTTAATTTATTTATTGTTCCAAAATCTCAAAAACTCGCAAGAATTTTTATAAAAGAATCAAATATAGATTTTTTGCCCAAATTAATATCTGAGAAAAAATTTATTAATGTAGTAAAAAATCTTACTATTTTTGTTGAGGAATACAAAGAAGATGGAATCCTAAAAAAAATATATATCAACGAAAAAATTGATGCTAATAAATCAAAAATAATTGTTGCTGATAAAGGTAAAATTATAAAAAAAAATAATCAGCTATATCTTAGACTTTATAATGGTGGCATAACAAATTTAAATACAGAAAATTCTTTTGCATTAGATTTTTCTGAGACAGATTATGATTTATCGAATTTTACAACTAAGTCCACAACTCATCCTAAAACTCAAGAAATTGAGTCTGTAATATTATTTCAATGTTTTAAGGAATTCTTTTTAAAAAGAAATAAAAGTAAAAATAATTTTAAATCGTATAAAAATCAAAATTGTGAAGGAAGAAAATTAAAATCCATAATTGATGAATTATATAAAAGATCAATATTACCATTATACACTTTGATAATTTCACTAGTAGCTGCTAGTTTAATAGTCGAGCCTAAATCAAAATATTTTTTTAAATTTCATAAACTTAATATTTTTCTGGCTGGAAGTTTAATAATTATATTATCTCAAATTAGTCTTAAATTTCTATTAAATTCAATTAGTATCACTTACATTGTACTTCTACTACCTATACTATTAGTTATATTTTATTATCTTTTATTGCTATTAATTACGAAATTAAAATTAAATTTCTTATGATTATGAAACAACACGAACGTTATCTCACAAATTTGTTTTTAAAAAACTTGTTGATTATAATTGTAGTTTTTATTTTTTTAAGTTTTTTTTTAAATATTTTTGAAGAAATAAAATATTTTGAAAATAAAAGCAGGGAAACTTATATCCCAATATTTTTAACTATATTAAATATTCCATCTATAGTTTTTGAGATTTTACCATTTATTTTTTTATTGGGTGTTATGTTTTTTTTTATAAGTCTTTATGATAGAGATGAAATAGAGCTTCTTAGAAGTAACGGAATTGACAATTTAAAAATTACAACCATAATTTCAACCGTTTCATTAATATTAGGAATTATTTTAATAGTTTTGTATTATTCATTTTCTGCTAATTTAAAAAGTTTATATCTTAATATTAAGTATAAGTACTCTAATACTAATGATCATTTAGCAGTAGTAAATGAGGATGGGTTATGGATTAAAGAAAAGAGCGAGAATGAGATAAAAATTTATTTTATTAACGCAAAATATTACAAGGTAAATACTTTAGAAAACTTAGAAATTACTGAGCTTAATAGTGAATATGAGCTAAAAAATACAATAGTTTCAAAAAAAGCTGACATTAGAAGCAAAAAATGGATTTTATCTGATGTCAAAATTTATTCAAAAGACAAAAAAACCCAGATTTTGGACAAATATAGTTACTTATCATCATTCAACGAAGAAATTATATCAAATTTATATTCTAATCTAAATTCACTGAATATATTTCAACTTATAAAATTAAAAGAAAATTATAAATCTATAGGATATTCGGCAACAGATGTGCGTTTGCATTTAAATAAAATTTACAGTTTGCCAGTTTACTTAACTTTAACAACGATAATTGGAGCACTTTTGATGCTGAAACTTAACTCAATAAAATCTAAATTTTTCCTAGTAGTAATTGGAGTATTGGTTTCAGTGGTATTTTATTATATCAACTATTTCTCTATTTTATTTGGAAAAAATGAAACATTGCCTGTTGTGGTTTCTATTTGGTTACCTCAACTTATAATATTTCTTATTTGTACGTTGGGATTAACAAAGTTAAATGAAAACTAAATCTTTAATAAAAATAATAATTGTACTTTTTATATTTGTTAATTCAAATTTAAAAGCTGAAACAATATTCTTTGACTCCAAAAATATAAAAATTGAAGAAGAAGGAAATATGATATTTGCAACAAAAGGAATAGCAAAAATTCCCTCAAAAAATTTAATCATTGAAGGTGAAAAATTTATTTATGATAAGATTAAATTAGAGTTAATAATTTTTGATGATGTAAAATACATTGATAGCGAAAATAATATAATTATTAAAAGCCAAAAAATGATTTACAATGAGTCTGAAAATACAATTTTCTCACAAAATAAAACATTTATACAATTGGAAAATAATTATGATATTTTTTCTTCTGATGTTTTATTAAATAGAAATTTAAAAACTATAGTAAGTGAACAATTCACAGAGGCAATTGATAATACTCAAAATAAATTTGTGTTTAGAGAAGGTTTGATTTTTGATACTATTAAAGAAATCATATATGCAAAAAAAATTTCAATAAAAGATATAGAGCTTAATCATTATTTTTTTGAAAATTCAAAATTAAATTTAAAAATTAATGAAATTGTTGGAAAAGAGGTAAAAGTAAACTTTAGAAATTCCTTCTTTGGGGTTCCAGGAAATGATCCAATTTTAAAAGGAAGAAGTGTTATATCAAATAATGATAGCACCAAAATTTATAAGAGTGTTTTTAGTACGTGTAATAAAAAAAATAAAGATTGTAGAGGTTGGGAGCTACAAAGTAAAACTTTTAAACATGACAAAATAAAAAAATTATTTGAGTACGAGAAATCATGGCTGAAAGTTTTTGGTAAAAGGGTTTTTTGGATGCCATACTTTAGTCATCCAGACCCCTCAGTAAAAAGAAAGTCAGGTTTTTTAAATCCTTCTTACAGAGGATCTAGTAATTTAGGCTCATCATTAACTGTTCCATATTTTTACTCGATCTCAAATTCTAAAGACTTTACATTTAAACCTAAAATTTATTTAGATAACGATTATATATTACATGCTGAGTACAGGGAGGCATTCAAAAAATCAAACTTGATAGCTGACTTTAGTTTAAACAGTAAAGATAATACAAATACTCACTTTTTTGCAGAACTCGACGGTAAAATAAACGACACAACTAGCTACCAAATGAAAGTTCAAAATGTTACAGGCGATAATTATTTAAAAATACATGAAATACAGGATAATACATCAATTGCCTTCAGTGAAAGCACTTTAACTTCAAACTTAAGTTTTGCTAAGATTATAGACGAAGATACTACTCTAGATAGTTCAATAAGACTTTATCAAGATTTATCTAAAGAAGATAGTGATAAGTATCAATATGTTTTTCCAGATTTTAGTTTTTCAAAAAATATTGATTTAGACGATAGTTATAATGGTAACTTTCAATTTATATCTACTGGATTTCAAAAAGTATTCGACACCAATATATATGAAGCTCAAATCAATAATGATTTCAATTTTCAGTCATTCGATTACATTACATCTACAGGCCTACTATCGGACTACACTTTTTTACTTAAAAATTTTAATACTTACTCTGAAAATTCATCGGTCTATGAAAACAAGAATGATCATGAAATTTTTGGTATGTTTCTATTTAAATCTGAACTTCCTCTGAAGAAAGAATTAGAAAATAGTAAAAATTTTCTAACTCCAATTATACAATTAAGAATTAGCCCCACTAACGGAAAAAATATTTCATCAGACGATACAAGAATAAACTTTGACAATTTATTTTCACCAAATAGAATTGGAAGATCAGACATGGTTGAAAAAGGTGAGTCAATTACCCTAGGCTTAGAGTTTGAAAAACAAAACATAGATAATGATAAAATATTAGGTTTAGGCATTGGAAATGTATTGAAAGATACAAAAAATATGTTTCTACCAGCAAAAACTAAATTAAATCAAACTAGATCTGACATTGTTGGAAACGCATATTATAAACCAAACGATAAAGTAGAACTAAGTTATAGTTTTTCTTATGATAGAGATTTAGATTATTCTAATTATGATGCAGTCAGTGCAAAGTTTGGATTAAACAAATTTGTAACATCATTTGATTATATAATTGAAAGCAATGATTTTGGTAATAGTGAACTTATAAATAACAATACTAATATTAGAATCTCAGATTATCATGCGATTAACTTTAATACTGCAAAAGATTTGCAAGATGACTTTACTCAATTTTACAAGTTATCGTACAATTATGAAACTGACTGTTTGTCTGCTTCTTTTGAATATGAAAAAGAGTTTTTTAGAGATGGTAGCTTAGTACCGAAAGAAAGTTTGGTTTTTTTAATTAAATTTATTCCTTTTGCTGAAATAAGAGGTAGCGCGAATACAGTCTTAAGAAATCTAAATGAACAAAATTAAAATTACAATTATTAGCTTATTATTCTTATTTTTATGTATTAATTTATATGCGAATAATATTAAAATTATAATAAAAGTTCAGAATGAAATAATCACAAATATAGATATTAGAAATGAAATAAAATATTTATTATTTTTAAATCCTAAATTAGAGAACCTAAAACTAAAACAAATTAAAAATATTGCCAAAGACTCATTAGTTACAGAAATTGTAAAGAGGAAAGAATTAGAAAAGTTTTATAGTTTCGAAAATATGGATACTGTTTTAAAAAATATTGAAGCAAGATTTTTAAAAAATAATAATATAAGTGATAGATCAGAGTTTATAAAAATTTTAAATGATAAAGAATTAAGTTATGATACAATTAAAAAAAAATTACACATTGAAGCTTTATGGAACCAGCTAATATTTGATAAGTATTCAAGTAATATAAAAATAAATAAAGATGATTTGAGAAAAAATATATTAATTCAATTTAAAAATGAAAATAAAAAATATGAATATAATTTGTCTGAAATTTTTTTTTCTGAGAATGTTAACGAAACATTAGACGAAACTCTAGCTAAACTTAAAACTAGTATAAATGAAATTGGTTTTGAAAATACTGCAAATATTTATAGCATTTCGAGTACGTCAAAAAATGGAGGATTGATAGGCTGGGTAAATGAATTACAAATATCTCAAGATATAAAAAAAAATATAAATAATCTTAACGAAAATGAAATAAGTGTTCCTATTAAAATTGGTGGAGGATATTTAATAATAAAGTTAAATAGCAAAAAGGAATTCAAGGAGGAAATTGATATTGAGAGTCAATTAAAATCACTTATAAATAAAGAAAAAAATAGGCAGCTTAATACTTTTTCAATAATATTTTATAAAAGATTAAAAAAAAATATTCAAATAGATGAACTCTAAAATTATTTTAATAGTCCTAGGAGAGCCAAATAGTGTATTTTCAGAAGTATTATTTAAATACTTTATATCTAAAGAATTTAACAAAAGTAAATGTAAGATAATTTTAATTGGTAATAAAAATTTGATACAACAGCAAATGATAAAGTTAAAATATAATTTAAGTATTAATGAAATAGATAGTTATCAAAATGCACAAAAAAATATAATAAATATTATAAATATAGAATTTAGTTTTAAAAAAATATTTACTAAAATAAGTAGCTCATCTAATCAATATATAGATACATGTTTTAATGTAGCAGTAGACATATTAAAAAATAATAAAACATCTAAATTAATCAACGGACCAATATCTAAAACTCATTTTTTAAAAAAAAAATTTCCTGGCATTACAGAATATATTGCGCATAAAACAAAATCAAATGATCCTGTTATGCTTATTTATAATAAAAAATTGGCAGTAGTTCCTTTAACTACACACATTCCATTAAAACAAGTATATAAATTTATTAAAAAAAAAAAAATTATTAATCAAATTTTAAAAGTTAATAAATTTTATAATTTAAAATTAAAAAAAAACCCAAAATTTGCAATTTTAGGTTTAAATCCTCATTGTGAGACTACTGATAAAATAAGTGAGGAAAAAAAAGAAATTATTCCAGCTGTAAAATATTTAAAAAATAAAAAAATCAATATTTCAGGTCCTTTTTCTGCTGATACCTTTTTTTTAAAAAAAAATATAATGAGATTTGATGTGGTTATTGGGATGTATCATGATCAAGTACTAACTCCTATTAAAACTTTGTTTGGATTTGATGCCATTAATGTAACAATTGGTTTGCCTTTCACAAAGGTTACTCCTGACCATGGGCCTAACGAAGATATGATCGGAAAAAATAAATCCAATCCATCTTCAATTTTTTATGCGCTGAATTTTCTGAACCAAATCAAATGATCATTAAGCCTAAAAAAAGTTTAGGACAAAATTTTCTTATAGATGATAAGGTTATAAATAAAATTATTGAACTAGGAAATATTGACCAAAAAAATCAAGTTATTGAAGTTGGGCCAGGGAACGGAGCTCTAACTGATAAAATTTTTAGAAAAAAACCAAAAAATCTAATTGTTATTGAAAAAGATGAAAAATTAGCAAATTTTCTTAGCAAAAAGTTTGGGAATCAAATTGAAATAATAAATAAAGATATGATGAAAATTTCATATGAAGATTACTTTGGACAAAATCTTATTATATTTGGTAATCTACCATATAATTTATCTACCCAAATTTTGACAAAATGGATAAAAATCAAAAGTATAGACAAATTTTGTAAAAAATTAATATTAATGTTTCAAAAAGAGGTTGCTGACAGAATAATTGCAAACTCAAACACTCATAACTATGGAAGATTGTCTATTATATCAAATTGGAAAATGAATATTGAAAAAATATTAGATATAGAACCTGAAAGTTTTAGTCCATCTCCGAAAATTAAAAGTACTTTATTAGTATTTATTCCTAAGAAAAAATACTATGAATTCAAAGATCCAAAAAATTTAGAACATATAACCAATATTTTTTTTAATCAGAGACGCAAGATGATAAAAAAACCTATGAAATTTTTATTTAAAAACTATGAACAAGTAGCAAAGAAATTATCACTTGATTTAAATCTAAGACCACAAAACTTGGATCATGTTACTTTTTATAAAATTTGTGAATTTTATGAGCTTCAATTAACTAGTTGATTAATATGAGATTTGATAAACTTCTTATTATATTTTATATTTTTGTGATTTTTGATTTCTGAGTTTATAAAACTAATTATTAGCTTGTAACAATTTTCTATTTTATCATTAATTACCGTAAAATCATAATCTTTCCAATGCATTATATCATCTTTAAATTGTTTCATTCTTTCACTTGCAATTTTTTTATCTCTTTGATCTCTTTTTAATAATCTTCTAAATAATTCTTTTTTTGAGGGTGGTAAAATAAATATTGTTATGATTTTGTATTTTAATTTTTTGTTCTTTATCTGTTTGGTTCCTTGCCAATCAATATCAAAAATAATATTTTCTCCCATTTTTAATTTATTAATTACAGTTTCTTTTAATGATCCATAATAATTTTTAAAAACTTTTGCGTATTCCAAAAACTTTTTTTTTTTTATCAATTTCCTAAATTCATAATTATTTACAAAAAAATAATCTTTGCCATTTTTTTCGTTTTTTCGAGGTTTTCTTGTTGTATGAGAAATAGATATTTGAAAATTATTTTTTGAAGAGATTTTTTTAACTAGTGTTGTTTTGCCAGCGCCAGAAGGAGAAGATAATATTACAATTATCCCTGCTTTTTTTTGGGCCATTAACGTAAAAAATCAGTTTGCTTTATTTTCTATAAATTTAACTGCATCACCCACAGTCAAAATTTTCTCAGCATCACTATCTGATATTTCAGATCCAAATTCTTCTTCAAAAGCCATAACTAACTCTACTGTATCTAAACTATCTGCACCCAGATCGTCTATAAAACTAGAGTCATCGTTTACTTTAGCTTCATCTATACCCAAGTGATCAGCAACTATTTTTTTTACTTTATTTGAAATATCTTCAGACATTTTGTTCCTTTTGGTTATTTTGTTAATAGATAATTTATTGATTTTGTCAACTAAAATACATTCCTCCATTAACATGTATAGTTTCTCCTGTAATATAATCTGATAGATTTGAACTTAAAAAAGCAATTGTATTAGCTACATCCTCAGGATTTCCAAATTTGTTAAGGGAAATCCTAGATTTTAATAATTCTGTATGCTCTTTACTAATTTTATCTGTCATATCAGACATAATAAACCCTGGTGAAACACTATTAACTGTAATGTTTTTTTTTCCATATTCTAAAGCAAGACTTTTGGACATTGCGATAACGCCTGCTTTTGATGCAGCATAATTGGCTTGACCTATATTTCCAGAGTGTCCCACAACTGAAGTAACATTAATTATTTTTCCTTTTTTTAATTTAAGCATTTTTTTTATTACATTCCTTGTAATTAAAAAGGTTGATGAAAGATTTATATCTATTACTTTTTTCCACTCTTCCTCTTTCATTCTAATTGAGAGATTATCTCTTGTAATACCTGCATTGTTAATCAAAACATCAATTTTGCCAGATAAAAGATTGTTACAATTATCAACAAACTCATCTATTTTATTGTGATTAGATATATCAAACTTTATCGTTTTTATATTTTTGTATTTTTCTTGGATTTCTTTTAATTTTTGTTCGTTTGTACCGGTTGCTATAACTTTTGAACCATTAAAAATTAATTTATCTAAAATTGAATTCCCAATAACTCCAGTTGCGCCAGTTACTATTATATTTTGGTTTTTTAAATCAATCATAAATTTTTTAAATCATCTAGATTATTTACATGTGTTAATATTATATTTTTATTAATTCTTTTTACTAATCCTGAAAGTACTTTTCCAGGACCAATTTCAATAAATTTTTTTGTTCCATAATTTATCATATTTATAATACTTTCACGCCAACGAACAGGTTTTTCTATTTGTTCTATTAGTAAATTTTTAATTTTTTCTGGATTGTCTGATGCTTCAGCATTTACATTAGAAACTATGCTATTCTTTGGGATTAAAAAATTAATTTTATTTAGCTCTTTACTCATTATTTGAGTAGCAGGTTGCATTAGAACACAATGAAAGGGAGCAGATACAGGTAATTTAATATTCTTTATATTTGTTTTTTTTAGTTCATCAACTAATTGGTCAAGATCATTTAATTTTCCACTAATTACTACTTGACCATTTGAATTATCATTTGCAAGGTAGCATCTAAAATTTGCATTATTATTTTCAATTATTTCTTTTACTTTATTAATATTCTCACCTAGTACTGCAACCATACCACCTTCATTTTTAGGAACTGCATTTTGCATAGCATTACCTCTTATTTTTAAAAGTTTTATGGTTTCATTAAAATTTGTGACACCAGCACAAGATAAAGCTGAGTATTCTCCTAAAGAATGTCCTGCAAAATAACTTGCTTTTGTTATATCAAATGAAGTTTCATTTTTAATTACTTGAAAAATTGCATAACTGACCAAAAAAATTGCAGGTTGAGTATTTTCTGTATCGTTTAATATATTTTTTGGTCCCTCAAATATTATATCTTTTATCGAGACCTTAAGAATATCATCTGCCTCATTGAAAAGGTCTTTTACATAACCAAAATTGTCATATAAATCTTTGGCCATTCCAACCGATTGAGAACCTTGACCTGGAAATAAAACAGAAAACATAGAAAATATAAGTAAAAACCTTATTTTTTATATTGTAATTAAAAAATTATAATAGTATATCCTCTGTTTTTTGAAAGAATTATTATGAACTTATACGAGCATACAATTGTAGCAAGGCAGGATGTAAGTCCCACTCAATTGAAACAAATTGAGGAAAAATATTCTAAAATAGTAGAAAAATTTGATGGAGATATTGTAAAATTGGAAAACTGGGGATTAATGAACTTATCATATTTAATAAAGAAAAATAAAAAA
This sequence comes from uncultured Pelagibacteraceae bacterium, assembly GCA_902524635.1. Classification (GTDB taxonomy): domain Bacteria; phylum Pseudomonadota; class Alphaproteobacteria; order Pelagibacterales; family Pelagibacteraceae; genus Pelagibacter. The sequence goes on from CABZDY010000004.1 coordinate 14,098, forward strand.
GGTAACTATATCCATTTTAAAATAAAAGCTGATGGGAAAATAATAGCAGAACTTGAAAAAAACGAAAAGATAGACAAAAACTTATTAAGATATTTAACAGTCAAAGTTAAAGCATTTGATCTAGATACTGAGTACTTTAAAAAAAGTGAAGATAAAGAAAGCTTTATAAAATAAATTTTTTATGAAAAAAAGAAACAATAAAAAAAAAGGTAAACAAAGTAACTTTGCTAAACTAAGTATATTCCAAAATCAAAAATATAAATTTAAAAAGAAATGCCCTCTTACTGGTAAAGGATCTCCTGTGGTTGATTATAAAAATATAAAGTTATTAAAAAGATATATTTCAGAAAATGGAAAAATTCTTCCGTCACGCATAACATCAGTGTGTCAAAAAAAACAAAGAGAACTTTCTTTGTCAATTAAAAGAGCCAGGAACCTAGCACTTCTATAAAATGAAAGTAATTCTTTTAGAAAATGTCAGAAAAATCGGATCAATAGGTGAAATAATTGACGTTAAAAGGGGTTTTGCTCGAAATTATCTTATATCCAAGAAAAAAGCTCTATTTGCTTCTAAAGAAAATATAAAGGAAGTTGAAAAAATAAAACAGGAATTGAGTAAAAAAGATCAGGACAAAAAAAAAGAGGCTAAACTAATAGACGATAAGATTAAAAACAAAGAGTATGAAATAAAGAAGTTAACCACTGAAAATAATGAACTTTATGGTTCAGTTAAACCAACAGAAATTTCTAAAGTTATTGAAGATGAGGACAAAGTTAAGATTAATCCATCTCTAATACAACCTTCAAATGAAATAAAATCAATTGGTAAATTTGATGTTTTAATCAACCTTCACCCTGAAGTTCAAACACAGATTGTAATAAAGACGATCTCACAAGAAGAGATAAAGTAATTATACATAATTCTCCCCAATAATAATAAAAGTTTGTATTTCTAAAAACGTTTCTATAAGTTTTTTTTATGTCTCAATCATTAAATATTTTAAAAAATAAATTAGACGAACTTCCTAACAATATAGAAGCAGAACAATCGGTAATAGGCTCAATATTACTTTCCAACGAAATATTTGACGAGATAAGCATATTAATTTCAAATAAAAATTTCTACGACCCAATGCATCAGAAAATATTTGGTGCTATAGAAAATTTAATTTATAAAGGGATGCTAGCCAATCCAATTACTCTAAAAAATTACTTTGAAAATGAAAAAGACGAACTAAATATTCCAGAATATCTTGTTAAAATTACGAAATTTTCTACCTCGTCTAGACAAAGTATAGAATACTCAAAACTAATTTATGATTTATATGTAAAAAGAGAACTAATAAAAATTTCAGATAATATAATTGATACAGCAAAACTGAATGACCTTAATCATGATGGACAACAAATTATAGAAAATTTTGAAAAATCTTTATTTGATTTAGCTGAAAAAGGTTCTTTTAACTCATCAATAGTAAAATTTGATGAAGCTATGAGACAAACAATCGAAATGGCTTCTAATGCATATAAAAATGAAGAGGGTATCGTAGGTGTTCCATCGGGTCTAAGAGATCTTGATGATAGATTAGGAGGAATGCACAAATCTGATTTAATAATAATTGCAGGTAGACCTTCTATGGGAAAAACTGCATTAGCAACAAATATTGCATTTCATGCTTCTAGAAACATTCAACAAAAAGGAGAAAAATCTTGTATAGCTTTTTTTTCCCTTGAAATGTCATCAGAGCAATTATCTACAAGAATTCTTGCTGAACAATCAAGAATTAAATCTAATGATATTAGACGAGGAAAAATATCAGAGGAACAATTTGATAAATTTATAGAAACGTCAAAAAATATTGCTGAACTACCTTTGTATATTGATGAAACTCCAGCAATATCTATTGCTGCACTTAGTAATAGAGCAAGACGTATAAAAAGAATTCATGGACTAGATTTGATTGTGATCGATTATATCCAGTTAATGAAAGGTACAAATTTTAAGGATGGAAGAGTTCAGGAAATCTCTGAAATAACGCAAGGACTAAAAGCCCTTGCTAAAGAATTATCAGTTCCTGTATTAGCTCTTTCTCAATTATCTAGGGCTGTTGAGCAAAGAGATGACAAAAAACCTTTGCTTTCTGACCTTAGAGAGTCTGGATCAATCGAACAAGATGCGGATGTTGTAATGTTTGTTTTTAGAGAGTCGTATTACTTAAAGAATAAAGAACCTAGACCTGCAACTGTTGAGCATGCAGAATGGCAGGCAAAAATGAATGAAATTTCGCATTTAGCTGAACTTCTAATACTCAAGCAAAGGCATGGTCCAACAGGTACTATAATGCTTGAATTTGAGGAAATGTTTACAAAATTTAAAGATATTCAAAATAATTAATATAATTTATAAAAGCTAATATCCAATGTTAGCTAATTTTTACGAAAAAAATATTATAGAAAAACCTAAGTTAATTTTCTCAATATTACTACTAATTTTAATCACAGCTTTTTACTTTTCAAAAGACTTTCGTTTAGACGCTAGTTCGGAAACATTACTATTAGAAAATGATCCAGATCTAAAATATTTGAATGAGATAAATGAAAGATATGGAGCAAAGGAATTTCTTGTTCTCACCTACTCTCCAAATACTAGGATGAATTCAGAGGAATCAATTAAAAGTCTTTCTAGACTAAAAAATGAGTTAAAATCATTAGATTGGGTTCATAATGTTGTAACACTTTTGGATATTCCTCTATTAGAGACAACAGATGATGGTTTAATTGAACGTATTCAAAATTTTAAAACTTTAAAAAGTAAAAATATAGATAAAGAACGTGGGTTTAATGAAATCTTAGATAGTCCTGTATTTAAAAACTTTGTGATTAGTGAAGATGGAAAAACAAGTGGAATTATTGTTTATATAAAATCAAATAAAACATATAAACAAATTGAAACTGAGAGAGAATTAGAGGCTTTTAAAGATAAGATTAAAAAAGAGAGGCATCAAAATATTTTAGAAATTAGAGAGGTTATAAAAAATCATAATCAAAATAATCAGATTTATCTTGGTGGTATTCCAATGATTGCAGATGATATGATGACTTTTATAAAAAATGATATTGTTACTTTTGGTATAGGTGTATTGCTTTTTATCATATTAACGCTTTGGCATGTATTCAGAAAAATAATTTGGATAATAATTCCAATTTCAAGCTGTTTCTTCTCAGTTGTACTTATGATTGGTTTTCTTGGATTAGTTGGATGGAAAGTTACTGTAATTTCATCAAACTTTATTGCTTTAATGTTAATTCTTACAATGGCAATGAATATTCATATGAGTACTAGATTTTTACAATTAAACAAACAGTTTCCAGGAAAGAAAAAATATGAAATTTTAATTTTAACAACAAGAAAAATGATTTGGCCAATATTTTATACTGTCTTAACAACGATATGTGCTTTTATGTCATTAATCTTTAGTGAAATAAAACCAATTATCGATTTTGGATGGATGATGACTTTTGGATTATTAACCTCATTAGTAATTACATTCACATTGCTTCCCACATTGCTAAATTTTGTGCAAAACTCAAATGTTACGTTATCAAAAGAGAATGACTCTAAAATAACGAGTTATCTTGGAATATTAGCAGTTAAAAACAAAAATTACATATTTGGTGTCACCGGGATAATTATATTTTTAAGCATATTTGGTATTTCAAAATTAGAAGTTGAAAATAGTTTCATTAATTACTTTGATAAAAATACAGAGATTTATAAAGGCATGAAGTTAATAGATGAAAAACTGGGTGGAACAACTCCACTAGAAGTAATTTTAAAATTTCCAAAAGATGAGAATGAGGAAACTGATAGTGAGAATGATTGGGGTGATGAGGATGAAAATGACAATAAGTATTGGTTTACAAAAGATAAAATTAATAAAATAACAAGAGTACATAATTATTTAGATGATATTGATGCTGTTGGTAAAGTTTTATCCTTTTCATCAATAATTGAAGTCGCAACAAAATTAAATAATAATAAACCACTTGGAACTTTGGAAATAGGAATTCTGTATACTAAAATTCCAGATAATATAAAAAAGGAAATAGTAGACCCATATATATCTATAAAAAATTCTGAAGCTCGAATAAGTTTAAGAATAAAAGATTCTTTAGATGGATTAAGAAGAAATGATTTAATTAATCAAATTAATTTTGATTTAGAAAATAAGTTAAATATCAGTAAAGATGAATTCAAACTTGGAGGTGTGCTTATATTATTCAACAATTTACTTCAAAGTTTATTTAAATCTCAAATTTTAACTCTAGGTTTTGTAATGGTTGGAATATTTGTTATGTTTTTAATTCTTTTTAGAAATATTAATATTTCAATAATTGGTGTGATACCAAATTTTATTGCAGCTTTTTTTATACTAGGAATAATTGGATTGGTAGGTATCCCTTTAGATATGATGACGATCACAATTGCTGCTATCACGATTGGAATTGCTGTGGATAATAGCATACATTATATTTATAGATTTAGGGAGGAACTTACTAAAATAAAAGATTACAATAAAACACTTAAATATTGCCATTCTACTGTTGGAGTAGCTATACTAAATACATCTATAACAATTGTATTTGGATTTTCTATTTTGGTTTTATCTAATTTTATTCCAACAATATATTTTGGTGTCTTTACTGGGATTGCAATGCTATTGGCTATGATATCAGTTTTAACATTATTGCCGTCTTTACTTTTAGTGATCAAACCTTTTAAGATTAAATAATTAATGGAAGTTGTAAAAGATTTTTTTACTGATCTATATATCTTTGATATTGTTTATTTAGTTTTCACAGCACTATCCTTGATTACATGTACAAAAAAAGGTTTTTTATTGAGCGTTTTATCAGCCTCTAAATGGCTTTTAGCTTATGTTATTACTCTATTTCTATTTCCAAAAGTAAAGCCATATTTTGAGGATATAATTGATAGTGAATATGTCCTTGATCTAGCGGTTGGTATAGGATTGTTCATAATAATTATTTTTTTAATTTTATTAATAAATAAAGGAATTAATAGAGCAGTCAATTACTCTGGATTAGGAAATTTAGATAGAATCTTTGGTTTCTTTTTTGGATTTATTAGATCTTACGTAATAGTTGTGTGTATTTATACAACTTTAAATATAATCTATAACCACAAAAAATGGCCAATTAATTTAGATGATGCTTTTACATATGCATGGGTTGAAAAAGGTAGTAACTATCTTATAAAAGAATTTCCTGATAAAAAAGAATATGAAGAAACTAAAGAAAAAGTTCAAGATATATGATCCTAAGATTAAGGAAGAGTGCGCAGTATTTGGAATAAGTAATTCCACTGATGCCTCTACCCTTACCGCTTTAGGTCTTCATGCACTTCAACATAGGGGCCAAGAGGGTTGCGGTATTGTTTCATATGATGGAGAAAAGTATCATTCAGAAAAAAGATTTGGCTTAGTTGGTGATAACTTTAATGATGAAAAAGTTTTAAAGAAACTTCCTGGAAAATACTCAATTGGTCATAACCGGTATTCAACAACAGGAGGAACTGCTTTAAGAAATGTACAACCTTTTTTTGCTGATACAAATGCAGGTGGTATTGGTGTTGCACATAATGGTAATCTTACAAATGCTATAACTTTAAGAAATAAATTAGTTCAGGATGGTGCTATATTTTATACAACATCTGACACTGAAACTATTGTTCAATTGATTGCTAAATCAAAAAGAGGAAAAACGATAGATAAAATAATAGATGCTATATTTCAAATCCAAGGTGGTTATGCACTTGTAATGATGACGCAAAATACTCTAATAGGTGTAAGAGATCCTTATGGAATTAGACCGTTAGTAATTGGTAAATTGAAAAACTCATATGTATTTGCTTCTGAAACATGCGCCTTTGATATTATTGGAGCAAAATTTGTAAGAGAAGTTGAAAATGGAGAAATTGTTTATATCGAAAATGATGAGTTAAAAAGTATTAAACCATTTCCACCAAAAAAGATCAGACCTTGCGTATTTGAATATATTTATTTCTCTAGGCCAGATAGTATTTTAAACGGCAAGACTGCGTATGAATATAGAAAAAATTTTGGAAAACAATTAGCGAAAGAGGATAAAATAGAAGCTGACTTAGTTGTGCCTGTCCCAGACTCTGGGAACGCTGCAGCACTCGGATATGCTGAAGAAAAAGGTCTAAAATTTGATCTAGGTTTAATTAGAAATCATTATGTTGGAAGGACTTTTATTGAGCCCTCTCAACAAATTAGAAGTTTGGGAGTTAAGTTAAAATTAAATCCGAATATATCTGTGATTAAAGATAAAAGAATAATTCTAGTTGATGACTCACTTGTTAGAGGCACTACATCGTCAAAAATAGTGAAGATGTTATACGATTCTGGAGCAAAAGAAGTTCACGTGAGAATAGCAAGCCCAGAAATAAAATTTCCTGATTTTTATGGTGTTGATACACCAACTAAAAAAGAACTTTTAGCTGCAAACAAATCTACAGCTGAAATATGTGAATTTATAAAGGCAAAATCATTAAAATTCCTAAGTTTGAATGGTTTATATTTGGGAATGGGATTTGAAAAAAGAAATGAAAATTATCCACAATTAACAGATCATCACTTTACTGGGGAATACCCTGTAAAAATAATAGACGAGCTTGGCGAAGATAAAGTAACCCAACTTTCTTTATTGAGTACCGCATCAAATAATTAATATGAAAAAAGTAAGTTTTACAGAAATGAAGAATGGTACTAAAGACGACTATCAACTTTTAGAAAAATTAGAAAGTCAATATGAAAGAAAAACTGCAGATAGAATTTTAGATTATTTAGCTTCACAAACTAGTACCCTTGAAGGTTATCAGATAACGAGATTAGAACACTCGTTACAAGCTGCAACAAGAGCATATAAGAATAAAGAAAGCGAGGAAATGATTGTAGCAACATTATTACACGATCTTGGAGATGAGTTAGCTCCAATGAACCATTCTCAATACGCGGCATCAGTAATTAAACCTTATGTTTCAGAAAAAACTTATTGGATTATTTTACATCATGGTCTATTTCAAACTTATTATTCTGCAGAACACTTAGGTGGAGATAAAAATGCAAGAGAAAAATATAAGGATGCAGAACATTATCAAGCAACAATAGATTTTTGCGAAAAGTATGATCAATCTTCATTTGATCCAAATTATAAATCAATGACTTTAAAAGATTTTGAGCCAATGGTTAGGAATATTTTTTCAAGAAAACCTTTCTACCATCATTAAATTGTCTAATATTTTAAAAAACGAAAAAAGTCCTTATCTCCAACAACATAAAGATAACCCAGTTGATTGGTTTCCTTGGAATAAAGAAACTTTAGATAAAGCAAAAAAAGAAAAAAAACCTATATTTTTAAGTGTAGGGTACGCAAGCTGCCATTGGTGTCATGTTATGGCCCATGAGAGTTTTGAAAACGAAGAAACTGCCAAACTAATGAACGAAAAGTTTATTAACATTAAAGTTGATAGAGAGGAAAGACCTGACTTAGATTATGTATTTCAAAAAAGCTTATCAATACTAACTGGAGCTCAAGGTGGATGGCCATTATCAATGTTTTTAGACGAAAATGGTGTGCCATTTACAGGTGGAACGTATTTCCCTCCCAAAGAAATTCAAGGAAGACCTGACTTTAAAAAAGTCCTAAATAATGTTCATAATGTTTACAATGAAAATAGAGAGAAAATTTTAGCTCAAGCACCTCAAGTTAAAGAAATATTCTCAAAAATTAATCAAAGATCTGCAGTTTTAAATCAACCTTTGGAGCCATTTGTTGAAAAAATTATTAATTATTTAGATGAAAATAATGGAAGTTTCAAAGGAGCCCCAAAATTCCCTCAATTTTATTTATTTGATGCAATGTTTTACTTCTTTTTAAAGACTAAGAATAAAAATTATTTTAAGCCTGTTGAAATTTTGCTCAATAATCTTTGTTCCAAAGGTATTTATGATCAACTAGAAGGAGGAATTTCAAGATATGCTGTTGATGAAAAATGGATAATTCCCCACTTTGAAAAAATGCTTTATGACAATATCCAATTTATTGATCTCTTAACTAAATTTTATCAAAATACAAAAAATGATTATTTTAAAAATAAACTTTTACAAACAATTCAATATTTTAATAATGAATTTAAAAACAAAGAACAATTATATGGTTCAGCATACGATGCTGATAGCGAAGGTGTTGAAGGAAAATATTATGTTTGGTCGTATGAAGAATTAAAAAATCTTTTAAAAGAAGACATTAAATTACTAGAAAATAAGTACGAAATTTCGGAAAGCGGTAATTTTGAGGGTAATAACATTTTGGTGGAAAAAAATTTAATACTTGATGAAGATAAAAATAAGCTAAACCAAATAAAAAATAAATTACTTGATATTAGAAGAAAAAGAATAAAACCATTTTTTGATGATAAATCGCAAACTGATTTAAATGCATATATGCTCCAAGTTCTTTTAAAAACTTCAGTAAATTTAGACGATGAAGATTTAAAAAGTAAGACAATTGAAACAATTGAAATACTAAATAAAAAATTAAATCAAAAAATTATTCATTGTTATGAAAATAAAGAAATAGAAACTTTTCTTGAGGACTATGTGTATTATGCTCTACTAATGATAACACTTTATGAGGTTAATGCTGATAAAAAAGCTTTTGAAAAATCGATAAAAATAATGAATGATACTTGGGAATTATTCTTTAATAAAGAAACTAGATTATTCCAGAAAAATATCATTAAAGATAATGATTTGTTTGCAAGTCCACTAGACTTAAATGATAGCAATATTCCAAATGGTAATAGTGTTTATTTATTAATTTCAAATAAATTATATTCAATTACAAATGACAAAATATGGTCTGAAAGAATTGAAGTGCTTAAGAAATCATTTCACCAAGTAATAAACTCTTATTATTCACAGATGTTTAGCTTTATTAAAACCCTTGATATTTGCGATAATAGCTTATCATTCACATTCCATGGAACATCTCAGTCTATTAAGGAAATGCAGGTTTATTTACAAAAAGAATATCTAGGAGTTGGAACATTTGTTTACCAATTGAATAATGATACAAAACCTAGTGTCATTATATGCAAAAACCAAACTTGTTCTAACAAATTAACTAGTATAAATGAAGTTGTTGAATATCTTAGTAGGAGTAATTAAATCATTAATATGAATAAAAGTAACATAATAGATCATTTTAAATCAGGAATTAAGAAACCCATTAATACCAAAATAGGCGTTGAGCATGAAAAATTTCTTTTCTATAAGAAGAATAATAAAAGGATTAATTATTCTACAATCAAAGAGATTTTCAAAATTTTATATGAATTCGGTTGGAAACCATCTTATGAAGGTGAGAATGTAATAGCATTAAACAAAGATAACAAAAGTATAACTTTAGAACCAGGTAATCAAATTGAGCTTGCAGGTGCTCAATTAATTAATATTCATGAAGTTTGTTCTGAAGCTAATAATTATTTATTTGAACTTAAACAAGTTATTGAAAAATTAGAATTAAAAATAGTAAGCGCTGGATTTGATCCAATATCTGAGTTGTCTGAAATCCCAAATAATCCCAAAAAAAGATATGAAGTTATGACAAAGGATATGCCTAAAGGTGGGTCGCTCAGTTTAGATATGATGTATAGAACATCTGGGACACAATTAAATCTAGACTACACGTCTGAAAATGACTTTATAAAAAAGTTTAAATTAGCAAATAGTTTAGTTCCATTATGTATTGCACTTTTCGCAAACTCATCAATTGTTGAGAAAAAAGATAGTAAATATTTATCATATCGATCAAAAGTGTGGCAAGAAACATCAAGGGGAGGTCTTCCAGAAATTTTTTTAGAAAATATTGATTTTGAAAAATACGCTGATTTTGTAATAGATTATCCAATACTATTTATAAAAAGTGGCGATAAATATTTACCAGGTAAAAATTATAAATTTTCTGATTATATGAATGGTAATATTCATGAAATAAATAAATCTTTACCAAGCATTGGCGATCTTGAATTACATTTAAGTACTATATTTACAGAGAATAGATTAAAACAATATATCGAATTAAGATCTATGGATACTTGTGGTTGGAATTGTATCTGTGCTGGTCCTGCTTTTTTTACTGGACTTTTATATGGTAATTTAGACGAAGCATTAGAATTTATTTCAAAATGGGAAAAGAAAGATTTATTAAATGCTTACAAAGATGCGCCTAAGAAAGGGCTTGATACTAATTTAATGGGCAAAGATATGATTTACTGGATCTCTAAATTGTTAAAAATTGCTGAGAAAGGCTTAGAAAAGAGAGATTTTATTGGAAAAAGCGGTACAAACGAAACTAAATACTTGGAACATCTAAACAAGATTATCAATAATAAAGAAACAGTCGCCAGTCATGTTATAAATAAATTCTCTAAATTTCAAAATTTAGAAGATTTATATGACAAATAAAATAATAGGCATACAAGGCGATAGATTAGATAAAATAAATATATCTTCTGATACATCAATATTTTTAGCGCATGAAGCTCAGAAATTAGGATATAAAATATTTTATTATACTCCTTCAAACTTATCCATCATAAAAAATAAAACATATGCAAATGGTGTATTTGTTAAATTTAACTATGAGAGTAAAAAATTTTATAAAATTTACAAAAAACAAAAAATTGATGTTGAAAATCTTAAATTTATTTTAATTAGACAAGATCCTCCATTTAATTCAGAATATTTAATAACTACTCTTATTTTAGATGGCTTAAAAAAAGTAAAAGTAATAAATAATCCAACTGCTATCAGAAATGTATCGGAAAAACTGTACTCGAAATATTTTGTTAAATTTATGCCAAATACTTTATTTTCAAATAATATTGATGAAATAAAGAAGTTTTATAAACAAAATAAAAGTATGATTATGAAACCTATTAATGGGTATGGAGGTAACCAAATTCATCTCATTAAAAATAAGTTTAATAAAAAACTTATTACAAATTTTTTAAGTAAAAATGGCCATTCAATGTTTCAAAAATTTTTAAAAAATATTTCTAAAGGAGATAAAAGAGTTTTTATTATTAATGGTAAAGTGTGTGGTGCAATTTCAAGAGTTCCTAAAAAAGGTTCATATTTGAGTAATATGAGCAAAGGTGCTTTGCCTAAGCTAACTAAACTTACAAAACAAGAATTAAAAATTTCAAAAATTATTGGAAAAAAATTAAAGAATGATAATATTTATTTTGCTGGAATTGACTTCATAGATCAGAAACTAAATGGAGATATTAATGTGACCTCTCCTACTGGATTAAAAACATACTATGACCTTTCTAAAATCAATCTTGCTAAGATATTTTGGAAAGGTTTAAGAGCTTGAATAAACTATCAAATCAAAAGAAAGGTTCTCTCCTAGCCTTTGTTGCTGTAATGTTCATTACACCTGATTCATTACTTATAAGACTTTCAAATATCGAAACTTGGGGAATGCTTTTTTATAGAGGAGCCATACCTTTCTTTATAGTCTTAATTGGACTACTATTATTTTATAGGCAAAATTTTATTAATGCCTTTTTAAAAGTTGGTAAAGTTGGTATATTTTACGCAATTAGCTTTTCTATTTGTAACATCACTTTCATTATCTCTATTCAAAATACTAATGTAGCCAATACGTTGATTATGATTGCTTTAGCCCCAATGCTTTCTGCAATACTTGGAGCAATATTCTTAAAAGAAATGCCTAGTAAAGGGACTTGGATCGCCATTTTCATTACATTTTTAGCAGCTTTATTTATTTTTTATGACTCTCTTCAAGTCGGCAATCTTTTTGGAAATATAATGGGATTTGTTACAGCTGCTGGATTAGCTATAAATGCAGTTCTTATTAGATATGCTAAAGACAGAGATCTTTTACCTTCTGCTGTAATGGGTAAATTAGGAGTTGCAGTATTTGCTTTCTTTTTTGTTGAAAACTTTAATTTAATTGGAACCGATCAAATTTACATACCATTAATGTGTATTATTTGTGTTGCCCTACCTTTTGTTTTGGTAACAATTGCACCAAGATTTATACCAGCTGAAGAGGTAAATCTATTTTTCTTATTAGAAACAATAATAGGTCCAATTTGGGTTTGGTTAGTTGTTAAAGAACAACCAACTTTGGAGACAATCATTGGAGGCGCCGTGATCATTATCACTTTGGGTATTCACTCATTTATTAAACTAAGAGAGCCTGAAAAAATTATTAATTAATTTCTTGATTTAGCATCAAATCATCCATAGATAGCGAAATTATGGAAAAGATACTTAAAAATTCATGGGCATTATTCACAGGCATGGGTTTAATTATGATAGCTCATGGATTTCAGGTTTCTTTACTTGGAGTAAGAGCTGTTCATGAAAGTTTCAGTTTAACTGCAACCGGTTTTATGTTGTCAGGTTATTTTGTAGGCTATTTTATAGGAGCAAAAACAGTTCCGATTTTAGTATCAAGAGTTGGTCATATAAGAGTATTTGCAGCTTTTGCATCAATTGCTTCTATCGTTGTTTTAGTCCACTCTATAATCGTTAATCCATTTACATGGTTTCTATTAAGAATTGCCTCAGGTTTTTCAATGGTATGTTTATATACAATTGCTGAAAGCTGGTTAAACGACCGAGCAAGCAATAAAAATAGAGGAAGTGTTTTATCAATTTATATGATCGTTCTTTACGGATCTATGGCGATTGGAATGTTTTTTTTAAACTTCAGTAAGCCAGAAAATTTTCAGCCATTTATACTTGTTTCTTTATTCATGTCGCTTTCACTTGTTCCAATATTACTAACAAAGAAAAAACCACCAAAATTTAAAAAAATTATTGGAATGAAAATTAAAGAACTTTATGAAGCATCTCCCTTTGGAATGGTAAGTGCTCTTTTGTGTGGAATTTGTCACTCTGCAATGTTTGCTTTAATTGCTGTTTATGCAGCGTCAATGAATTTTAGTATTTTTGAAATTTCTTTTGTAACTTTTCTAATAGCTATTTCTGGCGCTATTTCACAATGGCCCATTGGTAAACTATCTGATATTTATGACAGAAGAACAGTCACAGTATATTCTACATTTGCTTCGGCTTTCTTTGCGTTATGTGCAATTTTTTCAGTGGGTACTATGCATTTGCCTGATGGTTTAGCGAGCTCAAAGTTTTGGTTTTATATTTTTACAGGTTTGTATGCTTTCTTTAGTCTTCCTATGTTTGCATTAATTTTTGCTCACACTAATGATTTTATAGCTAAAGAAAAATTTGTAGCTGCAGGTGCAGGTTTACAATTTACCTTCGGAATGGGTGCAATTAGTGGACCTTTTTTATGTTCTATGTTTATGGATATAATTGGAGAAAATGGTTATTTTATATTTCTAATTATATTTCATTGTTTAATAGGAGCATACGGAATTTATAGAATGAATGTTAGAGAGGTTATTGAAAACCCAGACTCTCAATTCACCCCTCTTCCTACAACAATAACACCTATTGGCTTAGAACTTAATCCAGTAACAGAACCTATCGAGGAACCAGTAAAACCAGTAGGAACACAAGAAACGGTTACTGAAGAGAATAAGCCTTCCCAATAATTAAAATCTTATTTAAAATTTTTAATCTGCTAAAATAGTTTATGTCTAAAACTATAAATCTTGGAGTATTAGGTATTGATCATGGTCATATCTTCGACATGCTTGATGAAATGTTTAAAGAGGGATGTAGTTGTAATTATTTTTGGACCGAAGGATCTCCGTTAATATTAGATGAATTTAGCAAAAAATATCCCCAAATAAAAAGAGTTGATAATAAAAGCGATATTTTAAATGACGATACAATTGATATGATTTTAATTTCATCCATTCCCAAAGATAGAGCAAATCTATCTATAGACGCAATGAAAGCTGGAAAAGATGTTATGGTTGATAAACCAGGATGTACAAATCTTATGCAACTTAACAATCTAAAACAAACTGTTAAAGATACTGGAAAAATTTGGTCAATTAATTTTTCAGAAAGATTTCATGTAGCCGCTGTTACAAAAGCCGAAGAGTTAGTTGCTGAAGGTAAAATTGGTAAAGTTAAACAGACAATTGGCACTGGTCCCCACAGGCAAGGTAATTATGAGAGACCTGATTGGTTTTATGATCGTAATAGTTATGGTGGAATAATAACAGATATAGGCTCACATCAAATTCACCAATTTTTAGTATTTACTAATTCAAATGAAGCTAAAGTAAACCATGCGTTAGTTGAAAATACGACTAAGAAAGAATTTGCTGGTTTTCAAGATTTCGGGGAAGTTAATCTTACGGGAAATGGTGGTCATGGATATGTTCGTTTAGATTGGTTTACTCCTGATGCGCTTCCTACCTGGGGAGATGGAAGGTTATTTATCCTGGGTGATAAAGGTTTTATTGAAATTAGAAAATACACAGATTTAGCAAAATCTGAAAAGGGAAATCACCTTTTTTTAGCAAATAATGATGAGGTTAAACATATTGACTGTTCAAATGTTAAGCTCACCTACTTTGCTAATTTAATTCAAGATGTTTTGAATAGAACTGATACTGCTTGTTCGCAAGAACTTACTTACTTATCAATGGAACTAGCAATTAAAGCTCAAGAATTAGCAGAAAAAAAATGAAAAAATATCAGGTAGCAATAATAGGAACTAATATAGGAGCTAAACATTTTGAAGACTTTCAAAAAGTATCAGACCGATTTAGTGTTCATACATTGTGTGGTTTAACAAGAGATGCAATAGATAAAATCTTGGCGTCAAATAATGATACTAAAATGTCATTAAACTTTGATGATGTGTTAAAAGTAAAGGAAATAGATATAATAGATATTTGTCTCCCGCCCCATTTACACTTTTCGGTGTGCAAAAAATCTCTAGAAGCAGGAAAACATGTAATTTGTGAAAAACCATTGGTTTCAAGCCTTAAAGAAATTGATGAATTAGAAAATATTAGTAAAGAAACAGGAAAGATAATCTTTCCTGTATTCCAATATAGGTATGGATTAGGATTTTCTAAATTTAAAGCACTAATTAGGTCAGGACTTGCTGGAAAACCTTTAATCGCCTCATTAGAAACTCATTGGAATAGAGGAAAAGATTATTATTCAAAACCTTGGAGAGGTACTTGGGACGGTGAACAAGGTGGGGCAATATTAAGTCATGCTATACATATTCATGACTTGGTGAGTATGATACTAGGACCAGTTTCAAATGTATTTGCAAAATTAACAACAAGAGTAAATGATATTGAGGTCGAAGACTGTGCGTCTTTATCAATTGAAATGGAAGATGGAACATTGGTCACTAGCTCTATCACCCTAGGTGCAGCAAATAATACCAGTAGACTAAAATTCTGTTTTGATGGGCTGACAGTAGAATCGGGAGCATCTCCAGATAAACCTTATAATCCAGCTGACGATGAATGGGTATTTTTACCAAGAGCTCCTATTTCAAAAAGTCAAATTGAAGAAGTATTGTCAAAAGTCGAAAAACCTAAATCATGGTACGCAGGAATGTTTGATGAAATAGCCAACAAACTTGATGGAAAAGTAAGTGATGAAGTAACTTTATTGGATGCTAGAAAATCTTTAGAATTTGTAACAGCTGTTTACAGTTCATCAAGACAAAACAAAAGTATCAAACTTCCAATTACAAATGACAATCCTTTGTACAGTTCCTGGTTACCAAAATAATCAATAACCTAATTTAGGATCAACTTGATTATTTAAATCCTTTTTATCAATAAATAGTATTAAATTCTGAAAAAACTTTTCTAAAACCATTTCAATATAATTTCCTTTGCTATCTGAAGATATATGAGGTGTAATTACTAAATTTGGAGTATCCCAAAATTTAGAATTTCTGTCTATGGGCTCCTCTGAAAAAACATCTAAAATAGCTCCAGCAATTTCATTTTTTTTTAATTTTTTTCTTAGATGCTCATAATCCATCACAGATTCACGGCCAATATTAACAATTCCACACGTAGCTTTAAGAACATCTAATCTTTTCTGATTTATTAATCCTTTTGTTTCGTTTGTTTCAGGAACAGCTAAATAAAGAAAATCAGCCTCAGGTAGGACTTCATCAATCCTATCAAATGTTATAACTTTTGAACAACCTTCAACTACTCTACCCCTTCTATTAACTCCAATAACTTTAGCTCCTAATGATCTTATATGTTTAATCATTGACCCACCTAATGATCCAGTGCCTACCACTACAACTTTTTTACTATCAATTGGGTTACTTAATAAAGTTACAAACTCTTTTTTTTTTTGATTAGTAATTATTCTTGTCATATGGTTTTGAAGCATCAAAACACTCATTAATCCAAATTCACCTGCTTTTTTTGAATGTATTCCACTACTATTTGTTAAAATTATATCTTTTTTAAGCCAATTAAATGGATAAAGATGATTAACACCCGCCGACACAATATGTATCCATTTTAAATTTGGTGCAATTTTACTTAGATTTTTTGTTGGAAAATTCCATGTAAGCAAAATATCTGCATCTTTCATTGAAGATTTCCAATTATCATCATCCCACTCAACTATGTATGAAACCTTATGTTTTATCTTTGGGTGTTTATTGAGAAAATTTTCAAATAATTCTTTTGGAACACTACTATTTTTTTCACCTTCTAAATCACAAGGCAAAGAACCTTTTTTCCAGTGATTATTTCTTATATGAATTTTAATTTTACCTTTGGACATTTAAAATTAAAATATACTAAAATTTTAAAAATTATAACAATGATTAAAGAAGGTTGTTCTCATAAAAAAATGTAATATTGTATAGAATATTAAAAATTATGCCTTCATTTGATGTAATAAGTAAAATTAATTATCAAGAATTTGACAATGCTCTTGCTAATTGTTTAAGAGAAATTGCTAACAGATATGATTTTAAGGGACTTAATATTTCAATTGAAAGAAAAGATAAAGTAATAACTACTTTAGTACCAGATGAACTAAAATTAAAACAAGTAAATGAATTGCTACAAGTTCATCTTATAAGAAGAAAAGTAGATCCAAGGGTAATAAAGGTTAAAAATTCAGAAGGTGCAGCAGGCGGAACTATCAGGCAAGTTAGTGAATTAGCAGAGGGTATTAGCCAAGAAAATGCTAAGAAGATTATTGCTGATGTGAAAAAACTAAAACTTAAAATCCAAATTAAAATTCAAGGCGAAGAATTAAGAGCGCAAGGAAAAAAAAGAGATGATCTTCAAGAAGCAATATCTGCAATAGAAGCTATAGATATAGGGCTTCCAATTGAATTTATAAACTTTAGAGATTAATTCAATTTTAAGTTTGTAGGCTAGACATTGTAATTGAGTAAAATGTCTCTATATATCAACAAATTACATGTCTACTAATCAAATATCTATTAACAATCTTTCAAAAGCTTACGATAACGGATTTGAAGCTTTAAAAAAAGTTAACTTAGAAATAAAAAAAGGAGAGATTATAGCTCTACTAGGACCAAATGGTGCAGGCAAGACAACTTTAATCAGTATTATATGTGGTATTGTTACACCTTCCTCAGGAAAAGTAACTGTTGAAAATTTTGATATTATTGAAGATTATCGAGAGACACGTTCAAGAATTGGATTAGTCCCTCAAGAGTTAACATTAGAATTATTTGAAACTGTTTTTAACAATGTCTCTTATTCAAGAGGGTTAAATGGGAAAAAACCTAACCCAAAACATATAGAAAAAATTTTAAAAGATTTAAGTATGTGGGATAAAAAAGATCTAAGGTTAAGACAACTATCTGGTGGAATGAAGAGAAGAGTTTTAATTGCAAAAGCTTTATCTCATGAACCTTCAATATTATTTTTAGACGAACCGACAGCAGGAGTTGATGTTGAGTTAAGAAGAGATATGTGGAAAGTAGTTGAAGATTTAAGAAAAACTGGAGTAACAATTATTCTAACCACCCATTATATTGAAGAAGCAGAAACAATAGCAGATAGGGTAGCAGTTATTAATCAGGGGGAAATAATTGTTATTGATGAAACAAAAGAATTATTAAAAAAGATGGGTCAGAAAAAGTTAAGTGTAAATCTTCAAAGTGAAATTAGTGAAATCCCTGATAGTTTAGGTAAATATAATTTAGAAATAGGTAAAGATAACAAAACAGTAGAATACACTTATGATGTTAATTCAGAAAGCACTGGGATAACTAACTTACTTAAAGATTTAAAAGATGCAGGTTTAAAGCTGCAGGATTTAAAAACTGAACAAACTACTTTAGAGAAAATATTTGTTAATTTAGTAAAGGAGAATAATGAAATTTAATTATTATGCATTTAGAGCCATGTATCTTCATGAAATGGATCGTTTTAAAAGAACTTTGTTGCAATCTCTTTTTTCACCAGTGCTTTCAACCTCTTTATACTTTATCGTTTTTGGTTCAGTGATAGGAGGTTATGTGGAGAATATTGATGGTATCAGTTATGGATCTTTTATTGTTCCAGGTCTATTAATGCTTACGTTGCTTACCCAATCAATTAGTAACACTTCATTTGGTATTTTTTTTCCAAAATTTAACGGAACCATGTATGAGATTTTAGCAGCTCCAATTTCTACATTTGAAATTGTCCTTGCATTCGTTGGAGCAGGCGCGACTAAAACTTTATTAGTAGGTGTAGTAATTTTTATTACAGCTACTTTTTTTGTAGAAGTTCAAGTGATATATCCATTGTTAATGGTTTTTTTATTAGTTCTAGTGGCTTTTACCTTTGCTTTATTTGGTTTTTTAATTGGCTTGATGAGTTCTAACTTTGAACAAATGTCAATTATTCCAACACTAGTGGTTACACCTATGGTTTTCCTGGGGGGAAGTTTATATTCTTTAGATATGTTACCAGAGTTCTGGCAAACCGTTACTTATTTTAATCCAGTAGTATATTTAATTAATGGTTTAAGATTTGCGTTCTATGGAGTTTCTGATTTCAATATTTGGATCAGTATTAGCTCAATGGTATTTTTTTTAATAATTTGTGTAACAGTCGTATCTGTTTTACTCAAAAAAGGTTATAAAATTAAATCTTAGCTACTTGCATGAATGAAATTGTTTTAGGTATATTCGTTATTGTTGTCGTAGGTTTTTATTTATTTAGACCTACCTCCAAACAAGAAGAGAAAGACTTCAAATCTAAAAATAATTGGCGAGGTGGATTTTGAATGAAAGAACTTTTAGAGATTATGGTTCTGTGTTGTAGGATTTTATATAGAAACTAGTCCCAAACTAAAGCAAGTTGAAACAAATTCGTTGAAAATCATATTGATTAGGAATTTGTTTTGCCTATATTAATTTAATTAATTAAAGAAAGGAAAAACTATGAACTTTGTTGGAACAACAACATATGATGGAACTAAAAAAGATGCAGATGAATTATACAGTATATTTAAAGATGATCTTGCAAAATGCACGTCATCATTTGAATGGGCACACATCCGTGAAGGTAAAATGATTTTTATTGCAAATGTTACTGATGAAGAAAAATTTTATGCCTTATTTGAAGATCAAAGATCTAAAGACTGGAACGCAAAGTTTAATGCTAAAGATGAAGCTTGGAAACTTGAGAAAATAATGTAACTAGATCATAGACTAGATCATTTCGAGATAAATCAAAGGTGTATAGTTATGACGGAAGTAAATCGGCGTAAACTCTGGACTTTGATTGTGGAAGCTGGCGATTATTTACGGTGCTAGTGGTACACCCTACCTGACACTACCTCACACTACCTCACACTAGTTACGCGGATAATTAAAATTTAATTAAAGATAATTCATCTAAAGACTCATTAATTTAAGTAACAAACTAGTCCCCAAACTAGAACATTTAGAGATAAATCAAACTGAAAAAAAAACTGATTATGTTAGAATAATTAATTAATGATAGTAAATCAATTAACAGAAAAAGACGTAAAAAAAAGACTTAAAAAAATTAATATTACCTTAAAATCTAAATATACAAGAAGTAATAAAAAGATTTTTTATAAATGTAATATTTGTAATTATTCTACAAAAGCGACTGCTTATTATGTTTGGAATAAAGGCTGCTTAAATTGTAGAAAAATATTTTCAAAAAAAAATAATAAAAAAATTCAAATTCAACAAAAAGGCTCCCTTGCTGATCATCCATATTTGGTAAATGAATATGATAAATCTAATCCGTTAAAGCCTGATCAGATTCCAAATACATCAAGAGACAAATTAAAATGGATTTGTAGTAAATGTGGACACAAGTGGAAAGCTGCTCTTAGAATTCGTTTAAAACCATCTAATAAAAATCAAAAATATAGAAATTGTGAAAAGTGTGCACATAAAATCAGTGGAAATAATTTAGCTATCTCATTAATTAAAAAAAGAGGTTCTCTTAAAGATATGAGTCCCGAAATAATGAAAGAATGGGATTATAAAAAAAATGAAATTAAACCAGAAAATATTTCACCTTATTCATCTAAAAAGGTTTGGTGGCTTTGTAGCAAAGGTCATTCATGGGAAGCAAAACCATCAAACAGATTAATCGGCAAAACTAATTGTCCTGATTGTAATAATTTCAAAACCTCTAGAGCCGAAATAAGAATATATTCTGAATTAGTAAATATAATAAATAATGTAAAATGGTCATTTTATTTGGAAAAAAGACAATTAGATATTTACTTACCTAATCAAAAAATCGCTTTTGAAATTGATGGCCACTATCACAGTAACAAAGAAAAAAGTGATATAAAAAAAAATATTTTTTTTAAAAAAAGAAATATTAATATTATAAGACTTAGAGATGTTGGTTTAAAAAGCAAATTATCTTCTTTAGATTTTTTTGTTGATACTTCAGAAATTAAAATAAATGATCTTCAAAAAATTTATAAAA
Source organism: uncultured Pelagibacteraceae bacterium (assembly GCA_902524635.1). GTDB lineage: Bacteria > Pseudomonadota > Alphaproteobacteria > Pelagibacterales > Pelagibacteraceae > Pelagibacter. The sequence goes on from CABZDY010000004.1 coordinate 35,141, forward strand.
TTCTTTTGAATACAAAATTATTAAACAAAAAAGAAACTTTCGAAGTTAAAAAAAGATTATTAAAGAATAATTTTTTTAATGATGAGGAGTATAGAAGAATATGTAGTTTTCTGCCTGGACCTCCACCAGAAAAAAGTTTTGAGATATTAAAACCTGAAATTTCACTAGAATGGGATTATAAAAAAAATTTTCCTTTACAACCAAGTATGTTTACAACTGGATCAAATCAGAAAGTAAGTTGGTTATGTTCAAATTGTGGAAAATCATTTACTCAATCAATATTAAACAGAACCAATGGTCAAGGGTGTAAACAATGTGGTAATAAAAGAGGGGTTATTAAGAGAGTTAAAAAGATAATTAAAGAAAAAGGCTCTCTCAAAAAGAAATTTCCCATTTTAACTAAAGAATTTTTAGAATTTGAGAATAAAATAAAAGCTGAAAATGTGCCTATTACGAGCAAAATGTACGCATGGTGGTTTTGTGAAAAACATAATCACAAATGGCAAGCTTCTGTATATGATAGAACGATAGGCGAAAGACATAATTGCTCTTTATGTTACAGGGAAAATCAGTCAGAAATTACTAGACTTGCTAAGTTTAATAAAAAAAACAGTTTTCAAAAAAAATTTCCTATAATATTTAGCCACATCCTTAAAGATAAAATTAAAAATATAGATCTTAAAACTATTACTTATGGTTCAAAAGTAAAACTATGGTTTAAATGTTCTAACAAACATATCTTTCAATCTAAACCAAATAATCAAACTTCTGATAAAAAAGATAAATTAAAATGTAGAGATTGTTATGATCAAAGAGTAAAATTTGAAGTTAATAATATCATCCTCGGTAAATAGGATTTTATAGGATACTAGTCCCCAAACTAGAACATTTGGAGATAAAACAAGAATTTAGATTGTATGAACAAAGAAAACGCAAGTAAACTCTGGAAAATTATTCAGGAAGCTGGCGATTATTTACAAGGACAACTTCCAGATCATCCTAATCATCCTAAAGGCAGAAATCCTTATGCTCATGTAGCAATTTGCGTAAAGAGCAAATTCAATGCAAGTTACAAAGATATTGAGAATGAAAAATTTGATGAAATAGTAAATTATATAAATTTCCTTAAAGAATATCCTAGCTAAATTAAGATTTAATTATATTTAAAAACGATTCTACATCATCGGGATGAGTATTCCAGGCAGCAACTAATCGAACAGCTTTATCTTCCCACTCATCATCGTTAATTTTGTAACCATGTGAATTAAATTGATCAATTATATTTTTCGGTATTTTGACAAAAACTTCATTTGCATCTGTTGGGTAAGCTAATTCAATATTTTTGTGTTTCAGTAAACCTTGGCTTAATTTTTTACCCATAGCATTTGCATGCTTTGCATTTTTTAACCAAACCTCATTTGAGATATAAGCATCTAATTGAGCTGATACAAAACGCATCTTTGATAGTAAATGCCCTGCTCTTTTCATTAAAAAAGCTAAATTTCCAACTAACTCTGGTTTAAAAAAAATAATGGCTTCTGCTGCTAGGCATCCATTTTTAGTTGCTCCAAATGACAGTACATCAATTCCAGACTTCCATGTCATTTCTGCTGGAGTACAGTTTAATGAAACTAACGCATTTGCAAATCTTGCACCATCCATATGAATATTTAGATCGTTTTTATGAGTAATCTCTGATATTTTTTTTATTTCATCTAAATTGTAAGCAACACCTGTTTCACATAATTGGGTAATACTTACTGATGAGGGTTGAGTATGATGTACTACACCTTTTCCAGAGATGTTTCTATCTAGTTCTTCTGCTATTATTTTTCCATTATTACCGTCCAGATTAACTAACTTTGCACCTCCAGTATAAAATTCGGGTGCTCCACATTCATCTACATTTATATGGGAAAGTCTATGGCAATAGATATTTCCAAAAGAAGGAGTCATCGTTGATAAAGCTAAAGCATTAGCTGCTGTTCCTGATGCTGTTGGAAATACTATAACTTCTTTTTCAAATATTTCTGAAAATTTGTTTTGTAAGTTTTTCGACATCTCATCATTACCATATGGAGTTTTGTCATCCTCATTAGCTTTAAGAATTGCATTTAAGACTTCTGGACACGCACCTGTAACGTTATCTGAAGCAAATTTTACTCTTTCTCTTTTTGTTTTTATCTGAGTCACAATTATTGCTGTGGAAAATAATCTTTTAATTCACCTTCTCTATAAACATCTGCTGTACAACAATGTAATCCACCTCCAAATGCATAAGCGTCTCTAAGCTCAACAGGAACAACCTCCATGCCTAATTTATCTAGTTGTTCTGCTTGGTATACTTCACTTTTTTCTACACATACAGTTTTAGGATCTAAAACTAAAACATTCATTGATAACCATGTTGAAGAGTAACATAGTGGCGGAGGTTCATTGTGTGCAGGTTGAGCGCTATCAATAATTTCCCAACCGTTATTTTCAAATAATTTTCTTTGCTCTTTAGGAAGCCTTCTTTGAGGATTATTAATTATTAAACCCTCTTTGATAGGTGTAAAAGTTGCATCTATATGAATTGGATAAGGATCACCTGGAAAATTAACAGCATGAACCCTGTGATCTTTATAATGTCTTTTTAACCAATCAATTCCTTTTAAATTTGTTGTAAAACCATGTTGCACTACTAAATCTTTACCAAATCTTAGAACGTCAGCAGCGTCAAATAATGGCTCTTCTTCAGTGGTTACAAAATATTTATTTTCTGTCCATTCCAGTCTTTTTTGAATTCCTATTTTATCTGATAAGTAATCTTCTCTGTAATCCTTATCTGTTAATCTAGGTTTAGGAGCAGATTCGTGTCTCATATTTGGATCTGAATTATAATATTGTTTTAAAAGTGGTCGGTAACATAGATATTCAAACCATCGACAACGATAACTCATTGTAGCCTCTAAAATTTCATTACCGACAGTTAACAAAACATCTCTGGGTGGCATGCAACCAAACATTGTCTCCGACTGCCAATCTGGTGTAGATGTTTTTTGATTAAAATCAATTGGATCTGGTCTATCAACTTTAATCCCTCTTTTTTTTAATATGTTTGAGAAATCATCTAAAAGCTGATTTGCTTTATCTACAGTATCTTTAGTTCTTGGACCAAATTTTCCTCTCATATCGCTGTCTTCAGGAACTTTGGCATCTAATGCTGGCTCAGGAGCAGGTATACAAGTGCCATCTGCTTTACCTACTATTACATGTTTCAATGGATCCCATTCATTCCAACTATTAACAATTACTTTTTCATTATTCATTTCAATTTAAACCTATAAATCTTCTATTAGACTGCATGATGAGGCTGTAGTAAAAAATTGACATAAAAATAAAAAATCCACCAATAATAGTATTCGTAGATGGGACTTCATTAATTCCCATCCATGGTAACCACACCCAGAATATTCCACCGATTACCTCAGTAAGTGATAGTAAAGTTAGATCAGCTGCTGGAATATTTTTTGATCCAATTGAATACAAAATCAAACCCATACATACTAGAGTTCCATGAGTAGCAAATAAGGCTTCATTTTTTCCAGTAGATAAAAAATTAGCATCGTTCGACATCAGCATTACAGCAGAAAATATGAAACAGAAAAACCCCGCAAAGGCTACAGTAGTAAATTTTGGTGTTTCTTTTCTCCATCTAAGTGAAACAGAAAAAATTGAGAAACCTAATGCAGAAA
>CABZDY010000005.1 GCA_902524635.1 uncultured Pelagibacteraceae bacterium
GATTTATATTTGTCAATATCGATATTTACAAAATTAATTTTATTTTTTAAATGATGTAATTTTGCATTAGTTTTTGCAACATTTAAGGCTTTTATAGATATATCAATAGCTGTTGCTTTACATTTTGGCCTTTCTTTTAATAAAGAAACTACAATGCAACCAGACCCGGTTCCAACATCTAAAATTTTTTTTGACTTATCAATTGGTAAATATTTCAAAGCTTCTTCTATAGCCAATTCAGTGTCTGGCCTTGGAATTAAAACAGATTTATTTGTTAAAAATTTATGTTTCCAAAAATGTTTATAACCAAGAATATATGCCATTGGTTCATTTTGATATCTTCTAAATAAATAATTTTTAAATTTTATTATATCTGTATTTTTTAATCTATTATTTGTATTTATTATTATTTCTTCTCTTTTTCTATTCACTACTTTTGATAGGATTAATTCAACATCAAGATATGAATTTTTAATTTTTTTTTTCTTTAAAAAAATCTCACCTTTTTTTAAAATTTGATTGTAATTCATATTTAAATATTACTAAGTTCATTTTCTTGAGCCTGAATCACTAAGTTTTCAATCATCTCGTCGAATATTTCGCCTTCCATAAATTCAGATAATTTATGTAATGTTAAATTTATCCTGTGGTCTGTTACTCTTCCTTGTGGAAAATTATATGTTCTAATTCTCTCTGATCTGTCTCCTGTACCAATTTTACTTTTTCTATCTTTTGATCTTTCTTCATCTCTTTTTTGTCTTTCTAACTCATAAATTCTTGATCTTAGGATTTTTAATCCTTTTTCTTTATTTCTTATTTGAGATTTTTCATCTTGTTGACTAACAACTATTCCTGATGGTATATGTGTAATCCTAACTGCAGAATCTGTTGTATTTACACTTTGACCACCTGGACCACTACTTCTAAATACATCAATTCTTAAATCCTTTTCTTCTATTTTAACATCAACCTCTTCAGCTTCTGGCATTACTGCAACTGTGGCAGCAGACGTATGAACTCTTCCTTGGGTTTCAGTATCAGGAACTCTTTGGACTCTATGAACTCCACTTTCATATTTTAATGAAGAATAAATATTTTTACCTTTTATAGATGCAATAACCTCTTTTAGTCCACCGGCATCACTTTTAGAGATAGATATGACCTCCATTAGCCATTTTTTTTTGTGACTTACTTTTTCATACATCTTAAATAAGTCAGATGCAAATAAACTAGCTTCTAATCCTCCTGTGCCAGCTCTTATTTCTATCATAGCATTTTTTGCGTCTGCTTCATCTTTGGGTAGCAAAAATAATTTAATTTTTTTTTCATTACTTTCCTTATTTTTTTCAAGCTCATTTAATTCGCTTAAAGCCAAATCCTTCATCTCTTTGTCTGCTTCATTATCATTAATTAAATTTTCCAATTCATCTTTGTTTTTCTGAAAATTAAAATAAGAAACTGCTTCTGTAATAATTTCACTTAAGTCAGAGTATTCTTTTGACTTTTCTGCAAAAGATTTTTTATCAATTATTTGTGAGGATAGTTCTTTTTCCAATTTGGAATGTTTTGCTATTAAATCTTGAACTTTTGATAAAGGTACCATTATTTGGCTTTTTCGATTTCTTCTGCTTTTTCTTCAACCAATCGTACTACCTTGGAAATCATCTCATCACTCGATATTTTTTCACTTTCAACTCCATTTAAATAAAGCATGTTGTTGCCCCTTCCACCCCCAGTAATACCTATATCTGTTTGTGCTGCCTCACCAGGTCCATTCACTACACATCCAATTATAGACAAAGAAATAGGAGTTTTTATATGAGAGAGTCTATCTTCTAACTTTTTAACAGTTTCGATTACATTAAAAGCTTGTCTAGCACAAGATGGACAAGAAATAATTTTTACCCCTCTATTTCGTAAATTAAGTGATTTAAGAATTTCATTTCCAACTCTTATCTCCTCTACCGGATCGTCAGATAATGAAACTCTTACAGTATCTCCAATACCGCTCATTAGAAGTGATCCAAATCCAATAGAAGATTTTATACTACCAGGCAAAAACGTTCCCGCCTCTGTGATACCTAGATGTAGTGGATAATCAGTAACTTTAGAAAGTTGTTTATAAGCTTCAATAGATAAAAATACATCAGAGGATTTGACGCTCACTTTAAATTCATTAAAGTCAAATTCTTCAACAATACTAATATTTCTTAATGCACTCTCTACCAGAGCTTCTGGACAAGGTTCTTTATACTTTTCTAATAAATCTTTTTCTAGAGATCCAGCATTAACACCAATTCTTATTGAACAATTGTTATTTTTTGCAGCAGAAATTACTTCTTTTATTTTTCTTTTATCTCCAATATTTCCAGGGTTGATTCTAAGACAAGCAGCTCCACTCTCTGCTGCCTCTATTGCCCTCTTGTAGTGAAAATGAATATCGGCAACTATTGGAATAGAAGTGTTTTTAATAATATCTTTAAGAGCTTTCGTTGAGTCTTCGTCTGGACACGATACCCTTACGATATCAGCTCCTGCTTCTTCAATTTGTTCAATTTGTTTTACAGTTTTTTTAACATCTTTAGTTAACGTATTAGTCATTGATTGAACAGAAATTGGATTATCTCCTCCAACTTTGACGCTACCAACATTAATTTCTTTTGTTTTTCTTCTTTTTATTTCTCTAAATGGTCTTATGTTCATAAATTATTTATTTAATTTAAATTCTTTGTGAAGAGCAGATATAGCTTTTCGTATATTTTTTTTATCTATCAACACAGAAATTTTTATTTCTGAAGTAGATATTACTTGAATGTTTATTTTTTGCTTAGCAAGTGATTGAAACATTCTATAAGTAACCCCAGGAGTAGTAACCATTCCAACTCCTATTATAGACACTTTTGATACATTTCTATCAAATATCAAATCTCTAAAATTTATTTTTTTATTTCGCAAAACAATTTTTCTTGTTTTACTTAAATCATCTGATTTTATGGTGAAAGTTAAGTCAGTTTCTTTACCGTTGGCAGAAATATTTTGTACTACCATATCAACATTTATAGAATTTTCAGATAGAGGTTTAAAAATTGATGCTGCAATACCTGGCTTATCTCTTATACCTAAAAGGGTAACTTTGGCATCATTAGTTGTATTTGAAATACCAGTTATAATTTTATTATTAATTATATTCTTTCTTTTTGTTATTAAAGTGCCTTCATTATCTGTAAAAGAAGATCTCACCTCTATATTTACCCTATTCAATCTTGCATCTTGAATTGAGTGAGGTTGCATAACTTTAGCACCAAGAGAGGCCATTTCTAGCATTTCCTCATAAGAAATAACTTTTATTTTTTTAGCTGCTTTGAGTTTATTTGGATCAGTAGAATAAACACCATCCACATCTGTGTATATTATACATTTTTCAGCATTAAAAAACTTCGCAAACATTATTGCGCTTGCATCTGTGCCACCCCTTCCAATAGTGGTAATTCTATTTTTGTTATTAATTCCTTGAAATCCTGTGATTATGGGGATCCCTCCTTTTTTTAAATAACTCACAATTTGGCTTTTGTTAATTTTACTAATTCTTGAAAATTTATACTTTCCCTCTGTGTTGATAGGGATTTGCCATGACATCCAAGATCTTGAATTGAAGCCTTTATTAATCAATTCTCCCGAAATTAGTGCACAGGACACTTGTTCTCCTGACGAAACTAACACATCATATTCAGAATCTGAAAAATTTTTGCTAATTTTTTTGGATAAATTGATTAAATTATTTGTCACACCACTCATTGCAGAAGAAAGCACAATTACATTGTAATTTTTTTTATATTTAGCAATAATATTTGCAACTTTTTTAACTCTATTAGTTGTACCAACTGAGGTGCCTCCAAATTTTAATACAATTATTTTCATTGATAAATTCTTTTAATAAAAATTAAAATATATTGATAAAATACATCTTGATTGTAATGTCAATAAACAATGAAAAATAACACAATAAATAAAAAAGAAATAGAAAAATTTTCAAAAATAGCCGAGGAATGGTGGGATCCTACTGGAAAATTTAAGCCATTACATAAATTCAACCCTATCAGAATAAAATACATAAGAGATACAATTTTATCTGAGTTTAAAATCAAAAAAGAACATGAGCCCTTTAAAGGCTTAAGTGTTTTAGATATTGGATGTGGCGGTGGATTACTGTCAGAACCTATGGCTAGACTTGGAGCGGATGTTGTTGGTATAGATGCTTCTTTTAAAAATATACAAGTAGCTATGCATCATTTAAAAAAAAGTAAACTTAAAATTAAATATTATAATTCCTCTCCAGAAAATTTAAAAATTAAGAAAAAATTTGATATCATTTTAAATATGGAGATTGTTGAACATGTTGAAGATGTGGATTTTTTCATTAAGGAAAGTTCAAAGTTTTTAAAAAAATCTGGTGTGATGTTCATTGCTACCTTAAATAAAACACTTAAATCTTATTTATTTGCAATTGTTGGAGCCGAATATGTTTTAAAGTGGCTTCCAATAGGTACTCACGATTGGGAGAAATTTGTTAAACCAGAGTATTTAACAGATATTTGTAAAAAAAATTCTTTAAAATTAAAAAAAATTAATGGAATGACTTTTAATCCTATCTTAAATAAATGGTCTGTTACATCTGACAAATCTGTAAATTATATTTCAGAATTCAAAAAAGTTTAATTTTTATCCTCGTCAATCCAGGGTATAATATCAGTTTCTATTCCTTCTTCTCTTAATTCCTTAACATCTTTAAGTGAAGCACTGCCATAAATACCTTTTTTTGGTTTCTTTTTGTCATAATGAATTGTTCTTGCTTTATAGGTAAAATTTTCTCCCACATACTCAAAGTTGTCTTTTATAAATTTTTTGTAATCGGAAAGTTTTTTTCTAACCTCTTTATATTTTTTAATTTCTTTTAAATTTTCTTTTTTCTTAGTATTCAATAAATTTGGGGACATTAATGACTTTTCAACATTTATTGACTCACATGATTGACAATTTAAAAATTTTAATTTTAGCAATCTATCATATTCATCAGAAGTACTAAACCAGCTTTCAAATTCTTGCCTACAATCTTTGCATTTAAGTAAATACTTGATCATACTTGTTATCTAAATATTAACCTATAAAATTCAATATAGCTAAGTTCTGTAATCTGCATTAATTTCAATGTATTTTTTTGTTAAATCCATAGTATACGATTTAAATTTTTTAATTCCCTGACCAATATCAACTTCAATTTCAATTGATTTACCTTTCATGTATTCCATAATTTTTTCTTCATCATAAGATTTGTATAAAGATCCCTTGTGATAAATTTTATGTGGTCCAAAAGAAATAGATAATTTTTGTTCGTTAATTTTTGTGTCACTGTTTCCGATTGCCATAGCTACTCTCCCCCAGTTTGGATCTTCTCCCGCAATTGCTGTCTTAACTAATAGTGAGTTTGCTATTTTAAAAGATATATTTTTTGCATCTTTTTCAGTTCTACAATTAATACAATTAATAGAAATAAATTTAGAAGCTCCCTCTCCATCAGAAACAATTTGCTTAGCTAAATTTAATAAAACTTCATGAACTGCCTTGTTAAAATTTTTAAGTTTACTATCACTATATTTTTTAATTTCTGAATTATTAACTTTGCTTGTTGAAAATAAAGAAACCATATCATTTGTACTTGTGTCACCATCACATGAAATTGCATTGAATGTTGTCTTTATATTGTTTTTTAAGACACCATTTAAAACTGACGAGGATAAAGTTGCATCAGTAAATATATAGGCCAATGTGGTTGCCATATTTGGATAAATCATGCCTGAGCCTTTTGCAATTCCATAAATTTTAATTGTTGATGAACCAATTTTTGTTTCGGTCATTGATACTTTGGGTTTTAAATCTGTTGTGATTATACCCATTGCAGCTTTCATCCAGATTAATTTATTTTGAGTATATTTTATTTTTTCAACTAATTCTGTTAATGATGTTTTAATTTTTTCATATGGAAATTTCTCTCCTATAGTACCTGTGCAACCAAAAAGTATTTCTTTTGAAGAAATTTGTTTTGGAGTATCTTCATCTCTTTTCTGTATCACAGTTAATTTAGAGGATAAGTCTAAAGAAATTTTCTTCAATGCGTTATAGCCTTCTGGACCTGTTAATGCATTGGCATTTCTAGTATTAACTAATAATGCAAATATTTTTTTTGCTTTAATTTTTTTATTCCATTTTAGATTTTCTGATATTAACTTTGATTGGGTATATACAGAGGCATGATTAGCACCATCCCTAAAATAAAATAAAACTAATTCATCTCTCTTAAATTTATATAAGCCAGCACTGACTGCAGAAATTGAAACTCCATCAATATGATCTAAATCCTGAAAATCAACAATTTTAGAGCTTTGACTGCTGGTATTTATAAAATTGTTTATGTTAAATTTCATGATATTTAAAATAATTAATTAATTACTATATATTTCTAATATTTAATTTATATCAAAATGTTCAACCCACTTAATATATTTTCAAAGCTTATTAAAAGCGGAAATGAAAAGGAACTGGGCCGAATTCAACAAATTGTCAATAAAATTAATCTTTTAGAAAAAGATTTAGAAAATTTATCTGACGAGATGTTTCCAAAAAAAACCGAACAACTAATTAAAGAAATTAAAAATGGTAAAAATCTAAATGACCTTTTGCCTGATGCTTTCTCAATGGTTAGAGAAGCCTCTAAAAGAATTAGAAATGAAAGACACTTTGATGTTCAGCTAATTGGTGGTGTTGTAATCCATGAGAATAAAATTGCAGAAATGAAAACTGGAGAAGGTAAAACATTAACCATAGCTCTTGCTGCTTTCCTTAATGCTCTAGAAAAAAAAGGTGTCCATATAGTAACTGTAAATGATTATTTAGCTAAGAGAGATAGCGAGAATATGGGTAAGATTTATGAGTTTTTAGGTTTAACTTGTGGATATATTAATACTGGGCAAGATGATTTGGAGAGAAAAGAAAATTATTCAAAAGATATAACTTATTCTACTAATAGTGAATTAGGCTTCGACTATTTAAGAGATAATATGAAATTTTCCAAAGAGACTATGGTTCAAAGAGAACATAATTATGCGATTGTTGATGAAATCGACTCCTGCTTAATTGATGAGGCTAGAACACCTCTAATAATTTCAGGAGCAACGGAAGACAAAACTAATCAATATATAGCTGTTGATAAACTTGTGAAAAACTTAAAAGAAGAGGATTTTGAAATAGATGAAAAAGATAGAAATATTTTATTAACTAATAAAGGTGTAGATAATGTTGAAAGTATATTTTCAAATGCTCGAATACTTAAAAATAAAAATTTTTACGATCCAGAAAACCTTCATATTGTTCACTTAGTAAATCAATCTTTACGTGCCATCCATCTTTTTCAGAGTGGTAGAGATTACATTGTAAAAGATGGGCAGATAATAATAATTGATGAACAAACAGGTAGACAATTGCCAGGAAGAAGGTTTGGTGATGGTCTTCATCAAAGTCTAGAGGCAAAAGAAAATTTAACAATTAATGCTGAAAATCAAACTTTAGCATCAATTACCTACCAAAATTTCTTTAAACTTTACAAGAAAATAGCCGGATGCACTGGTACAGCATTAACAGAGTCAGAAGAGTTTTTTGAAATCTATAATCTACCGGTAGTGTCGATACCTACTAATAAGCAGATGATAAGAAAAGACTCAAATGATCAAATATTTAGAACAAGTAACGAAAAAGATAAAGCAATAATTAGTAAGATTGTAGAATGTAATACAAAAGGACAGCCTTTATTAGTTTTTACTTCAAGTATAAATAAATCTGAACACTTCTCAAATCTATTAGATAAAAAAAATATTAAACACACAGTTTTAAATGCAAAAAATCACCAAAGAGAAGCTGAAATTATTGCAGATGCTGGAAAAAGAAATTCAATAATTATCACGACAAGTATTTCTGGAAGAGGAGTAGATATCAAATTGGGAGGCCAGGATGAAAGTGACAAAGCTGAAATAAAAAAATTGGGAGGATTGTTTGTTATTGGTACAGAAAGAATGGAAAGTAGGAGAGTAGATAATCAAGCAAGAGGAAGATCAGGTAGACAAGGTGATGAAGGTAGTTCTATATTCTATGTAAGTTTAGAGGATGATTTAATGAGAATATTTGGGTCTGAGTCAATGAATAATATACTTGAAAAACTTGGACTTAAAGATGGAGAAAGTATAGACCATCCTTGGATAAATAAAGCATTAGAAAGAGCACAACAAAAAGTTGAGGCAAGAAATTTTGATATTAGAAAAACTCTTTTGAAGTTTGACAATGTTTTAAACGATCAAAGACAAGTGATATTTTCACAAAGAAATGAAGTAATAGAAAACAAAGATTCTAAGCAATATTCTGAAAATTTTCTAAATGAAATTATTGATGATTTAAAACTTAAGAAAACAAAAAAGTTAGCTAATGCAAGATCAAATGAAATCCATATGCAATTAAAATCTTTATTTGGTAAATCATTTGAAGAAAGTGAAATTAATGAATTAGTTAATCTTGAAAATAAAGCGTTTGAAGAAAAAATAAAAAATAAATTTAAAAGTTCAAGGGAAGAGAGAATAAAAATGCTAAATGAAGAGCAATATAACGAAATAGAAAAAAGAATATTTTTACAACTAATTGATCAAAATTGGAAATTACATATTCAATATTTAGAGCAATTAAGACAAGTTATTGGTTTAAGATCTTATGGACAAAGAGATCCTTTGGTAGAATATAAGAAAGAGGCATTTACACTTTTTGAAAATTTATTAAGTAAATTAAAGTATGATTTAATTACAATTTTGTTTAATTTAAAGCTCATAGAAAATAGCCAAGAAGAACAAAGCAATGAAAATTTAAGTAAAAAATTTGATGAGCTTTCAACAAAAAAGATTGGAAGAAATGAACCCTGCCCTTGTAATTCTGGAAAGAAATATAAACATTGCCATGGAGCTTTATAAAAGAATGCTTAAAAATAATATCAATAAAATTCCAGCAGTTACACCATAATAAACTTTAGAATTCTTTTTTAAGTTTTGACTAATATTTTCTAATACACTTGCCTTCATAGATAGACCGTTTCCATCTTCTGATTGTGTTGTAAATCCTTTATTTCTTCCAATTGACAAAAATTTATTTTTTCTATGAGTAAGAATTTCATCTTTATCCATTTTCTCAAAAAAATATAAATTTTTCTTTAATGATTCTCTTACATTATCCAATATTAGATCTTTATCCCGATGAGCACCTCCAACTGGCTCTGGAATTATTTCATCAATTATATTTAATTTTAAAAGATCATTGGATGACATTTTCATTGCAGTTGCAGCTTCTAAAGTTTTTTTTGGGTCTCTCCATAAAATGGTGGCACATCCTTCCGGGGAAATTACAGAGTATATTGCGTTTTGAAGCATAATTACTTTATTAGATGATGCTAAAGCTATTGCTCCTCCAGATCCGCCCTCTCCAATTATTATCGCAATGGTAGGGACTGTTAACTTCATAGAGCACTCAATAGATTTTGCTATTGCTTCAGCTTGACCTCTTTCCTCTGCACCAACTCCTGGGTATGCTCCTGGAGTATCTACAATAGAAATAATTGGAATTTTAAATTTGTTAGCTAACTCCATAAGTCTAATTGTTTTTCTGTAACCCTCTGGTCTCATCATTCCAAAATTGTGATCTATTCTTTTATTAAGATCTGATCCCTTTTCTTGACCAATTACTAAAACAGATTTGCCATCAAATTTTGCAAAACCAGCTATAACAGCTTTGTCTTCACCATAATATCTATCTCCAGAAAGTTGGATAAAGTCATCAAAAAGATTTTCAACAAAAAATTTTGCTTTAGGTCTATCTTCATGACGAGCAACTAATGCTGTCTGCCATGGATCTAAGTTAGAATAAATTTTCTCTAACTTTTCATTTATTTCTTCTTCAACTTTGCTTATTCTTGAAGTATCGACTTCAGATAATCCCTCCTGATTATAGGGGTCTTTTAGTTTATCTAGTTCCTCCTCAAGATTTTTAATATCTGTCTCAAAATTTAGGTAATTTTTCATTTATAGTATGTATTATAAACAAAAAAAGGCGATAAATTGTTAAAATAAGTAATATTGATTGCGTAAAAATGACGATTTATTATAAGATTTTTTAATTTATGAGAGAGCAATACATCAAAATCCACAACTTATCTGTAGCAAAAGATCTAGCTGATTTTGTCAAAAATGAGCTTCTACTGGATACTAATGTTAGTCCTGACGAGTTCTGGAAAGGTTTTGACAAAGTGGTACATGAATTAGCACCTAAAAATAAAAAATTACTCGAAATCAGAGAAACATTTCAACAAGAAATAGATCTGTGGCATAAAAAGAATAGAGACCACGAGATTGACTATAATAAATATAAAAATTTTTTGGAAGAAATAGGTTATTTAAAAAAAGAAGGTGAAGATTTTAAAATAGCAACTAAAAATTTAGATGAAGAAATATCTAATATAGCAGGACCACAATTAGTAGTTCCAATAATGAACTCTAGATATACCTTGAATGCTGCGAATGCAAGGTGGGTAAGCTTATATGACAGTCTTTATGGATCAAATATAATAGAGTCTGAGGAAAGTGGAAGTGAAAAATATGATCCTTTAAGAGGACAAGAAGTAATTAAATACACTAGAAACTTTTTGAACAAATATTTTCTAATAAATGATCTTGACTGGAAAGATATTACTGGTTTAGCAGTAAATAATAAAAAACTCACAATATATAAGGAAAATAAAGAACATAATTTATCAGATTTAGAGAAGTTTATTGGTCATAGAGGGGATGCGGCCAAACCAAATGCTATAATCTTAAAAAATAATAATCTTCATCTTGAAATAATTATTAACCCAAGAGCGTTTAGTGCTGCAAGAGATGCTGCTGGTATAAGCGATATTATAGTTGAGTCTGCTGTATCAACAATTTGTGATCATGAAGATAGTGTAGCCGCAGTAGATGCTGAAGATAAAGTAACTTGTTATAGAAATTGGCTGGGATTGATGAAAGGAAATTTAAAATCAATATTTGAAAAAAATGGTAAAGAATTAGAAAGAAAACTTAATCCAGATAGAAGTTATATATCATTGAATGGTGAAAAGTTGAAACTTCACGGGAGAAGTCTTTTACTTGTGAGAAACGTTGGACACCTAATGACAAACCCTGCAATCACTTTAAATGATGGATCAGAAGTTCCTGAGGGAATAATGGATGCTTTTATAACTTCAGCAGCTTGTATTCATGATTTAAAAAGAAAAGGTAATTCAAGAGAAGGGTCAATTTATATCGTAAAACCAAAAATGCATGGGCCAGAGGAGACAGAATTCGCTAATTTAATTTTTACAAAAGTCGAAGAAGTTTTAAAAATAGAAAAGAACACGATTAAGTGTGGAATTATGGATGAAGAAAGAAGAACATCTGCAAACCTTAAGGAATGTATTAGAACACTTAAAGATAGAGTATTTTTTATCAACACTGGATTTTTGGATAGAACTGGTGATGAGATGCACACTTCAATGGAAGCTGGACCAATGATCAAAAAAGGAGATATGAAAGCGTCTAAATGGATTAAAACCTATGAGGATAATAATGTAGATATAGGCTTAAAATGTGGTTTTTCAGGGGTTGCCCAAATAGGTAAAGGAATGTGGGCCATGCCTGATAAAATGAACGAAATGATGGAACAAAAGATTGGACATGTCAATGCAGGCGCAAATTGTGCTTGGGTTCCTTCTCCAACTGCTGCTGCATTACATGTTATGCACTATCATGAAGTAAATGTATTTGAAAAACAAAAAGAAATATTAAAAAGAGAGCCATCAAAATTATCTGATCTTCTTACTATTCCGATAGCAAATCGTCCTAATTGGTCTGTTGATGAAATTAATACTGAAATTTCAAATTCTGCTCAAACTATTTTGGGTTATGTAGTCAGATGGATTGATCAAGGCATAGGTTGTTCCAAAGTTCCTGATATAAATGATATTGGGTTAATGGAAGATAGAGCAACTTTGAGAATTTCATCTCAACATATCGCGAATTGGCTTCATCATGGCTTATGTTCGAATAGACAGGTTCTTGAAATTTTAAAAAAGATGGCAAAAGTTGTAGATAAACAGAATGAAGATGACTCTCACTACGAAAGTATGTCACCAGAGTATGATAAATCTATTGCTTTTAAAGCGGCTTGTGAATTAATTTTTCATGGAAAGTCACAGCCTTCTGGCTATACAGAACCTCTCTTACATTTAAACAGATTAATTAAAAAAAGCTAATTAAGCCTCAAGTTTTTTTCTGTTTTTAAATGCAGATATTAGAGTACCGTCGTCTAAATTTTCAATTTCCCCACCTACTGGTAAACCTTGGGCTAGTTTTGAAATCTTAATGTTTGTTTTTTTTAAAGTATCCTGAATATAAAATGCAGTAGTTTGGCCCTCGACAGTAGCACTTGTTGCCAAAATTACCTCATCTATATTATCCCTACTTATTCTTTCTACTAGGGAATTGATCAGCAGGTCTTCTTTGTTTTGACTATTATTATTTGAAAGTGTTCCTCCAAGAATATGAAAGTAACCTTGAAAAATAGATGAACTTTCTATTGCCCATTGATCTGAAATATTTTCTACAACACAAATTTTGTTAAATTTTTTACTCTTATTTTCACAATTATCACATGGACTATTATTTGATTTTAAAGTTCCACATATTTTACATCTAATCACATTTTTAAATACTTCGCTTAAGTTTTGAGCCAATGGTTTTAATAATTCTTGACGATTGTTAATCATTTTCAAAATCATTCTTTTTGCAGACTTCGGTCCTAGCCCTGGTAATTTAGATATTAGTTTAATTAAATTTTCTATTTCAGGAATATTTTGCATTTAAATTATAAAGGCCACTTAAATCCAGGTATTCCAAAATTTCCTGAAGCCTTAGAAATTTCCTCTACTGTTTTTGATTTAAGTTGCGATTTTGCGTTATTATGAGCAGCAGTAATAAGATCTTCTAGTATTACTTTTTCTTCTTTTAAAACATTTTCACTAAGTTTAATTGAGATCATAGTTCCCTCTCCATTTAACGTAACCTTTACATCATTAGCTCCCGAGACACCTTCAACTTCGATCTTTTTAATGTTTTCTTGGCTTTCTTTCATTTTGCTCTCAATTTCTTTGGCTTTTTCCATTAATTTTGAAAAATCTGTCATTCTAATCCTCTTTCAACTCAACATTTATTAATTCTGCATCAGGAAATGCTTCGATCACTTTTTTATATGCTTCAGACTTTTTAACATCATCAAATATTTTTTTTTCATCAATTTTATTTTTTTCTTTTTTTGAGATTTGTCCTTGGTTTTTTGATAGAGAGATAATCCATCTCTTGGATGTCCATTCGTACAGCTTGTTAGATAGATTTTTAATAAAGTCTTTGTCTAAGTTTTCATTAAAAGATATTTCTATTAAACCCTCAGAGAATGAAACTAAATTTATATTAGTTTCAAGCTCATATTTAATCTTAGCTTCTTTCCTTTCCGTACACAGATTTATCAAACTTTGAAATGAACCTATTTTAAGTTCGTTAATTACTTCATCTTTATTTAAATTTGGTTCAATTTTTTCTTGTTGTGAAATATTTTTGATTTGATCAATTGTTTTACTTGTAATTTTTTTTTCAGGTTCTTTAATTAAAATATCAGGATTTTTTCCAGTAAATCTTTCCTCAACATCTTTCTCTTTAAAACCTTTTATTCTCATTAATCTAAAAAGAAACATTTCAACTGATAAATTTGGATTTGAAACTATGTTAATTTCCTCAATTGTATCAAGTGTAAATTGCCAAAAAAGGATTATTTCCTTTGAGTCTAAGTTTTCAGATATTGTTGAAAGATTACTAAAATCTTGATCATTTAAAGAAAAATTATTTCCGTCTAATTTTATAAAATTAATATTTTTTAGGTAATATAGAACCTCAAGAAAATCATTCAAAAAAATTTTGGGATCTACACCAGAATCATAAATTTTTCTGTACAACTCAAATACTTTCTTTTCATCACCACTAAACAGATTTAGTATTAATTCTATCAGAGAACTTTTATCAAAATATCCATAAATACTTTGTGCTTTATCTAGATTTAATTCCTCATCATTTTGATTGGCTACAAGTCCACGATCTAATAAAGATAATGCATCTCTAACTGATCCTTCTGAAATTTTAACAATTAGTTTTAAAGCTTCATCAGAAACTTTACCTCCTTCTTTGTCTTTAATCATTTTTATATAATTAAAAAGCTCTTCAGATTTCACTCTAGAGAGATCAAAACGTTGACATCTCGATATTACTGTTACAGGAATTTTTTTGATTTCGGTTGTTGCAAAAATAAATTTTAAATATTTTGGTGGCTCCTCAAGAGTTTTTAAAAGTGCATTAAATGCTTGTTTGCTTAACATATGAACTTCATCAATAATAAATATTTTATAGTTAGCAGTTGTTGGTCCATATCTTGAAAATTCAATAAGCTCTCTTACATCATCAACACCGGTCCTACTTGCAGCATCCATCTCTAAAACATCAATATGATTTGAGTTAACAATTGAATTACAATGTTCACAAAAATCTTTTTTGCAAAGGTTTTCAACACCATTCTCACAATTTAATGCCTTAGCAACTATTCTTGCAAAAGTAGTTTTTCCAACACCTCTAATACCAGTAAATAAAAATGCGTTCGCAGCTTTATCGGAGATGACTGAATTTTTAATTGTTTCAGCAATAACCTCTTGGCCGATTAAGTCCTCAAATACCTGAGGTCTGTATTTTAAAGCTAGTACTTTAGAATTTTCTGTCATTTTTAAGGAGACCAACCAACCTGGAAAATACTCACTACCCTTGCTATCTTTCGATCCTGGGGGATTTGTGGTAACACCACCTGGTTGGCCTCCAACTTTATTATATCAATAAAAATTTCTATTCTACAAGAAAGTTATAAATTTATTTTTTTCTAAATATATCTGATTTATAAACACCTAGAACGTGCATATCTTGGCAATGTAGACCCAATTCCTCAAGTGAGTTTTTGATTTTAGGAGATTCTATATGTCCATCAATATCACATAGAAAAAAATATGAGGAAAATGAGTTCTTTTCAGGAAAACTTTGTAGTTTACTCATATCAACTCCATTTATTGCAAATCCTGACAGTGCAGAATAAAGAGCAGCAGGTTTATTTTTCAACTTAAATAATATTGATGTTACATGATTATCATCAGAAAAATCTGGCTGAAAAATATCTTTCCCAAATAATAAAAATCTAGTCACGTTATCTTTATCATCTTGGATATTTTCTTGTAGAATTTTAAGACCATATATTTCTGCACTAAGACTAGAAGCTATAGCAGCTTTAGACCTGTCTTTAGTTTCTGAGACAAATTTTGCTGAACCAGCTGTATCGGCTCTAACATTTTCAATAAATTTTTTCTTCCTAATAAAACTTGAAGATTGGCTTAATGCTTGTGCATGTGAGTAAACCTCTTTTATGTCTTCTATATATGAATCTTTTAGGCCTAAAAGATTATGATTAATTGGAAAAAAATGCTCTGCATAAATATTTAATCTGTATTTAAAGATTAAATACTCGACACCAATATTTCCAGTTGTTTTATTTGATTCTGGAATTAAAGATTTAATTGAATTATCTTCACTAGATCTTTCAAAGCATTCATCAAATGTTTTGCAGGGTATTGTTTCACTCTCTGGATACATTTTTTTAGCACAACTTTCGCTGTAGCTTCCTGCAACACCTTGATAAGCAATTTTCATAATTTAATTTTTATATTCCATAATTTTTTTTATTTCTAGATAATCTTCATCTGTATCTACACCAATTGGTTTAGTTTTTGCTAATCCTACATCTATCTCAATATTATTATCTATTAGTCTCAATTGCTCTAGGTTTTGTGATTTTTCATTCTGAGTTTGCTCTAATTTCACAAACTTTTCTAAATATAAAACATGATAAATATAAATTCCAATATGGTGGTAAATGTTTTTTTGAGTATTTTCAATTTCTCTCGTGAATGATGATGCTGTTGATAGATTGTTTTGATGAAGTTCCTCTTTTGTAGTTACTTTTACAATATTTTTATTTAAGAAAAATTTTTCGTCCTCAATTTGACAGGCTAATGTTGAAATTTTAGATTTTTTTTCAATAGTTTTTTTTAGGAGATTATGCACATCTTCAATATCAAGCATTGGTTCATCTCCTTGAAGATTTATTACATATTCAATATTTTCATCTTTTAACTCTTTATAAGCCTCAAAAATTCTGTCAGTTCCGGTTTTATGATCTTTTTTGGTTAAAATACATTTTCCTCCAAGCTTAGTGACCTCTTCAAATATTTCTTTATCACCTGTTGCAACATAACTTTCTCCAATTAGAGATGATTTTGCAATTTTGTAAACATGATTGATAATTGAAACATTATTGATTTTTAATAAAGGTTTATTTGGTAACCTTGTTGCAGCTAATCTTGAAGGGATTAAAATTACTGTATTGCTCATAAACTAGGTATTATGCGTCTTTCAGACGCAATAATTAAATTTAAATTTAGTTTTTTTTTTGTTTAACATGTTATACGAGGATAATAATTAAAAATCATGGACTCATTTGAAGTTAATAAAATCATAGCAGCGGTAGTTGTTATTTTTGTTGTTATATTTGGAATAACTAAAATTTCTGACATTATCTATTACGTAGAGAAGCCGAGTCAATCAGCTTATAAAGTTGAATTTGCTGAAACAGATGGCACAAAAGCTTCAGCAGCGGTTGAAGCAGTTGATATTTCTGCTCTATTAGCCATGGGAAGTGTTGATCATGGAAAGAAAGTCTTTAAGAAATGTAGTGCATGTCATTCGATTAAGAAAGGTGGAAGAAATAATATTGGCCCAGCACTTTACAATGTACTAGGTAGAAATATGGGTGCTCTGCAAGATTACAAATATTCAAAAGCCTTGGTAGCATTTGGGAAGGACTGGACTTTCCAAGAGATGAATAGTTTTTTAATAAAACCTGCTTCATATATAAAGGGTACCAAAATGGCTTTCGCAGGATTAAAAAAAGAGAAAGACAGAGCTTCAGTAATTCTATACATGAATGCTAATGCTGATAGTCCTTTACAACTACCTTAATTTACCAAAACAATATAATAAAATACTCTTTTGAACATAAACTCTGTTAAGAGCTTGTTGCCATACTTTTGATTGTTTCCCAAGAAATACTTCTTCTGTAACTTCATTTCCTCTTGGTAGACAATGCAGAAATATTGCATCTTTCTTGGCTAAATTCATAGTTTTTGTATCAACTTTAAAATTTTTAAATGATTTAAGTTTCTTTTTCTTATTCACTTTATCGTTCAATGAAATGACTTTATCTGTCATTACAACATCAGAATTTTTAATAGCTATTTCTTTTTTATTAAAAATTTTTATTTTTCCTTCTTGTTTTTTTATTAAAGAAATAAGGTTTTTATTTGGCTGATAGCCTTTAGGGCATGCAATATTTAGGTAAACAGAGAATTTTATACAAGCTTCTACTAAGCTATTCATCATATTGTTGTTAGCATCACCTATCCAACATAGTTTTAATTTTGAAATACTTTTCTTTTTAATTTCTTGAATAGTAAAAATATCTGACAAAACCTGAGTAGGATGTGAGCATGGACTTAATCCATTAATTATTGGTATGCTTGAATATTTTTTAAATTGATCTAATTTCTTATCCGAATCTGTTCTCAACATAAAAGCATTACCATAAGTTGATAAAATTTTAGATGTATCTGCTATACTTTCACTACCAACACCTAGGTGTAACTCCTCTGGTCTTAATGTTAAAGATCCTCCACCTAATTGTTTAATAGCCAAATAAAAACTTAATCTAGTTCTAAGGCTAGATTTTTCAAACATCTGTACAAGAATTTTACCCTTTAAAGGTGAGTCTTTGTCTGGATCAAGGGTATTTAATTTTTTTCTTTTTGATTTTCTATTTTTTGCATCAGAAATAATTTGTTTTAGATCTTTTAGGGGAATATCTCTAATATGAAGAAAGTTTTTCATTGTTTTTTATAACCTTCACAAACTTTATTGATAATTTTTATAGCTATATTTATTTCATTTTTATTAACATTTAATGGGGGCAAAATTCTTATAACATTTTCAGCTGCTCTAATTGTTAGTAGTTTATTTTTCAGTAAACTTTGTATAAATTTTGTCTGATCATGATGTAACTGAATTCCTAAAATGAATCCTGTTCCTCTTATATCTTTAATAATATTTGGAAATTTGATTTTAATTTTGTTTAATTCTGAAATAAAATATTTTGAATTACTTTTTACTTTTGTAAGAAAGCCTTTTTTAAAAATTTCATCCATCACAGCATTTCCAACAGACATTGCTAAAGGGTTTCCACCAAAAGTAGATCCATGTGTGCCTGGAACCATAGCCTTAGAAACTTTTTTTGTCATTAACACTGCACCTATCGGGAACCCTCCTCCAATTCCTTTTGCAATTGGAACTATATCTGGCTTTATGTTTGCATATTCATATGAAAAAAACTTACCTGATCTCCCAATTCCACATTGAACTTCATCTAAAATAAGAAGAATTTTTTTTTGATTACAAATCTTTCTCAATTCTTTGAGACACCATGAGGGTACGACTTTAATACCACCCTCGCCCATTATCGGTTCAATCATTATAGCCGCTGTTTTGCTTGTAATTTTTCTTTTTAGTTCCTTGTGGTTCCCAAATTTAAAATGATCAAATCCACCCACTTTTGGTCCAAATCCTTCAACCATTTTTTTAGATCCACTGGCATTTATTGCTGCAATAGTTCTTCCGTGAAAAGAATTTTTTATACATAAAATTCTATTTTTTTTTTTTTGACCTATTGAATAAAAATATCTTCTAGCAACTTTTATAGCAGCCTCAGTAGCTTCTGCCCCACTATTTTGAAAAATAACTGCATCAGCAAAAGTTCTCTTTGTTAATTTTTTAGCTAATTCCTCTCCCTCTGGAATTATGAAGGAGTTAGAAACATGCCAAAGTTTTTTTGATTGTTTGTTTATTGCTTTTACTAAATTTGGATTAGCATGACCTAAAGAATTAACAGCAATTCCTTGAACAAAATCCAAAAACTTTATTCCTTTTTTTGTATACAAATAAGATCCTTTACCTTTGTTGAAAGATAGGTTTCTTCTTTTATAGTTTTTTGCTAAAGAACTCATATTTATATTATGATTTTATTTTATAACCTTTGTGCACTAGAAAGTACGCGAAATAAGTAATAATCAAACTTAAAAAAGTTAATAACGCAATACCAAATGTTACCGACCCATCTAATTGACCAATAAATGAAAATCTAAATCCATCTATCATATGAAAAAAAGGGTTATAATTACTTAAAACTTTTAAAAATTCAGGCAATCTATCTATACTATAAAAAGTTCCACTTAAAAAACTCAATGGTACAATTACAAAGTTAGTTACAGTACTCATTTGGTCAAATTTATCTGCATAAAGACCAACTATTATTCCAAGTGATCCCATAAATAATCCACCTAAAAATAAGTAAATAAACCATAAAAGAAAATTTTGTATTGATAAATCAATAAAAAAAATAAATATTAAAGTTGAAGCAGAGGCAATCAATAAGCCTCTTGCTGCAGAAGCAAATGTTATTGCAAAAACAACTTCTGATGAAGACAAGGGACTGTGAACAATATCAGTAATTGTGCCCATCATCTTTCCCATCATTAAAGAAGAGCTTGAATGAGCAAAACTTTGTTGAATTACTTGCATCATTATCAAACCACTGGCTAAAAATTTTATATATGGAACTCCTAAAACATCAGCTCTTTGATCTCCAATTGCTAAAGAGATAACTGTTAAAAATAAAATACTAGTTAATATTGGACCAAATAAAGTCTGTCCTGAAACTGTTAAAAATCTTAAAACTTCTTTTTTAAATAAAGAATAAGTTCCAATCCAATTAATAAGTCCAAATCTTCTCGAACCGATCTGATATTTTTTCTTTAATTCAACCATAGGTAATTATTAATAAACTTTTTTTTTGATATTTGTTAAAAAACAAAAAAAAAAGCTTGTTATAAGCTGTTTAATATGTTTTCAAGATAGTGTATTAATAAATTAAAAATATACCAAATGTAGTGATATGGGTTGGACAGAAGAAAAAGTAAATAAACTCAAGGATCTTTGGGGAAAAGGTCAAACAGCTAGCCAGATTGCTGAAATAATCGGTGGAGTAAGCAGAAATGCAGTCATAGGAAAAGCACACAGACTAAATTTATCTGCAAAAATTAAAACACGGTCAACAATATCACAAAAAACTATTGGAACAGCAATTAATAGTAACAGTCTAAAAAAAGGTAGCAGGAAACAAAGATTTAGATCATTACTTTTAGATAAAAACTTTGAACCATCAAGAAACCTTCAATTAGAAGATTTAAATGAAAATACTTGCAAATATATGGAGGGTCATCCTGATGAAAAAGACTCCTCGTTCTGTGGAAGAAAAACTATTGAGAAATTTTCATATTGTCCACTTCACTTAATGATTGTTTTTCAACCAAAAGGCAAAAAAGAAGAGGCTATAGATAAAGATGAAGAGGTTCCCAAATTTATTGAAAAAAAAGTTAAGACAGCATAGTTTATTTTAATATTTTATCTTTAGCCTTTTTAAATTCATCTTCACTAAGTATACCTTTGTCATATAAATCCTTTAAATCTTTTAATTGATCTACGAATTCTAAATTTTGGTTTTCATTTTCTTTATTCAACTCTAAATTTTTTTCCTCTTTAATTATTTGTTTTGCCTCAACACCTCTAGTTATCGCTTTGACTGCAATTGAAAGAACAAATGCAAGAATTAAAAAAACTGCAAAATATATAATATAATTTATCATTAATTCACTCTGTCACTTTTTTTTGAAAATTGACCCCCAGTAGTCCAATTAAAACTATAACGGTTAATTTCTTCATCAAATTTTTTGTTTGCTTCCATATTCAAATCAAAATTAGTTTTATAAATTTTTGAAATAATATTATCATATTTTAATAAAATTAGCTGGTCCTCTGTTAATAGTGGCTTTGGCATTAATTGAAATAATTTAGCGTTAAATTTAGCTAAAAAATATGGCAATGGAAATAATAATCTTTTCTTATTTATTGATTTCAAAATTTTTAACAAGATCTCTTTAAATGTAAAAACTTCAGGACCAATACATTCAATTGTTTCACCTTCAATTTTTTTTTCAACAATTTCATAAATTATATTCGTAAGGTCTGAAACATGAATAGGAGTAAATTTAGTTTTTCCACCATAATATAATGGCATAATTGGAAGAATACTAAGTAGCCTCATAAAATTAGTAGTAAAGTTATCATCTACTGAATATACAATTGATGGTTTCAAAATAACATATCTAGAAAAATTTTCTTTGACTTTCTTTTCACCGTCCAATTTACTTAAAGCATAATTACTGTCAGATGCTTGTTCTATACCTAAAGCTGAAATATGAATAAATTGATTAATTGAGATTTTGGAAGCACATTTTGAAAGTAAAGATGGTAAATCTGAGTGTATTAAATTAAAATGATTATTTTTTTTTTCATATAAAATTCCTATTAAGTTTATACAAATAGAGCATTTTTTCATTAATTTAGAAATACTGTTTTCTGTAAAAGAGTTAACCTCCTCGAGCTCTAAATATCCAAAATTGGATTGAGTTTTAATTTGATATCCTTTTCTATGGATACTTCTAGTAACCGCAATAACTCTATAGTTATTTTTTGTAAATTTTCTTATTAATGATTTGCCTATTTGACCTGATGAACCAAATATTAAAATTGAATCCTGATTTTTCATATATATATATCTATTTAATGAATTTAGATATTAAATTACATAAGAAAGATTTGCCAGATGAAATAAAGTTCAGTGACAAGATAGCAATAGATTGTGAATTTACTGGACTTAATATTGAAAGAGATAGACTTTGTTTACTTCAAATATCGTCAGGAAACAATGATGCCCATATAATTCAACTTGATAAAGATAATTACAACGCACCAAATTTAAAAGCAATTCTGAGTGATAAAAATATTAATAAATTATTCCATTTTGCAAGGGCAGATCTTTTGTTTATTAAAAAATATCTGAAAGTAAATGTTGAGAATATTAATTGTACAAAAATAATGAGCAAGATTGCTAGAAGTTACTCTGACAAACATGGCTTAAAAGATTTGATAAAAGAATTTATAGGTGTAGATATTAGTAAGCAATTGCAATCATCCGACTTTGGAGGAAATTTATCTGAGAAACAACTCAAGTATTGTGCACAGGATGTTGTCTACTTACATAAAATTTACGAATCACTTCGAAAAATTTTGGAAAGAGAAAAAAGAAATGATATTTACGATAGGACAATTAAATTTATAAATACAAGAGTTGAATTAGATTTTGCTTCATTCAAAGAAGATATCTGGTCACACTAAAATGAAAGAAAAAAAATTAACAAATATTGGCAAATCAGTTATTAAACTCGAAACGGAATCTCTCAAAAAACTGGGGTCCAATATTGGCAAATCTTTCGAGGAAATTATCAAAACAATTTTAAATTGTAAGAATGGTAAAATAATAATTTCAGGAGTGGGTAAAAGTGGATTAATTGGAAAAAAGTGG
Source organism: uncultured Pelagibacteraceae bacterium (assembly GCA_902524635.1). Taxonomy (GTDB): domain Bacteria; phylum Pseudomonadota; class Alphaproteobacteria; order Pelagibacterales; family Pelagibacteraceae; genus Pelagibacter. The sequence continues at coordinate 22,882 of CABZDY010000005.1, forward strand.
TCCGCTACATTATCTTCAACGGGTACACCCTCTTTTTTTCTCGATGCAGCAAATGCTAGTCATGGAGATATGGGTCAAATAACATCAAATGATGTTGTAATTTTAATTAGTTTAAGTGGGCAAAGTGAGGAGTTAAAAAACATTATTCAATTTACATCACGTAACAAAAACATCAAATTAATAGGTATAACATCAAAGAAAGAATCTATTTTATACAAAAATGCTGATATAAAATTTTTATTACCAACTGTGAAGGAAGCTGGACCTGGTAATTTTGTTCCAACATCTTCAACAACAGTTCAAATTGTATTAGGAGATGCCATTGCAATAACATGTATGCAATATAAAAAATTTGGTAAAGTTGATTTTAAAAGATTCCATCCAAGTGGAGCACTTTCAATTAAACTCAAAACAGTAGAAGATTTAATGTTAATAGGAAAAAAAATACCATTTGTTAATGAAAAGATAAGTATGAGAAATGCGTTAAAAAATATTACAAAGAAAGGTCTTGGTACATTAATAATAAGAAATGATAAAAAATATACCACAGGAATATTAACTGATGGTGATTTAAAGAGAATTTCAGACATAAATTATGCCTTTCAAAATTTAGTGATAAGAAAATTTATGAAAAAGAACCCAATAAGTGTAGATAAAAATATGCTTGCAGTTGAGGCTCTTTCAATAATGAATGATAAAAAAATTACAAGTTTATGCATACACCAAAATAAAAAAAAAAATAGAACAATTGGTTTTATTCACATTCACCATATATTGGATGCAAATATTACCTAAATGTCTACTAAATCGTTCATACAAATTTTAATTCTTTTATTAATTATTATTATTATTGGCGGTGTATATTTTAAATACTTTGAAACAAAGAAAAATATTGTTGAAGAAATAGATCGTTCTGAAATTGAAAATTTGAGTCAAGTTTTAGAGCTTGAGAAAAAAATAATTGAGTTAGAAATAAAAAATGAGAAACTTAATAATAAAAATAAAAATACTAGTAATTTTGAGGAAAAATCAAATATAAACACTAATATTCCTGAGAATAATAATAATTTAAAGAAAATAGATGAGCCAAAATTAGAAGTGAAAATTAACAAAAGTGTTAAAAAAAAAGAAATAGAAAACCTTATTAAAGATGTTGAATATACGTCAATAGATCAAAAAGGAAATAAGTTTGTTCTGTTAGCAAATTCTGGGAAAACAAATAATGATAATAAAGATGTGCTAGATCTTGAAAATGTAAGAGGTCAAATTCTTTCAGATAAAAGAGATACTATTTACATTGTTTCTGATTATGCTGCTTACAACTCCACTAATTTAAATTCAAAATTTTATGATAATGTAATAATAGATTATCAAGATAAACAAATAACCTGTATAAATTTTGATATTAACATGGAGACAAACAAGGCAATAGCTTATAATGATGTAATAATTACTGATCCAAAGTCGGTTATGAAAGCAGGAATTGTTGTTTTTGACTTAAAAACCAAGGATATAAATATAAATCCTGAGAATGTATCCACAGGGATTGAGGTGATAACAAACTAATGGCATTGATAAAAAAATTTCGAATTAAAAAGTTTAAAGAACAGAAAACGATCTTAAAATTAGAGAAAATATCAATGTTTTATAACAAGAGACAAATCTTAAATACTTTAGACTTAGTTATAAATAAACAAGAAATTCTAGGTATGTTAGGACCAAATGGTGTAGGAAAATCAACTATTTTTCATATTATAACTGGTCTAAAAGATCCCAGTTTTGGAAAGGTGTATATCAACGGCACCGATTGTACTGCAATACCTATTTATGAAAGAGCTACAAAATTTAAACTTGGATATGTTCCTCAATATGGTGGTTTTATTCAGGACTTAAGTCTACTGGAAAATTTAAATCTTGTTGGAGAAATTCATATAAAAGAGAAAGATATTAGAAAATCAAAAATTGAAAAGATTATTTCTCAGTTTGAATTTGACCCTTTATTAAATATTAAAGCAAAACACTTATCAGGGGGTCAAAAAAAAAAACTAGTTATTTCTATGGCTCTAATAAACGATCCAAATATTTTGCTTTTAGATGAACCATTTGCTGCATTAGATATTCTAACTATAAAAATGCTACAAGAGATAATAGTAAATCTTCAATCTTTAGATAAAATTACAGTTGTAGTTTGCGACCATCAAGCTAGAGATTTATTAAGTTGTGTAGATAGAGCAATTGTTTTGTCAAATGGTAAAATTATTGCCTCGGGAAGCCCTGATGAAATAGTAAAAGACTCAAGTGCACGCTCAGCTTATTTTGGAGATGAGTTTAAAATAAACTAATTATTTGTGGCAAATCATATTATTATAAATAATAAAATTAAAAGTTTTAAAAAAATAATTAAAGTCAGTTCTGATAAGAGTATTTCTATAAGATCAATACTAATTGCATCACAGGCTGTTGGAATTTCAAAAATTTCAAACCTACTTGAATCTGAAGATGTATTAAATTCTCTTAAAACTATTGAAAAACTGGGAATTAATTATAAAAAAAAAAATGGTAGTTACTATATATATGGTTTTGGGTTAAACGGTTTTGACATAAAAAAAAATACTACTATTAATGCTGGTAATTCAGGAACATTGGCACGATTAATTCTTGGTTTACTTGTAAAATCTAAACTTAAGGTAAAATTAATTGGTGATAAAAGCTTATCAAAAAGAGATTTTTCCAGAGTAATAACACCTTTGAAACTTTTTGGAGTAAATATAAAAAGCAAAAACAACTTCCTGCCAATTGAAATAATAGGAAGTGACTACTTAAGACCAATTAAATATGATGAGAGAATAGGAAGCGCTCAAGTTAAATCTTGTGTTATATTAAGTGCTCTAAATACACCTGGAACTACTATTATAAATTCAAAAAAATCCAGAGATCATACTGAATTAATGCTTAAGTTTTTAAAATACCCTATACAAGTTCAAAAAAAGATAAGTTCTGAAAGAATATTAATTGAAGGACTTAAACAATTTAAAGCTTTTGAATACGAGGTGCCTGGTGACATTAGCTCTGCAGCCTTTTTTATTGTATTAACTCTTCTTTCAAAAAATTCTCAAATAACAATTCAAAATATAAATATAAATCAAAGTAGAATTGGCATTATTAGAATTTTAAATAGAATGGGTGCAAACATAAAACTAAAAAATAAGAAAATATATAACGGTGAGGCAATAGCTGATATTTTTGTAAAAAGTAAATTAAATTTAAAATCAGTTGACTGTCCGGCAAAATTAAACAGTTCAGCTATTGATGAGTTTTTAATTATATTTTTAGTTGCTTCAAAAGCTAAGGGGATATCAAAATTTAAAGATTTAGGCGAAATGAATAAAAAAGAGTCTAAGAGATTAGATTTAGGAATAAAATTTTTAAAATTAATAGGTATTAAAGTAGAAAGATTTCAAAATGATATTAAGATTTATGGAAACCCAAATCTAAAACTTTCTAAAGAATTTGAGATTAAAAATTTTTTAAAAGATCACAGAATTTTTTTTCTTTCTTGTATAGCTGCACTGACATTGGGTGGAAAATGGAAGATAAATGACAAACAAAGTGCAAATACTTCATTTCCTAATTTTTTAAAATTGTTAAAAATAGTCGGAGCAAAAATAAATTGATAAGAAGAAAAAATATAATCACTGTAGCAATTGATTCACCAGCAGCAGCTGGTGCAGGTACACAGGCTAAATTAATTTCACAACATTATAATTTGTTTTATTTAGATACAGGAAAAATTTATAGATACATTGGTATGTTAAAAATAAATGAAAAAAAAAAGTTTTCTCACAAATTAGTTAGAAGAAAAATTGAAAATTTAAAATTAAATTATTTAAAAAATAAAAAATTATTATCTAATGAAGTTGCAATATCAGCCTCGCAGATAGCTAAAGATAAAAAAATCAGAAATATAGTTCATAAATTCCAGCAAAGATGTGCTTATAACCCACCTAAAAAATATAAAGGTTCAATCTTAGATGGTAGAGATATAGTCACAGTGCAGGTAAAAGATGCTATGTTTAAGTTTTATATCACAGCAAGTCTCAAGATAAGAGCAAAAAGAAGATACATTGAATATAAAGAGCTAAATAAAAAAATCTCATATAAAGAAGTGCTTAAAAGCTTAAGAAACCGTGACAAATCAGATAAAGAAAGAAAATATGGTCCACTTAAAAAAACGAGAGATTCTATCTTGATTAATACCACTAAATTAAGTAAGAAAGCTTGCTTTAAAAAAATAAAAAGTATTATAGACAAAAAATTAAATAATTAATGGAAATTTATTCAGACTTATCATCTCCAGCAAAACAACAGTTTCAAAAATTACTTAGCAGTCAATTATCAAAAAATAAGATTGAAGAAGGAAAAATCATTGAAGGTAAAGTTACAAAGGTAACAAATAAGTATGTTTTTCTGTTTATCCCAGGTTTAAAAAGTGAGCCAGTCATCGATGTAAATGAAATGAAGATGATTGGGATGACAGAAGATGTCAAAGAAGGTGCTACTATATCTGTTTTACTTGAAAAAATTGAAGATAAAAATGGTGATGTAGTTGTATCAGCACACAAAGCTCAAAAGATCAAAGGATGGAATAAATTAGTTAAATGTTACGAAAATAATGAATTAATAAATGGTAAAATTACTCAAAAAACTAAAGGTGGTGTGATCGTAGAGCATATAGAAACTGGATCTCTGATGTTTTGCCCAGGTTCTCAAATATCAGATAAACCTGTAAAAAATATTGACCATTTAATTGGTGTTGAACAGAAGTTTGCACTTATAAAGTTAGATATGGTGAGAGGTAATAGTGTTGTGTCTAGAAGGCAGGTTGTTTCATCAAACAAAAAAGAGGATAAAGCTAAAATTATTGAAAAATTTAAAGTTGGAGATATTATTAAAAACGCAGTAGTAAAAGGATATTCATCTTTTGGTTGTTTCTTTGAGGTAACTACCCCAGAAGGAACCTTAGATACACTCTGTCACCTTCAAGAAATAAGCTATAGCAGAGTAAATCATCCAGATGAAATTTTTAATATTGGTGAAAAGCATGACTTAAAAATAATATCTATCGATATGGAAAAGTTACAAGTTGGATGTTCACTTAAACAGCTGTCTCCAGATCCTTTCGAGCATATATCAAATTATCAAATTGGTAATAAATACAAAGTTAAAGTTGTAAAAATTACAGATTATGGGTGTTTTTGCGAATTAGAAGCAGGACTAAGCACCTTACTTCATAGCAGTGAAATTAGCTGGACTAAGAAAAATATATCACCAAAAAAAATATTTAAAGTAGGTGATCAAATAGATTGTGTAATAACAGAAATCGATAAAGATAAAAGAAGAGTAGCAATCTCTCATAGATTAACTCAAGAAAATCCTTATTCAGAACTTGAAAAAAATCATCCGGTTGGATCTGATATTGAAGGAGTAGTAAATAATTTAAATGAATATGCTATTTATCTCAAATTAGGTGATTTTGATATTGATGGTTTTTTACACTCGAATGACTTATCATATGCAGGAAAACCTGAGGATGAATTAAAAAAATACAAAAAAGGAGATCAGTTAAAAGTCAAAATTTTAGAGATTAAAAAGTCAGAGCAAAAAGTAAGAGTTGGTCTAAAACAATTACAAAATGATCCTTTTGATTGGTTTAAAGATAAAAAAATAAATGATGCAATTACGGTGAAGGTCATTTACTCGGATAATAAAGGATTAATAGTTAAACCTGAAGATTGTGAAATAGAAATTCTAATTAAGAAATCACAAATAGCTATGAGCAGCACAGATGCAAGGCCCTCGCGATTTGTTGGAGGTGAAAGAATAGATGCTGCAATATCAGAGCTTAATTTTGAAAAAAGAAAAGTCTCATTAAGTATTAAATTACTTGAGGAGATTATGAATGCTAAAGCTATAAAAGAGCATTCCAGCCCTTTAAGTGGAAAAAACCTACCCTTCTCATCTCTTTCTGAGCAGTTGGACGACAAAAAGAATAAAAAGGATACAGAATAAAAATTGTCAGTAGTTAAATCAGATTTAATAAAAGAGCTTGCTAATAATTATCCAAACTTTTTAAAAAAAGACTTAGCCAAATTGTTCGAAGTAACTTTATATGAAATTCAAGAAGCTTTGATGAGAGGTGAAAGAGTAGAATTGAGAGAGATTTTTTCTTTTGAGCCTAGAATTCAAAAAGCAAGAATATCGAGAAATCCTAAAACTAATGAGAAAATTAGTACTCCACAAAAAAAAACTATAATATTTAAAATGTCTAAAGTATGGGCAAAAAGAATAAATGAAAAAGAATAAATTATTCATTGCGTGCGACACTAAAAATATTAAAAAAGTTAGAGAAATTATAAAAGAAACAGAAAATTCTAAATTAAAGATTGGTTACAAGTTTGGATTAGAATTTTTGAACTCAAAAAATGGACGAAATTTTATATCAAAATTAAGAAATAGGATTACTTTTGGAGATTATAAACTTGCAGATATCCCAAATACTTGTGCTTCTGCAATAAAATCAGTAAGAGATTTAAATTTTGATTATTTAACTATTCATATTAGTTGTGGATTAGATGCTTTAAAAGCTGCAAAAAAAGCTTCGGGAAGAACTAAGTTAATAGGAGTAACCATACTAACCTCACTTGATAATAAATCTTTAAAAGAAATAGGATTTAACAAAAAAGTTAAGTCTATTGTTTTGAGTCAAGCCATGTTAGCAAAGAAGGCTAAATTAGACGCTATTGTATGCAGTGCCAAGGAGATAAAAACTGTAAAAAAAGTATTTAAAAAAGAAATTATTACTCCTGGTATAAGGTTTAAGTCTAAACCAATAGATCAAAAAAGAGTTTTAACTCCAAAGCAAGCTTATCAAAATGGAAGTGACTGGCTAGTTATTGGAAGACCAATTACTAAAGGAAATATTAAAAAAAATATTGAAAATTTAATTGAACATTTAAAATAGTGCTTAAAGGTATTAAAATTTGTGGGGTCTCTGATCTTAAAACATTGAATTATATTTTAAACCATCAATTTCCACCCAAATTTATAGGCTTTATAACTAATTATAAAAAAAGTAAGAGATATGTTGATTTTGAAAAGTTAAAAAAATTATTAAATGTAAAGAAAAATAAGACAAATTATGTTTCGGTTCTAGTTGATCCTGATGATCAAATATTAGACAAAATAAAAGATCTAAATTTCGATTTTTATCAATTATATGATGTAAGTCCTCAAAGAACAAAAACGATAAAAGAAAAATACAAAGTTAAAATTATTTCTGCTTTAACAATTAATGATCAAAGTGATGTTTATACATATAAAGATTATATAACAATTTCTGATTTAATTCTTTTTGATGGAAAAGGATATGAAAAATCTATCAGCTTTAACCATAAATTATTAGATATTGTACCAAACTCAGTAAACAAAATGATTGCTGGAAATATAAAAATAGAAGATATTCCTAATTTTAAAAATAAAGATTATTTTATTGATCTAAGTGGTTCACTAGAGAATAAAGAAGGTAAAAAAGATATAAATAAAATTAATAAAACATTAAATTTGGCAAATCTAAAATGAAACTTAAAAAAGGGATACCAGTTATAGATCAAGGAGATAAACTTGGTTTCTGGGGTGGTAAATTTGGTGGTAATTTTGTTCCTGAAACACTTAAAAAACCAATAGAAGATCTAGAAATACTATTTAATAAATTAAAAAAAGATAAAAATTTCATAACAGAAAGAGATAAATTTTTTAAAAATTGGATTGGTGCACCCACAAGATTTATCAAATTAAAAAATTTAACAAACCATGTAGGAGGAGCTCAAATCTGGTCAAAGGTAGTATCAGATGCTAATGGTGGTGCTCATAAGATATATAACGCTACCGTACATTGTTTATTGGCAAAAAAATCTGGAAAAAAAGTTATTATTGGAGATACAGGAGCTGGCTATGCTGGAAAAATGTTGAGTATGGCAGCTAAAAAATTTGGTTTGAAATGTAAAATATTTATGGGTGCTAAAGATATTAAAAGACAACAACCAAATGTTAAAGCAATGAAAAAAAATGGTGCAGATGTAATTCCTGTATATTCAGGTAGTCAAACACTAGTAGATGCTGTATCTGAATGTATGAGATATTGGGTTGCTAATTGTGATACAACTGCAATGTGTGTTGGTAGTACAGTAGGACCTGCAATTTTTGTTAGAATATGTGGATGGAGTACTAGTCAAATATCTAGAGAACTTAAAGTTCAATTAATAAATGAATTTGGTGAGGTTCCTAAAAAACTTAAATTATATAATTGTGTAGGAGGAGGTTCTTCAAGTTTTGGTTTTTGGAATGAATTTATGGATTATGATAAAAAGCAAGTTGAGTTTATTGGAGTTGAGGCAGGAGGGCCATTCAAAAGTAAAAAACATGCAGCTCCTTTGACTTATGGTTCCAAAATCGGCATACTGCATGGTGCGGCTCAATACGTAAATCAGAATAGCGATGGTCAAATTGAGGAAACTGAGTCTATATCTGCTGGTCTTGATTATCCTGGGATTTCACCACTACATTGCTTTTTAAAAGATACAAAGCGTGCAAGGTACACAGCAGCTAGTGATGAAGAGGCTTTAAAAGCCTACCAAATAGTTACAAAATATGAAAATTTAAGACCTTCTCTTGAACCAAGCCATGCGTTTTCTGTAGCGATCAAAGAAGCAAAAAAATTCAGTAATAATACAATAGTAATAATTAATAGTTGTGGAGATGCATACAAAGACCGTGGAATTTTAGAAAAAAAGTTGGGAAAGAAATATGTTAAATCCAATTAGTCTTGCATTTAAAAATGCAAGAAAAGAAAAAAGACCAGCTTTACTTACCTACACTATTGCTGGTGATAGCTCAAAGAAGCAATCTTTAGAAATTCTTAAAGCAATTTCTAATTATGCAGATATTTTAGAAGTCGGTCTACCTCATAACACTCCTGTAGCAGATGGAGGTCAAATTCAAACGAGTGCTTATAGAGCGATCAAAAATGGTATTAAGATGAATGATATTTTTAAAATTGTCAATGATTTTAAAAAAATTAAAAATTCAAAACCAGTAATATTTATGGGTTATTACAATATGATTTTTCAATATGGTGAAAATAATTTTTTAAAAGACTGTAAGAAATCAGGTGTTAATGGTTTAATTATTGTTGATTTGCCATGGCCAGAAAATAAAAAATTTTCAAAGAAATGTAAAAAAAATTCAATTAATTTTATACAATTATTATCTCCCACAACATCAAATAATAGACTTAAAAGTATTACAAAAGACTCTCATGATATGATTTATTATATAAGCATGTTGTCTACTACGGGTGGAAAGCTTAAAGTTTCTCCAAAAAAAATTTTAGAGAATTATAATAAAATTAAAAAAATAAGTCCTAAAAAAAATTGTGTTATTGGTTTTGGGATCACTGAAAAAACTATATCAAATTTCAAAAATACAGATGGAATTGTGGTCGGCAGTCAAATTTGTAAAGAAATTACTAGAAGTTTAAACAATAGACAAAATCCTGTCATAAATGTAAGTAAGATAGTTAGTAAACTAAGAAAAAAAATATCATGAATTGGCTAACAAAAGCTATAAATTTTGGAGAAAAAATAAAGAAGGTGCTTCGAAAAAGACCTTCCAAAGAAGATATAGCGAATTCAGATTGGACCAGCTGTTGTAAAGGCCCAATATTAAAGAAAGATTTAGAGAATAATTTATGGGTTTGTAATCTTTGTGGAAAGCATCATAGAATTAGTTGTAGACAAAGGTTCGATATAGTTTTTGGTAAGAATGCATATCAAATTTTGGAGTCTCCAATACCTACAGAAGATCCATTGAATTGGGTTGACACAAAATCTTACAAAGACAGGCTTAAAATTGCCAGGAAGAAGACAAACCAAAATTGTGCAGTTATGATTGCAAAAGGGAAAATAAATGGAATAGAAGTAACAGCAGGTGCAATAAACTTTGATTTTATTGGAGGTTCGGTTGGTGCCGCTGAGGGAGAAGCAATAATTTATGGAGTGCAACATGCAATAGATAATCAAACGCCTTACTTATTTTTTCCTTGTGGAGGTGGACAAAGAATGTTCGAGTCTACAATTGCTTTAGCAAACATGACTAGAACAACACTCGCAATAAACGAACTTAAAAATAATAGTTTACCTTACATAGTATGTTTTACGGATCCTACCGCTGGTGGAATAACAGCCTCTTTTGCAATGTTAGGGGATATTCATCTAGCAGAACCTGGGTGCCTAATCGCTTTTGCAGGAAAAAGGGTAATTCAAGCGACTGTTAAAGAAGAATTAAGTTCTGATTTTCAAACGGCTGAATTTGTTGAGAAACATGGCTTTGTCGACAAAGTAGTAAATAGAAAAGATATACAAAAAGAAGTTGGCAACCTTCTATCGATATTACTTAGAAAAAATTCTGATATATATTTAGAAAATTTAAATGAAACTTCAGAAACTAATATCCAAACTAGAGAAGCATCATAAAAAAAAACTAGACTTATCACTAGGAAGAACTTTTAATCTATTAAAAAAACTTGGTGATCCACAATTTAAATTAAAAAATGTTATCACAGTTGTTGGAACTAATGCTAAAGCAAGCATGTGCTGTAGCCTAAAGTCAATACTTAACCAAGCTGGATACAAAACTAATCTTTACACTTCGCCCCACCTTATCTCTTACACAGAAAGATATGTTTTTGATGATAAAGAAATCAATGAAGAAGATTTAATAGAATTGCTGACTGGTGTTGAAAAGACGTTGGGAGATGACAATGCAACATTATTTGAAATCTTAACTTGTGCATTTTTAAAACATGCTGAAAATTTCAAAGATAATATTAATATTATAGAAGCAGGATTATTTCATCAATTTGATAGTACAAATGTATTTAAGGACAATTTAATGACGCTCATTGGTGTCATTCATAATGATCACTTTCAATGGCTTGAAAATAAATCAATTGAAGGGGTAATATATGAAAAAACAGTTAAGCTTTTAAATTCAAATATATTTATTAATAAACAAGTAAATAATGAAATAAGAGACAAAATAGAAAAATCATTGGAAAAAAACACATCAAATAAATATTTTTTTGGTAAAGATTTTAATATTGCAAAGTCCGAGAATGGATTTATTCAATATCAAGATCAGTTAGGGGAATTAGTTTTACCTGAACCAAGTATTCTTGGAGATCATCAGCTTTACAATATTAGTACCTCAATTGCTGCATCAAGAAATATTTTTAATATTAAAGATGAAAATATTATAGATGGTGTCAAAAATGTTTCATTAAAAGCAAGACTTGAAGAAATAAAATCCGGTAAATTAAAAGATATTACTGGAAATAACAAACTAGTAATAGATGGTGGACACAACATTAGTGCAAGTTTTTCTATTGCTAATTGGATTAAAAATCAAAATGAAGAAGTAAATCTTATCGTAGGTATGATGAAAGATAAAGAACATGAAGAATTTATAAATACTTTTAAAAATATAGTAAATTCAATTACTTTAATTGATATTCCTAATCAGGATGGAGCAATATCAAAGGAAGATTTTAAAAAAAAGTTAGATAATTTAAAATTAAATCTCAAACTTTCTAATGGTATTAAAGAAAGTATAGAATCGTTATCAAAAAATGAAAACACTATTATACTATGTGTTGGTTCACTATATCTTGCTGGAGAAATTTTAAGCTTAAATTAGATATTTTCTTTTATCCAAGAAACAATTTCACTTTTTGGAACGGCTCCAACCTTAGTTGAAACATGATTTCCATCTTTCATCAAAATCATAGTAGGAATTCCTCGAACACCATATTTTGTCGGCGTATTTGGCTCCTCATCAATGTTATGTTTTGCTATGGATAATTGGTCAGACATTTCATTTGAAATTTCTTCTAGGCTAGGAGCCACCATGTGGCATGGACCGCACCATTCTGCCCAAAAATCACATATTAATATCTTATTATCTTTGACTAATTGATCAAAACTTTCATCTGTAGATTTTACTGTTGCCATACTAGTTTTTATATAAATTAATTTTATTTATTCAATAGTTAAAAATGCTTAAATTTAATTTTATACATCAAACATTCTCATACTTTTTTTGAATAGACATTGCATAATTATTAAATTCATCTAAGAGAGCTAATTTTTCGTTATCATTTTCATTAGTGTATTTTTCTCTTAAAGTATCAATTTCGTTATATAAAGTCGGTATTGTCCACCATTTCTCTTTTCTTTCACTTAGTATTCTTTTAGCGATTTCTCTTCTAATTGATTTATACATGTTCTCTGGCAAAACTTCTGGGGCCTCTTGAAATATAATTTTTTTACCAAATCCAACTAATCTATCGTCATCAAATTTATCTAGTAAATTTAATTTTTCTTTCCATGGTGCTGCATGCCAAGTTGGGAAAAGAGCGGTATCTTTATTTGAGGTAAATTTTGTATAAATACTTTCTTCTGCGTATATATCTTCTTGAGATTTTGATTGCTCTTTTTCTTCAGCAACCTCCCTCAAGGCTGTCAAAATATTTTGAGAGAATTGTTCATTATTTTGAACAAATTCTGCTCTTTTTTTAATTATGTTTTTATCTAGTTTATTATAAGGCTCAGCACTCATTCCATATTTTGCATCAATTATAATAGGTGCCTTATTTGCACGAATTGTTCTTAAAAATTTTGGAGATTTTTTCATCTCTGTTTTTAATTCGTTTATTGATTTATTTATTAAAGGCTGGATTTCAGTTCTCAAATCTATGGAGTAATACCATCCTTGGTAAATTGGGTGCATACAATGTTTTGGATGTAATGGTACAACAAGATGAAGTCTAGATTTTCCATAATAATATTCGTTTAGAGTTACTGTTTCTCCTTTTTTCATTATGGTTTCAGTATCAGATTTGTTCGCAGTCCTTAAAAAAGACTCCCAAGTATGCTCTTGTTTGTTTTTTACAATCTTTAAAATTTTACCCGTCAGTTCAGCATCTGCAAGTGCTGAGTGAGCATCACTTGCATCAATTCCTTGCATTTGAGCTAAAGATGCTAGTTTAAATACAGGATTATTTTTTTCGTTAATTTCTGTTTTTAATATTGTTGGATCAACTGCATAAGCAGCTCTTGCAATATTTATGCCGTCATGTCTTTTGTTGGGTGCTGCATTGGTAATATAGGGATATCTTATACTTTTAAAAAACTCTTTCCTTATCATCTCTTCATCAAAATTAAGGCTACTCCAACCCAAAAATATTGCAGGACTCCATTTTTTAAAAATTTTTTCAACTTCTCCCAACATTTGATAATGACTCAAGTTTGTTTGAGTAAGTTGTTTTATCGATGTCTTGTTGACTATTAAGGCCATAGCCTGAAATATTTCTCCTTCAGGCAAACTGCACCTTAAATTAAATCGGTCTTTCTCTTTGAAGTTTTCATCGACTAAAATTCCTCCAATTTCTATTATGCTACCGAAATCAGTACTTGCACTTGACGACTCTATATCCCAGATTGCTAAATTCATATTTTAAACCTTAAATTAGCTAAGTATTGATGGGTTTTTGGAAAGTTTATTAAGACTAAACCGTTGCATCTAAACAAGTAGCTTTTAGTTAGTTTTATCTCTTCTATGAAATGGTCTGTTAAAGTCAAGCTATATTATTCATCTCGTAAAATTTTTTGACCCTTCCTAAGAATAAATTTTGATACATCTCTAACTCTGCACCTTCTATTTTAAATTCCTGAAACAAAATATCTTTTGTACAAAGTAAAATTATACCCCCTTTCATTTTAGTTCCATGAACAATATCATGCGCTAAGGTATATGCCCCAAGTTGTAAAAAATAATCTTGAATATAATCTGTTTTTTTTGGTTTATTGCTTTGTTTAAAATCGATTACAACATCATTGCCCTGATAAATACCAATTAAGTCAGCTGTGCCTGCATATTGTTCGGGATAATACAATGTTTCTTCAATTCCATATATTTCATCTAATTTACTATCTATGCCTTTTTCAATTATTTCTTTAGCCATATTTTTATATTGTTCATTACTTTCAAAAAAACTTTCATTAATTCTACCTCTTAAGTAATCCTCTATATATGAATGCA
>CABZDY010000006.1 GCA_902524635.1 uncultured Pelagibacteraceae bacterium
AGAAAAAAATTTACAAAATAAAAATTTAATCCGAGGTTATTTTAATAAAATTATTACATCCGGTGTAAGTGAAATAGACAAGAATTTAGATGAAGCATTTATAAATGATGTAAAGATAAATAGTTTTTATCCAATAAATGAATTTGAGGGACTTAAAAATCTTAAAGAAAAAATCTTTATACCTTTATTTGAGGCTTTTCCTGATCTTGAAAGAAGAGAGAATATTGTTGTTGGTGGTGCTTTTAGAGACAAGGTTTTAGTAGGTTCATACTCAGTCCTTTCAGGATATTTTATAAAACCTTGGTTAGGAATTAAACCAAATTATAAAATGATTAATCTTAGATGTTGTGAAATTCATGAGCTCAAAGAAAAAAAAATAGTAGAAAGTCATATCTTAATTGATGTGATGGATTTTTTAAGACAATGTGGCATTCCTTCGATCAATCCATCTAGAGGCTCAGAAGGAGCTTGGCTTCCACCTATAAATACTGATGGAGTAAATTTTTATGAAAAAAATATGGAGGTATCCAATTTTAATTTAAAACAAGCACTCTCTATGAATAGAAGTCTTAACTTGAAACCTGAAAAAGAAAACTTATCAAATGAGGAATTAAGAAATAGATTATTGAATCATCCTCAAAAAGAATATTGGCATGATAAAATGATCTGGTATGGTCCATGTGGAATAGGTACTTCAAGATCACTAGAGGGATTTATTGATATGCATCAATTACCCTTTAGAAAATCATTTACAGAAAGAGATTATTTTAAACTGGGTCATTACTGCGAGATAGGAGATGGAAAATTTTCTCTATGTGCAGGATGGCATAGTCTAGAGGCATATTACGGTTCAAATGATTGGCTTGGATTTAAGGCAAATAAGCAAAAATTAACAATGCGTGTTATGGATTTTTACCATCATGATGAAGGAAAAATCCGTGAAAATTGGGTACCAATTGATATACTTCACATTCTAAAACAAATCGGCATAGATGTTTTAGATAATATTAAAGGCTAAAATGGCAAATATAAAATTTACTGGAGTACATAAATCTTTTGGCTCCAATAAGATTATTACAGACTTCAATTTATCCGGCAAGGATGATGAATTTCTTGTACTGGTTGGGCCATCTGGATGTGGAAAATCAACTTTGTTAAGAATGATCGCAGGTTTAGAACAGATTGATGAAGGTGAAATATTTATTAATGATCAAAAAATAAATGATCTACATCCTTCCAAACGACAAACTGCAATGGTGTTTCAGTCATATGCTCTTTACCCTCACATGAATGTTTATGAAAATATGTCATTCGGGTTAAAGATAGAAAAGAGATCTAAAGAAGAAATCCAAACAAAAGTTATGCAGGCTGCAAAAATTCTAAAGATAGAGGAATTGTTGGAAAGAAGACCCAAACAATTGTCAGGGGGACAGAGGCAAAGAGTTGCAATTGGAAGAGCAATAACAAGAAATCCAAAAATATTTTTATTTGATGAGCCTTTATCAAATTTAGATGCAGCACTAAGATCAGAAATGAGAGTTGAGATTTCCAAATTACATAATCAAATTAAAACAAATATGATTTATGTTACTCATGATCAGGTAGAGGCAATGACTTTAGCAGATAGAATTGTAATATTAAATCTTGGTAATATTGAACAAGTTGGAACTCCAGACGAAATTTACAACAATCCAGCAAATATTTTTGTAGCTCAATTTATTGGAACTCCAAAAATGAATATTTTACCTTTAAATAATGAAAATATAATTTCAGATAATAAAATTATTTTTTTAGGTAATGAAATAATTTTTGAAAAAAATAAATTTGATAAAAAGAAATATTTCTTAGGAATAAGACCTGAGCATTTTAACTTATCTAACGAATCACAATTTAAATTTAAACCTAAAATTGATCTTGTTGAAAATTTAGGTAATGAAAAGATTGTATACATGAGTAACGACAACTTAGAACTTAGTGCAAAAATTTCTAGTCAGGAAGATTTTCAAAATCAGATTAATTTTGACTCTAAAGATATTTTTATTTTTGACGAAAACGGAAGAAGAATTTAAATTTTTTTAAATATTATTCTTTCATTAATTATTTAATATGAATTGGATTGTTGTTACAGTTATTGCGGCTTTTTTTCAGAATCTAAGGTCTTCATTCCAAAAAAAAATTAATAAGGATGTTTCAACTATAGCATCTACTTATGTTAGGTTTTCTTTTGCCCTGCCTTTAGCATTAGTCATGTTTTTTATATATTTCAGAGAAGTTTCTATAGTTCATGAAATACTTAATCAACCAGGCTTTTTAATAAATGTAACTTTAGCATCAATTTTTCAAGTAATATTTACTTTTGTATTATTATATTTATTTAGGTTCTCAAATTTTGTTGTTGGAACCTCACTAAGTAAAACAGAAGTTGTACAAGTTGCTATATTTGAATACTTAATATTAAATGAAAAATTAAGTAAGCTAGGCATGAGTGGAATTATAATATCAACTCTAGGTGTAATAATTTTATCTATAAAAGATTTAAAATCATTTCTTCAAAACATATTTTCAAAAACAACATTAATTGGACTTATATCTGGTTTATTCTTAGCTCTGAGCATTGTTTATTTTAGATCTGCCGCCTTATCTTTAGAAAATTTTGATTCAAATTTTGAAAAAGTAATATCAACTTTACTTTTTGGATTATTAATTCCAACAATTATTTTAACGATTTATCTTTTAGTCTTTGAAAAAAAAGAGTTTAAAAAACTATATAATGAAAAAAACGACTGTATGTTAATTGGTATTGGAGGTTTTTTTGCATCGCTCTCGTGGTTTTATGCATTCACCTTAATCCAAGCATCCTTTGTTAGAGCAGTTGGTCAAATTGAATTATTATTTAGTTATTTTTCCTCAAAATATTTATTCAAGGAAAAAGTAAAGTTAACAGAAATATTAGGTATTGTTATTTTTGTGATTGGTGTTACAATTTTATTGCTTTCTAGAGTTTAAAGCTAATTAGAAAATCCGTATTTTCTAAGTCTTACATCTCCAGTTCGAGCATGAGCTTCCATACCTTCATATCTTGAAATTCTTGCACAAGCTGCGCCCACTTCTTTAGTTGATTCCTTTGTCATTCTTTGGAAACTCAATGTTTTAATGAATTTTCCGACAAATAAACCGCCTGTATATTTTCCTGCACCTTTTGTTGGTAAAATGTGGTTTGTTCCAGAGCATTTATCACCATAAGCAACTGTAGTTTCTTCTCCAATAAATAATGATCCGTAGTTTTTTAATCGATCATGAAACCATTGAAGGTTTTTAGTCTGTATCTCTAAATGTTCAGGAGCATATTCATCACTGATTTTAGACATTTCTTCGTCTGTATCGCATAAAATAACTTCCCCATAGTCTCTCCAAGCTGCACCAGAGTTTTCTCTTGGTAAGTCTGGTAAGTCTGCAATTAATTCTGGCACTCTTTTCATTACATATTCAGCTAATGATTTACTAGTAGTAAATAACCATGCAGGAGAATTGTAACCATGCTCAGCTTGTCCAACTAAATCGAAAGCAACCAATTCTGGGTCTGCTGTTTCATCTGCTATAACTGCAATTTCTGTAGGACCAGCAAATAAATCTATACCTACTTTGCCAAATAAAATTCTTTTTGATTCTGCAACAAATTGATTTCCAGGACCAACAAGCATATCAGCAGGTGCATTACCAAAAAGACCATAAGTCATTGCAGCAATAGCTTGAACTCCACCTAAATTCATTATTACATCTGCTCCACATAAGTCAGCGGTATAAACAATAGCAGGATGAACTCCAACACCAGGTTTTGGTGAGCTGCAAACAATAATATTTTTAACACCAGCAACTTTAGCTGTAGTAACACTCATTACTGCAGATGCTATATGAGCATATCTTCCTGCAGGTACATAACAACCTGCTGTATTAACAGGAATTAATTTTTGTCCAGCAAATAATCCATCTGAAAGTTCTACCTCAAAATCTTGGCCATAATTTTTTAATTGTGCTTCAGCAAACTTTCTTACTCTTTCATGAGAGAATTGAATGTCGTCTTTTGTTTTAGGATCTAAATTTTTTTTAATTTGTTCAATTTTTTCTCTTGTAACTACTACTTCTCCTTCATATTTATCAAATTTTTTTGATAACTCGATACATCCCTCTTCTTTTGTTTTCTCTATATCTTTTAGAATATTTTCTACAATCTCTCTTGTTTTTGTATCATCAGTAGAAGATGTTTTGGGTGATTTTTTTAAATAATTTATTGCCATATCTAAATCCTAATTTAATTATTATTTTTTTTCAATATTCATTTAATCCAAAGCTACCACAGCTGCCGCAATAGATGCTAACCTTGCTGTCGCATCATCTGATCTACTAGTAATTACCACTGGTACTTTTCCTCCTATAACCACTCCTGCTGCACAAGCTCCCATAAAATAAATCATCATTTTAACTAGAGCATTACCTGTTTCAACATTTGGAACTAACAATACATCTGCATCTCCTGCAACTATATTGTTTATACCTTTTATCTCTGCAGATTTTTTTGACACACTATTATCAAATGCTAGAGGTCCAAATATATCTGCATTAAGACTCTCTTTTTCAGCTAATTCACATATTTCTTTGGCATCAAGTGAACTTTGCATGCTGTCTAAAACTTCTTCTGTTGCAGAAAGAATGGAGACTTTTGGTCTTGCTGTTTTTATTCTATGACAAAAATCAACTACATTTCTTAAAATATGCATTTTTGTTTTAACATTTGGATTAACATTTAGAGCACCATCAGTTATTATTAGTGGTTTATCCTCTTTATCCAAAGTCATATGCCAAATATGACTCAATCTTTTTTTACCAATCAAATTATATTTTCGTAACAGAACTTCTTTCATTAAAATGTCAGTGTGTATATGACCTTTAACAATTATTTTTACCTTTCCATCACCAGCAAGTTTTGCTGCAATTTTAGCAGTGTTATTTTCAACTGGCTCATTTATTATTTCATATTCAGAGATATCGAATTTTAACTCCTCAGCAGTTTTTTTAATTTCTATTTCATCACCTATAAAAACAGGGATGATCAATTTTTCTTTTACACAATCCATTATAGATAGCATAGGAAGTTTTTTACCTGCATTTACGATAGCTGCTTTGACTCCTCTTTTTTGGTGAGCAATATCAAGTAAATTGAATGGACAGACTGTTGATTTATCTGAAATCATTTGAATTTATATATACTAAATTAATAAAAAAACTAATATAGTATTATTGATATAAGGATAAAAAGTGGAAGTAGTTACAAAAATAGCTCCGATCGCTCTAGCTCTTATAATGTTAGGCCTTGGATTAGGATTAACGGGACGTGACTTTTTAAGAGTAATCAATAATCCTAAAGATTTTATAATCGGCTTTATCTGTCAATTGATACTTTTACCAATAGTTGCATTTATAATTGTATTAATATTAGATTTGCCAATTGAAATTGCTGTAGGCGTTATGATTATAGCTGCAGCTCCTGGCGGAGTAACATCAAATGTAATGACAAAATTTGCAAATGGAGATGTTGCATTATCAATCTCATTAACCGCTATAATAAGCCTGATTAGTATTATTTCTGTTCCTTTTATTATTTTTAAATCAGCAAATTTATTGGGAGTTACAGATATATCCTCTGATATCACCATGACTGGCATTGCATTAAAGATGGCTCTAGTTGTTACAGTGCCTGTTATTTTAGGAATGATTATAAGGAAATTTGCAGAAAATTTTGTTTCTTCAAATATTTCTATAATCGAGAAAATCACAACTTTATTATTTGTAATTGTTTTTGCAACAATATGGATTGAAGAAAGAGAGAATATATTCAATTATTTAAAACAAGCGGGTTTTGCTGTTCTTGTGCTTAATATTGTCATGATGGTGCTTGCATATTACATAGCCAAGTTATTAGCCACTGGCATAAAGCAAAGAAAATGCATTTCTATTGAATGTGGACTTCAAAATGGCACATTAGCAATATTTGTAGCTACACAAATATTTAGTGAAATTAGTTATATTATACCAACAGCAGCATATGCTCTGATTATGTATTTAACTGGCTTTATAATAATTTTTATACTTAGAAGATCTACTTAATATTTATTTGCCCGAATATCTTAAAGATTAAACGAGAAAGTGAGAGTACATTTTTCTCCTGCAGTTTAATGGTATCAATTAATGTTTTGTCTTGCATGTTAACATTAAACAGTTTTTTTTTATTAACACTTATATATTTATTTTTTAGCAAATAATTTAATTTTCTAACAACAGTTGGTCTCGGAATATGAGTTATTTCTGAAATTGACATGGTATTCACACCAGTTTCAGGAACTATTATTTTGTTCTTTTTCCAGTTTGAAAAGTTCCATCCATTAGCTTCATAAGATTTTGTAACAAGTGAATGCCAAATTATAACTATTCCAACTGAAAATATTTCAAGATCTCCTACTTGTTTTTTCCATCTATTTGTAAAAATAAAAATAAACTCTAAAAAAAAATACCAACAATATGTGAAATTATTTTTAATTTCATTTGAGATTTCATCAAATTGCTTAGATTGATTAATTAAATTATTTTTTTCACATAACTCAGCAATCTTTGAAAGTAATGCACATAAATTTTGAAGAGTATTTTTAGGTTGAACCAGTCTAAAAGCCGATCTATCGATATATATCTTTTTGCCAATTTTTTTTAGTACACCAAATTCTTCTAAGCGAAGAATTTTTCTTCTAGCACTCTCCTTGGGAATAATTAAATTTTTTGATATTTCAATAATATTTATTCTGTCTAGTTCTAATGATTTATCATATAAGAAAAAAGTATCATAACTTTCTACAAGTCCATTTTGGATACAATAATCAAAATCTTTATTTATAAGATAAAGAATTATTAAATACTTATCTATGTCTTGAAATGTTTCATAGGATGAATTAGTCCATTCAGACAATAACTTGTAGTATAAGGGAGCTATTTCATCAAAATTTTCTACAATAACTTTTTGAATTTTGTTTTCACTTAATAGTGACGAGTTTTTAATCATTTTCCACAAACCCATTTTAGTCTTTTGACCCCAATTAGGACATCAAATAAAATCTTTATAACCCATTTCGGACACTTGGGAAATAGCATCAAAATTTATATATGTTTTAATAGTATTTATATGAGTTTGAATAGCCTAAAAAGAGCATCTAACATTGAAATTTCTTCTCAATTAACAGGTGACGTAAATATTGATACCCCTCAAAAAGTAAATGTTGATGCTCTTAAACTCAAAATGATAAAACAAGAAAAAAAAGAAAATTATATAAATAAAGCTATCGTCGTATCAATATTTTTTGGATTAGGAGTACTTGTATATTTTGTTTCTATTTAACTTTAATAATCTAAGAAATAATCTAAAAATTTAGGCATTCTCAACAATTATCAGTTATTGTAATAAATAATAATTAGTAAATAATAAAGTTATGAAACCTTTTGCAGGATATTTAATTTTAGCCTTAGGAATTACTACAGGCATAGCCGCAAACAGTTTTGCAAAGATTTCAGATGGTTTTACAAAGCTGACACCAACTATCGCTTGTTTGCTTTTAATGAGTGTTACAATGTTCTCTTTAGCTAAAGCAATGTCAGTGATACCTGTTGCATTTAGTTATTCAACTTACAGTGGGCTAACAGTTGCGGGTGTAGTTTTGTTTGGGATATTAAAATATAATCAAGTTCCTAATATTTATGGATTAATTGGTATTTGCTTAATTGTAACAGGAGTTATAATGGTGAATTATCTAGGACGAGCAGGTTAACAGTTTAATCTATTTCAATAGAATACGAATATCATCCATTATATTATCTGAAATTTTAATTTCAGATTTATTATTCTTTATATATCTTCTTAATTTGTTTTCTCCTGGATATAATATTTCTTTAAGTCCTTTTAATTTAGGAAGTTTTTTAATTCTTTTTATGTTTTCTTTTATTCTTTTTTTATAATTTGATTGAAATAAGTTCGCTTTCATTACAATAAATAAATGACCAATATTTTGCGGGCCAGAGAAATCATCAAAAGGATCTTTCACTTTACCACCATGATTACCTCCAGTATAAACACCACTTAATATATCAACCATCCAAGCAAGTCCTGATCCTCTAAATCCTGCAATAGGAAGTTGAACACCTTCAAGTGCTTTTTTAGCATCTGTTGTTGGATTACCAAATTTATCCAAAGCAACACCTTCAGGTATTTTTGAATTAGATCTTGATGCAACTCTTATTTTGCCTCTATTAATCATTGAGACAGATGTATCCAATATAAATGGAATTTTAGAACCAGTTGGCGATCCAAAGCAAATAGGATTTGTGCCAAATAAAGATTTTATAGCTCCATGTGGGGCAATAGCAGGCGGTGCATTAGTAAATATTAAGGCGATCATATTATTTTTTACAGCTTGTTCAGCGTAATATCCTGACATGCCGTAATGGCCACTATTTTTAACTGCCACAAGTCCTATTCCTGTTTTTTTAGCATTTTTTATGGCTTTTTTAATAGCTTTATCTGCAGCAACAAATCCAATACTGTCATCAGCATTTATATGAGTAACAGATTGGGAAATATTTTTTATTTTGATTTTAGGCCTTGGATTAATCAGCTTTTTTTTGATCCGATCACAATACATTTTTAATCTAGATAATCCATGAGTTGGAGCACCCACTAATTCAGCATTAATTATTGCATCAGCACAAATACCTGCGTGTATTTTTGAGAGTTTAAACTTATAAAATATTTTAATAATAGTCTTTTTAAGTTTATTTTTTTCCATCTTAAATATTTAGATCTTTATTAAAAAATAACCTTATATCATTAACTAATAAATCTGGCTCCTCAAGAGCAGCAAAGTGTCCACCTTTTTTCATTTTTGTCCATCTTTTAACATTAAAAATTCTTTTTACATACGATTTAGGCGGCCAGCTCAACATTTCTTTTGGAAATTCTGCAATTGCGGTAGGTATTCTAATTTTTTTAAAATTTTTTGGGAAAGGTCTCCCACCTTCTTCTCTTCTGCCAAAATAAATCCAAGCTGAAGAATTAAAAGTTTTTGTTAATATATAAATCATAATATTAGTTAGTAACAAATCCTTTGAGTAAACATTTTCAATATTACCTTTTTTTAAGTCTGACCATGAGTAAAACTTTTCTAATATCCATGCAGCAGTACCCACAGGGCTATCTATCATTGCATAACTTAACGACTGAGGTTTGGTTGCCTGTTGTGTCCTATATCCCTCTTGCATAATTTGCTCTTTAGCAAATCTTTGCTCCCATTTTTTTTCTTTTGTAGTTATTGCTCCTTTTGGATGTCTCATATTTAAACAATTTACATGAATAGCTTTACAATTATTATAATAATCATGACCTAGCCAATTACAAACAGCAGAACCCCAGTCTCCTCCTTGAGCAAAATAATTTTTATAACCTAGTTTTTTAGTCATTAATTTATTCATAATTTTTGCAATTTTTTTTGGACCAATTGGTTTTTTAGGCGTTCCAGAAAATCCAAATCCAGGTAGAGAAGGTATTATTACATCAAAACTCTCTTCTTTATTGCCTCCAAATTTTTCAGGATGAGTTAGTTTTTCCACGATATGTAAAAATTCAACAAAACTTCCAGGCCATCCATGAAGAATAAGCAATGGATTTGGTTTTTTTCCACTACCATTTTGCTTAATAAAATGAATATTAATTCCATCTACATTCGTAATGTAATTGTTAAATTTATTAATTTTTTTTTCTTGTAACTTCCAATTAAACTTTGATGTCCAATACTTAGAAATCTTTTTTAAATAAGCATGATTTGTTCCATGTAACCATCCATTCATCTGTTGGATGTCATTATATGGAAATTCCCTAACTTTTTTGTAGATATTATTTAAGGTCTTTTTAGAAATATTTACCTTAAATTTTTTTATCATTAATTATTGTATTAACCCTTTCCTCGCCAAGGAATAGTCCTATCAATTATTTTTCTTAAAGTTATATCAAATAATAATCCTAACATTCCCATAATGAAAATTGTTATCCAAATTACTTCATATTGGAAATATTTTTTCGCAACATTTTCAACAAATCCAATACCTGTAGTTCCAGCTAAAAATTCAGCAGCCACTAAAGTTCCCCAACACATTCCAACAGCTACTCTAATCCCAGTAAGAATTTCAGGTAAAGAATTTGGAAATATAACATGTCTTAGTATTTGTCTTTTAGAAGCACCTAAAGAATGGGCAGCGTGAATTTTAGATAATTGTGTTCCTGATGCACCAGCTCTTGCTGAAATAATCATAATTGATAGTGAAACCATGAATAACAAAAATACTTTTCCAGTATTATCAATTCCAAGTACTGAAATTATAAGTGGAGCCCAAGCAAGTGGAGGTACTGGTCTATATAATTCAATCAAAGGATCAAAAAATCCTTTAGCAAATCTGTTTAGTCCCATAAATAAACCTAATGGAACCCCTATAATTATTCCAAAAACTAATCCTAAAAATACTCTTAAGAATGAATCCCATATATGGCCATAAGGAACAGGTATCTTGAATAGTTTAAAATCACCTGTAACAACTTTTAAAACTTTACCTTTAAAGTTTTCTTTAACTATTCCTTCGCTTGTATGAACAGGGTATTCGCCTGGTAAAATATCAGCAATCCAATCTGGTAAAATAAATCCAACTATTGAACTAACATCAATCATTTCTATCCAGAGAAGAGGTATATTTTTATATCCAACACTTGGATTAGACATTAGGATGAATTTATTTAATGTATCTGACGGTTTAGGTAACCATCTACCAGAACCTTGTTCTGAGCAACTAGGCCCACTAGCAACAATTGTTCCAGCTGGAAATAAAACAATATCAATTAATCTAAGACCAGCTTGTTCTTTCTCCTGAAGGTCATCAAATTCAATAATCGCTATTTGCATTTCATTTAGTGCATTTGGCGGATAAATGCTTGCAAATTCAATTCTTCTTGCAATTTTGACTATATTTTTGGCATAATCTGAGGCAATTTCCTCATTATCATCTAAACTTTTTCTATAAGCTTTAACTTCATCTTTCAAATCTTTTATTGAACTTTTGAACTGTGGATTATGATTTCTTAATTTAAAAAATTTATCATTAATTTTTTTTAGTTCCTCTGCAGCTGCTTGAAATTTTAAACCTTTTGAGGTTTCTGCAACAAATGGAACTTCAATAGTGTTTTCTATAGTACCAGTTCCTGATCTAACTGTTGTTATGCCCCAGTTACCTTGTTCAGATATCGCTTTTAACCGTTCACTTTTTTCAACTTCTGTTTCAAACGGATAATCTTCTTTTTTAAAATTTGAACTTAATTGTTTAATCTCATTTGTCATTTCACTTATTTTAATTTTAGTATCCATTTCAATCAAATTCTCATTAGTTAATAAAGGAATTAATTTTTTTGTTTTATTAATATATCCGACTAAAATTGTTTTTTGTTGATTACTAAGATCTTTAGAATTTTGTATTTCAGCTGTGATTTTTTGAAGATTTTTATTTTCAATTTTTATGATCGATGTACTTTTAAATTCTCTTTCCTCTATTGGAAATTGATATTTTAATCCTAACAGTGATTCATTTATTTTAGCAACTTGACACAATTCATTTGCTGATTTTGGATAAAAACCCTTTGCTATGTCCCAAGAGTAATAAAGCCATACTAGTAATATTGCAGCACTTCCAACAATAACCCAATGGGTTCCACCTTTAGCTCTTTCAGGATTTCCAAATACAGCATCAACTTTTTCAGTTTGTATTAGTCTTCTGCCGTACATAATGCATCCAATTATGGATACAAATATAAGTATGGTGATTATTTGAATTAACATTTAGTTTTCTTTTCCCATAATTTCTTCTTCCATATTCCAAATCATGGATAAAATTTCTTCACGCTTAGATGAAAATTCTTTATTTTTTTTAATTTCTCTTAAATCTTCTTTTAAACCCATTTCTGCAAAAGGTAGATTGTATTCTTTATGTATCCTTCCTGGTCTTGGTGCCATTACATATAGTCTTTCACCAAGCAATAACGCTTCCTCAACAGAGTGAGTAATTAAAATGATAGTTTTTCCTGTCTCTTTCCAAATTTTAAGAACCAAAGATTGCATCTTTTCTCTAGTTAATGCATCCAACGCACCTAAGGGCTCATCCATCAATATTAAATCAGGGTCATTTATTAGACACCTAGCAAGAGCCACTCTTTGCTGCATTCCACCTGATAATTGGTAGGTAGGAGTATTACCAAATCCTTTTAAGCCAACAATTTCTAGCCATTCATCAACTCTTCTAGCAGTTTTTATTGGATCTTCTTTTTTCATCCTAAGTCCAAAGTCAACATTTTCTGCAACAGTTAACCACTCAAATAAAGCTCCTTGTTGGAAAACCATTCCTCTTTCAACTCCTGGACCATTAATTTCATTGCCAGCCAAAACAAAAGAGCCCGAAGTAGGTCTTAAAAACCCTGCTGCAATATTTAAAAGAGTTGTTTTTCCACACCCTGAAGGACCAAGAACAGTGAGAAGTTCTCCTTTTTTTAAAGTAAAATTTACATCCTTCAATGCGTGAACAGTTTCTCCTTTGGGAGTTTTAAAAATCATATTTAGATCTTTGGAAACTAAGTCACTCATAGAAACTTTATATAAAACTTATGTTAAAAAAAATAGGCGCTAAATAATTAGCGCCTATTAAATTTGTTTTACTCTTTAATATTATAAAGGTAAAAAACTAGTATCAACGGCACCGCCTGGAGTTCCCATACCTTTTAGGAATCCATCAAGATTACCGCTCTCCATTGACTGTTTAGTCTCTTCTGGAGTAAGAAATTTAAATCCACTTAAAGTTTCTTTCATGTCAGCAACTTTCATTTCTGAAGCTTTAGACATTGAATTCATATCGCTTTTACCAGATCTATATCTGTCATTTGCTTCATGAGTTACTTCTATAAAAGTTCTAAGCATACCTGGATTTTCTTTCATGAATTTGTCAGTTACAGATGTAATATCTATTCCTAAGATACCAGCATCTCTTGCTTCTTGAACTGTTAAAAGTCTTGAACCAACTGCAACTGCAGCTTTGATAGAATTTCCACCAAATAAACATGCCATCACAACATCACCACTTACTAATGCGGCAGCACCTTCTTCAGGATCCATTTGAATTATATCCATTTTACTTCTGTCAGCTCCAACAACTTTCATACTTTCGTCAAATACGTACTCAGCCATAGTTCCAAGCGGAACTGCAACTTTTTTACCTTCTAATTCAGAACCGTTTGCTTTTGTAATTCCAGAAGCATTTGATGTAACACAAGTTGTTCCACCCATTCCGTATTCCATTGCAATATCAACTAATTTGATAGGTGCATTAGATTTTACAGCATTAATAAAAGGTACTAAACCTTGAGAATAAGAAATATCAATATCCCCAGCTAGCATTGCATCAGTCATAGCTCCACCGTTAGTGAAGTTAGTCCATTTTACTGGAACTCCTAGTGCTTTAGCAAAATTCTTTTTTTGCATGTCCTCTAAATTTGGACTTGGCCATTCTAGAAAGTAAGCAACTCTTACTTCATTTGCAGCAGCATTTGCAGCTGAAATAGATAAGTTAAGAGCGAATAAACTTCCTAAAATAAAGCTAATTAGTTTCTTCATTTTATCTCCTTAATTAAATTTAATTACCCTTATTTAAGTTCAATTTTGATTATAAGTAAATGTATTTTGTAAGCATATTAATCATAGGTGATTTGAAGATGTCTAAAATGGGTTCAACTTTTGGTTGTATTTAATATTACGTAATGACATACTAATAATGCACAGAAATTATTTTCTATTTTTTTATTTTAGTCTATGAGAAAGTGATAATAACAATTTAAAAATTTTTTTATGAGTTCAGAAAAGCCACAAATACCAAATTCTTTAAATGAGCATTGGATGCCATTCTCTTCAAATAGAGATTTTAAAGCAAACCCAAGGTTAATAGTTGAGGCAAAAGGTGTTTATTTAAAAAACCACCACGGTAAAACACAAATCGATGCAAGTTCAGGATTATTTTGTAATCCATTAGGACATGGTAGAGAGGAAATTATTGAGGCGATAACTAAACAACTAAGAACAGTTGATTATGCACAACCATTCCAACAAGGTTTTGGTGGGTCATTTGAATTAGCAACAAGAATTTCAAAACACACACCAGGAAACTTAAATAGAATTTTTTATACTATTTGTGGATCAACTGCTGTTGAGACAGCAATAAAAATTTCAGTAGCTTATCACAAAGCTCGAGGAGAAGGACAGAGATTTAGATTTGTTGGTAGAGAAAGAGCTTACCACGGTATGAATATTGGAGCAACATCAGTTGGTGGTATGATCAACAATGTTAAAACATTTGCGAGTGTTTTAATGCCAGGGGTCGTTCATATGAGACATACTCATTTACCAGAACATAAATTTGTATCAGGTCAACCAGAAACCGGTGCAGAAATTGCAGATGATCTAGAGAGAATTTGCACAAACTTTGGATCAGAAAATATCGCTGCTTGCATCGTTGAACCGATTGCAGGATCAACAGGAACGCTTGTTCCACCAAAAGGATATTTACAAAGATTAAGAGAAATTTGTGACAAACATGGGATTCTTTTAATTTTTGACGAAGTTATCACTGGATGGGGAAGAACAGGTTCTCCGTTTGCATCACAAGAATATGGTGTTACTCCAGATATTATTACGATGGCAAAAGCAACAACAAACGGAATAAGTCCTTTAGGCGCTGTTGCTTGCAAAGAAGAAATCTATGATGCAGTAATGGATGCATCACCTCATGGGTCAGTTGAATTATTTCATGGCTATACATATTCTGGAATTCCTGTCTCTGTAGCAGCTGGATTAGCAGTACAAGATATATTTGAAAAAGAAGATATATTTAATAGAGCTAAAAATTTAACTCCATACTTCCAAGAAGGATTGATGTCATTAAAGGATATTGATGTTGTAGACAACATTAGAGGATATGGAATGATGGGTGGAATAGATATTAAAATGGATAAAAAACCTGGAGCAGCTGGATTTACATGTTTTAAACATTGTTATGATGCAGGTGTTAACTTCAAGGCAACAGGTGATTGTTTGATTATTGCTCCAATGTTTATTTGCGAGAAAAAACATATAGATGAAATAATTGATAAATTAAGAACTGGAATTACTAATTATTCTAAAAGTAAAAAAAATTAATTCACTTATATGAAAATAGGTGTTCCTAAAGAGATAAAACCTCAAGAAAATAGAATTGGATTAACACCTGATAGTGTAAAGACACTTACTTTAAATGGCCATGAAGTTTTAGTTGAAAATGACGGTGGTTTTGAAGCAGGCTTTGATAACAATCAATATAAATCTGCAGGAGCTAAAATAATTGATAAGGCAGAAGATATTTTTAATGATGCAGAGATAATTGTAAAAGTTAAAGAACCTCTTTCAAATGAAGTAAAATTGTTAAGAGAAAATCAAATTGTTTTTACTTATCTGCATTTAGCTGCTGCCAAAGAATTAACAAAAGGTTTAGTAGACTCCAAAGCTGTTTGTATCGCTTACGAGACAGTAACCGATAATAATGGCAGGCTACCTTTATTAGCTCCTATGAGTGCTGTTGCTGGAAGAATGTCAGTTCAAGCAGGCGCACATTGTTTAGAAAAAAATCAAAAAGGCAGAGGTATTTTGTTAGGAGGCGCTCCAGGTGGAGAGCCTGCGGAAGTTGTAATTCTTGGTGGAGGAGTTGTTGGAGAAAATGCTGCAATTATTGCAACTGGAATGAGAGCAAAAGTTCATGTTGTAGATAAGTCAGAGGCAAGACTAAAACAACTATCAGAAATGTTTGGTGATAAAATTATTCCCCTGCTAAGTGATAAAACTGATTTAGAAAAATTAATTTCAGAATGCGATTTATTAGTTGGAGGAGTTTTAATTCCAGGAGCAGAAGCACCAAAATTAGTTACTAAAAATATGATTAAGAATATGAAACGAGGATCAGTAATAGTTGATGTTGCAATTGATCAAGGTGGATGTGTAGAGACCAGTAAACCTACAACTCATGCTGAACCAACTTATATTGTTGATGATATTGTTCATTACTGTGTAGCAAATATGCCGGGTGGTGTCCCTAGAACATCAACCATCGCATTAAATAATGCCACGCTTCCTTTTTTAAATAGATTAGCTAGTGATGGTTATTACAAAGCTTTAAAAGATGATCCAAACTTCTTAGCTGGCTTAAATATCCATAAGGGTGAAGTAACATACAAAGCAGTTGCAGATGTCTTTGGATATAATTATTTAAGCGCTTGTGAGGCTTTAAATTAATTAATCAAACTAGTTATCTTTTTTTCAATATTTTTACTAATAATTTGAACACCTTTATGATTTGGATGCATTCCATCCTCTAGATTTAGCTCTGGCTTCAAGGCAACACCTTCTAGAAGAAAAGGTAAAAAAGTTAAGCTATATTTATCAGAGAGGTTAGAATAAATTATATTAAATTTATCACTGTATTCTTTACCATGACTTTCAGGGGCAACCATACCTGCTAATATAATTTTAATATTTTTATTAATTATAATTTTAATTATTTTCTCTAAATTTTCTTTTGTCTCGTTTGGCTTTATACCTCTTAACATATCGTTTGCGCCTAAACCCAAAACCAAAATATCAATATTCTTTTCAGATAGAGTCCAATTTATTCTATTTAAACCTCCTGCAGTTGTATCACCTGAGACACTTGCATTTATAATTCTGACATCTAATCCATTATTCGTTAAATTTTTTTGAAGCACTGTAGACAAATGTTCTTCTTTATTAAGTCCATATCCAGCCATCAAACTATCTCCGAATAAAACAATTTTATTCTCAGCATTTACCTCAAATGCAACTAGACATAATATAATTATTTTAATAATACATTTTTTAAACATGACTAAACTTCTTAAATTAACAGATGTGAACTTAAACTATAATACTGATAACAATCTTATAAATGTTTTACAAGATGTAAGCTTTGAAGTTGATTATAAGGAAACAATATCTGTAGTAGGAGAAAGCGGATCAGGAAAGACAAGCTTAATAATGTTGATTGGTGGTTTGGAAAAAGCATCTTCAGGAAAAATTGAATTTAAAGACTTTGAGATTTCGAGTTTAAAAGAAGATGAGATTTCTGAGATAAGACGAAAGGATGTTGGCATTGTTTTTCAATCATTTTATTTAATACCCAATTATACAGCTATAGAAAATGTGAGTTTAGCATTAGAAATTAATAAAATTAAAGATCCAATTAATAAAGCAAAAGAAATCCTAGATAAGTTTGGCCTTGGAAAGAGGCTAAACAATTTACCCAGTCAATTATCTGGAGGAGAACAGCAAAGAGTAGCAATTGCACGTTCAATTGTTATGAAGCCTGAATTAATTTTAGCAGATGAGCCTACTGGAAATTTAGATAGTGAAAATTCTGAGCTAATCTCAAATATTCTTTTTGATTATGTGAAAGAAGAAAATGCAAGTTTAATTATGGTTACGCACGATAATAATTTGGCAAATCTTACTAAGAGAATTATTAAAATAAAGGATGGTAAAATTGAATAAAAATCAA
Source organism: uncultured Pelagibacteraceae bacterium (assembly GCA_902524635.1). Classification (GTDB taxonomy): domain Bacteria; phylum Pseudomonadota; class Alphaproteobacteria; order Pelagibacterales; family Pelagibacteraceae; genus Pelagibacter. The sequence continues at coordinate 17,767 of CABZDY010000006.1, forward strand.
AATTTTGGTCTTTATTTTAAATATGCTCTTAGAGATTTAACAAGAAGTTATAATAAGATCTTAAGTATAATAATTACTCTTTTTATAAGTCTCTTTATTTTAAGCTCTATAATGACAATTGAAGATAGTCTAGAAAATGAACTTAATGAAAATGCAAAATTATTATTAGGTGGTGATATAGAAATTGACTACAACAATAGAGAAGGTGATCAAACTAAAATAGATAAAATTACTAAATTTGCTACAATCTCTCAAATGGTTGAATTTAGTACAATGATTTCAACTGTTAATAAAAAAATCAATAAAACTTCATTTACTAGGGTAAAATCAGTTGATCAATTTTATCCATTGTATGGCAATGCACTCTATGAACCCAATGACGCTTTAGAAAAATTAAATCAGACAGAAAGTTCAATATTAGTAAATGAAAATATTTTTAAAAATTTAAACTTAAAAATAAATGACATTGTAAAAGTTCAAGACAAAGAGTTTAAAGTTATTGGTATAGTTAAAGTTTTACCAGATATTGGCGGTGCATTTGTATTTGGAGATTTTGCCTTAACAGGAAAAAAAACCTTAGATAAGCTAGATTTAAATACCCTCGGTAGTTTTTTAAATTATGAATATAAAGTTAAATTTAACAAATCTGTTAACAGTAAAGAGGGCATTAAAAGAGTAGAGAGCTTATTTAAAGATCAAAATAGAGTTAGATTAAGATACCCCGAAAACTCAACAGGAGGCATTAGACGGATAGTTGATAATTTTTCACAATTTTTATCACTTGTATCAATAAGTGCTATGTTAATTGCTGGTATTGGTATAGCGAATACTCTTTTATCATTTATAAATCAAAAAAATTCATCAATTGCAGTTCAAAAAGCAATAGGTGTATTTTCTGGAAATATAAAGACAATCTATTATTTGCAATTAGCTATTTTATTAGTTTTAATCACCTTATTTTCATATGGGTTAAGTTTTTTTTTAATTCCAATAGTCGATAAATATATTTCAGATGGTTTGGGTTTAAATATAGAAGCAAGTTTTTCTATTATAAATTTAATTATAGTTTTTTTAGTTGGAATGTTGGTAATGATAATATTTTCTATACCAACTGTTAATTCTATAGATCAAGTTAAAGCATCTAATTTATTTAGAAATGTATTTCAAAGTCTGCAATTTAATTATTCAGTGAAATCAGTAATAATTAGCATAGTATTGTTACTAATATTAATTAGTCTTTTTGCCATTAGGTCTTCAATACCATTTTATAGTGTTGCGTATTTTGTATCATTTTTTATCTGTTTATTAATATTTTATTATCTTTCTGTCACAATTATTCATTTATTAAAAAAATATAAAAATTCAAAGATTTCAGTAAAAATAGCTGTTAAAAATATAACTCAATCAAAAAGTATCACACCCATTACAATAATGTCTTTAGGTCTTGGAATGACACTTTTGTTAACACTGGCATTTGTAGGCTCAAATTTTAAAAGAGAAATTTCCAAATCTATTCCAGAAATTGCGCCAGATTATTTTTTCTTAGGAATTCAAAATGATCAACGAGAAAAATTCGAAAAAATGATATTCAATTCTGATAATAAGTCAAAAATAGAGGTAGTTCCTATGGTTTCAGCAGGTCTTGTAAAAATTAATGGGATAGATCCTAATTCTTACATCAAAAATACTAATGACAGTTACTGGGTTATAATGAATGATAGAAGAATATCTTGGTCAGATGAGATACCAAAAGATAATCCTTTAATACAAGGTAGCTGGTGGGATTTATCAAGCCCAGACAAATTACAAATTTCTTTGGATAGTAAAGTGGCACAAGATTTTGGAGTAAAAATTGGAGATATATTCACCCTAAACATTTATGGAAGAGAAATAGATGGTGAGGTAATGAATTTTAGATTAGTTGATTATAGAGATCTAAGCATTAATTTTGCGATGTTACTAAACCCTCAATTTGCAAATAAAATTCCACATGAGTACCTTTCGACAGTGAAGTTTAATAATATTGATAAATTCGATGATATTAATTTTCTAGATGAATTCCCAAGTGTTTCTATTGTAAAAATCTCTGATTATTTAAAAAAAGTTACCGATGTTCTTAATAAAGTATTTATAGCGGTCATTATAATTTCAACTGTTACAGTGATAATAGGATTGGTTGTTATATCCAGTGCAATTATAGTGCAAGGAAAAATAAAAACTTTCCAAAATTTAGTTTTTAAGATTTTGGGATTTTCAAAAAAAGAAATAATTTACTCATCTTTAATTGAATTCATAATTACATTTTTTTCTATAATTCTTTTTTCTACAATTTTTTCTATTATTTCATCAAAATTTATAATTGAAAATATTTTTCAACTTAAATGGCTATTTGAATTTAATATATTCTTAAATGTAACAATTACAGTTGGATTAGTAACAATGATATTGATAGTTTTTACAAACCTTAAGTATTTAAGTCCAAAAGTTTATCCACTTGTCAGAAATGGATAAGATTTAATATTTTTTTGATTTTGGTTTTAAATAGAAGCTTTTAAAGCTTCATAAATTAAATCCTCTGTAGTTTCACCAATACTTCTATAAACTTCTGCATCACCTTTGAAAATTAATAGAGTAGTTTGATAAAGAACATCAAACGAATTTGCTATATCTCTGTTTGTTACATCAAATGCAAAATATTCGATGTTATCGAATTTAATATCTAATAATTCACCATTTTTTTTTGCTTTTTGCAAAACTTTCATTTGATTTGCACAAGATCCACAATATTCGATCCAAGAACTGATAACTATAATTTTACCCTCTGACTGGGCTTTGTTAAACAAATCTTTATCAAACGTAGTTTTCTTTTCCATTGAATTTGCAGCGAATGCAAAAAAACAGAAAATAAAAATTAAAAATCCTTTCATAAACTGTAAATTTACACTTTTAGACAACTAAAGAAAATAATTTATAGTGACACATCCGTTTCCAATTTAGGCTGAAAATTCAATAAAATATCTCCTCTAGGCTTCAATCTACGAAGCCTAGTATTATAATTAACTTATAATAAGAGAGAGAAATCAATACTTACAATATTATTTATATTTTAGGAGCGCTAATAGTGAATAATAGCTATGTATAATTCATATAGTTGCTTAACATCTCTCTTTACTTATATATCATTTAATATAAAAATTATTTTGGGGTGCCACATGGCTGAGAAATACCCAAGGAACCTGTCCGGTAATTCAGAAAGGGAAAAATGGATCAAATAAACGTCTTAAATCAATCATCTGCAATCTTATTAACCTTAATTATTAGTATCATTTTTGTAATAGTTGGCCTTGTATATTCAAAAAAATATCAAGGGTTAAACAATTATTTAGTTGCAAGTAGATCTGTAGGGACTTTTTCACTAACAACTAGTTTAGTTGCATCTGCTCTAGGTGCATGGATTTTATTCGGTCCGGCATCAGCAGCAACTTGGGGAGGAGTAGGGGCAGTTATTGGATATTCTTTAGGGACAGCGTTTCCTCTTTTTGCATTAATTTATTTAGGAAAAAAATTTAGAGATAAATATCCAACAGGAAAATCTTTAATTGAGGTGATTAGATCTAGATTTGGTTCACAATTATTTAAGTTAATTTTGTTTTTATCTATTTTTTATATGACTATTTTTTTAATAGCAGAAGTTACAGCCGTTTCAATTTTAATTAATTACATTTCAGGAACTAATCTATGGATCACGGCATCTATTGTAATTGTCAGTTCACTCGTCTACACTTTGTATGGTGGTCTTAGAGCTTCAATATTTACAGATAATATTCAATTTATAGTTTTTGGTTTGCTTTTAATAATTGCATTTTCTTATTTAATTTCTTCTAATTCTAATGATTTTAGTTTTGAGTTTGTAAAACAGAACAAACCCTATTTGTTAAGCTCAGGTTATTTGCCTAACTTTACTGCAGGCCTAACTTTTTTTATAGCTGTTGCAGCAACTAATCTTTTCCATCAAGGTAACTGGCAAAGAGTTTATGCTGCTAAAAATAATAAAGTTTTAAAAAATAGCTTAATAGTTTCTTTTATAATTATTATACCAATAGTATTTCTGATGGGCTTTTCAGGTTTAGTTGCAACCTCCCAAAATCCAAGCGTAGTTCCTGACCTTGCATTCTTTTCTTTATTGTTAAAAGACCAAGCTATCTTTTTATCAATAATAATAATTATTTTAGCAATTTCACTGACAGTGAGCAGTATAGATACACTGGTAAATGCTATCTCTAGTTTGATTATTGTTGATGGAAATAAAGTTATAAAATTTAAAGGTAATTATTTAAAATTATCTAAACAAATTATAATATTTTTATCCTTGATTTCATTTTTTGTTGCATCAAAAGGATTAAGTATTTTATATCTATTTTTATTAGCTGATTTATTTTGTTGTGCAGCAGTATTAAGTGTATTTTATGGTTTTTATTCAAAGTCATTTAATGAAAAAAATGCATATGTTTCAATTATAGTTGGTTTAATTGGTGGAATTCTATTATTTCCTAGTCCCGATTTCTCAAAATCAATACTTGTAGGAATAATATTACCTGCTGATTTTTTTCCAATTTTTATTTCACAATCTTTGTTATTTTGTTCATTTATTGTTGCAACACTTTTACCTGTGGTTACGTGGAAGTTGAGGTAATTCAATTTTTTTTAAATTTTTTAAAAGAGAACTTTTTTGGTCTTTTTCTATTCTTGAATTTTTTCTTAAATTTAAATTTATTTCTAGTACCAGGATTATTGCCTTGTTCTTTTAAGTTATCAGTATGAAATTTTTTAAATTTTTTATTTTTAAACTTAAAATTCTTTTCTTTATCAAATTCACTATCACTGTTGTTTGGCTCATCTGAATTAGACTTTTTAAATTTATTACTTTTAAACTTAAATTTTCTTTTGTTATCTCGCCTATCATTTCTATTTCCGCTATCTTTGAACGATTTACCTTTTTTTTTAAATTTTTTATTTTTTTTGTTAGATTTTCTATTAAAACTTTCTTCTAATTTAAAATTTGGATTTATTAATTTCTGAATTTCTCTCCACATACTACGATCATTATTGGTTAAGAAGGTAAGTGCTGATCCTTCTTTACCAGCCCTACCTGTTCTACCAACTCTATGAATATAATCCTCAGGTACTTGTGGTAGATCATAATTTATTACATGTTGAATTAGTGGAATGTCCAATCCTCTAGCAGCAACATCAGTTGCAACTAAAATTCTATTTTTACCAGATCTGAATCCTCTAATAACTCTGTCTCTTTTACTTTGTCTTAGATTTCCATGAATGGCTTCTGCTGAATGAGCATCATATTTTAATCTTTTTACAATTTTATCTGCACCATGCTTTGTTTTAACAAAAACTAATATTGAACCTTGTCTCTCAACTAATTGATTGATTAATTCATGATATTTTTTATCTGGAGTTATTTGAAAGGTTTCTTGTTTAATTTTCTCTATCGGAGTTGAAACTGATCCAACTGAAATTCTTTCTGGGTTTCTCAAATATTTTTCAGAAATTTTTAATATATTATTCGGCAAAGTGGCTGAAAATAATAATGTTTGATGTTCCTTTGGGATAAATTTTAAAATTATTTCAATTTGAGGTGTAAACCCCATATCAAGCATTCTATCAGTTTCATCTAAAACTAAGTAATTAACTCTTGTTAAATTTAAGCTTTTTCTTTTTAAGTGATCGTTAATTCTGCCTGGTGTTCCAACAATTATTCGAGCTCTTTTATTTAAATGTCTTAGTTGTTTTTGCATACTTTCTCCACCAATTAAAAGAGCATTGCCAATTCTTATATCTCCTAAAGTGAGTTTAGATATCGTACCCATTACCTGACTAGCTAACTCTCTCGTTGGGCATATGATTAAAGCCATTGCATTTTTATTGATGATCAATTTATTTATTAATGGAATTGTAAATGCTAAAGTTTTACCAGTTCCAGTTTGTGCAGTTCCAAGCACATCTTTTCCTTCAAGCGCAATGGGTATTGCTTGAGATTGAATTGGTGTAGGTGTGATAAAATTTGAATACTTAATTGAATTCTTTAGTTTGTTTTCTATGTCTAATTCATTAAAGTTTTTCATGGTTGATTCTTTTAAAGATATATAGAAAATGCTTATATGTTCTAATACCAATTACAATAAATCATTTATTGTAGTCTTTAGAATGCTTATAATTGACATAAACTGGACACTTTGAAACTTGTAAGAAACCAATATAATTAATATAAATAGTTCATATGCTCTCTTTTATACTACCATTTATAGTGCTGATTTTAGTAGTTGTTTTCATACACGAATATGGCCATTATTATTTTGCAAAAAGATATGGAGTTGGTGTTACAGACTTTTCAATAGGCTTTGGAAAGGAGTTGATTGGTTGGAATGATAAATCAGGTACGAGATGGAAAATTTGTTGGATACCTCTTGGAGGCTATGTCAAGTTTTTTGGTGACAGAAATGTATTTTCCCAAGCAGATCAAGAAGAATTGTTAAAAAAATATAACAAAGAGGACCAAGAAAAACTCTTTGTAACAAAACCTTTGTATCAAAGGTCTTTAATTGTAGCGGGTGGGCCAATAGCAAATTTCGTTTTAGCAATATTTATTTTTTTATTCATATACATGTTTGCTGGAAAAGACTTTACGCCAGCAGTTATTGACGAAGTTCAAAAAGATAGTCCAGCAGAAGTAGCTGGAATGAAAAAAGATGATGTTATACTTGAAATAGACAACAATAAAGTTGAAAGTATTCTCGACGTTTCTAAACTTATTTTAATGTCAACATCTGAGATAGTTGATTTCAAAATTTCTAGATATGATCAAGAGGTATTGTTAAAGGTTAAACCAAAAATTGTTGCAGGCGTTGATAATTTAGGAAATAAAATTAATAAAAGAATAGTTGGTATTAAACTAAGTCCTTACAACAATGAAATAAATCATAAACGATTAGGGCCAGCGAATGCATTAATAGAGTCTGTTAAAGAGGTCTATTTCGTAACCACATCATCACTAAAATATATGGGTTCAATGCTTACTGGATCGGGAGATAGTTCCCAGTTAGGTGGCCCAATTAGAATAGCAAAGATTTCAGGACAAGTGGCTGAATTTGGAATTTTGCCATTTATTAGTATGATGGCATATATATCAATAAGTTTAGGCTTAATTAACCTATTTCCAATCCCACTTTTAGATGGGGGTCATTTAATGTTTTATGCATTTGAAAAGGTTTTAGGAAGGCCATTAAGTCAAAAAACACAGGAAGGCTTTTTTCGAATCGGAATGTTTTTATTGTTAACTTTAATGTTTTTTGCAACATTCAATGACCTTAAAGATTTAGGCTTATTTTAAGGGGATTTTTTAACGTTAAAAAAGCTATATAAATCAATACTTATTTACAACTATATGTTGTGGTAAATTTAATTAGAGACACAAAAAAAAAGCTTGAATTATCAACGATTTTGTTAAGTATACAAATATAACCTTTAAAACCGGAGCTAAAATGAACAAAAAACAACTTATAGCAAAATTAGCAGGGTCATTAAATCAAAGTAAAGCTGATGCTGAGCGTACATTTGATACGATTACCAACACTATTTTGGACGCTTTAAAAGGCGACGATAATGTTAAAATTGCTGGTTTTGGAACATATAAAGTGGCTAAAAGAAAAGCCCGAATTGGTCGGAATCCAAGAACTGGAGAACAAATCCAAATCGCTGCTTCTCAAAAGGTAAAGTTTTTACCTGCAAAAGCGCTTAAAGAAGTTTTCAATAAATAAACTTTTTAAAACAGCCTTTATTAAAAAATAGAATATAATGAAGGCTGTTTTTTTATACAAGCACACAGTGTACTACATGCAAATACTGCATATCTCTTTTAAATAACAATCAATAGTTTTTAGTTTTATTAAATTTATAACACACTCTTTAATTAAACGGAGGTGAAATGGTTAAACTTTTAAAAAAACTGGCTGGTCCATTAGTAAGTTTATTTTTCTTACTAAATATGACCAGTGCGGGTTATGCTGAAACTACAGTTTCAGCTGAAGTTGGTTTCATATTCAATACATTTCTTTTCTTGGTTTGTGGTTTCTTAGTAATGTTTATGGCAGCAGGTTTTGCCATGCTCGAATCAGGGATGGTAACATCAAAAAGTGTATCAGTAATATGTGCCAAAAATATCGGATTATTTTCAATAGCTGGAATTATGTTCTGGATGGTTGGATATAACCTAGCATACGGAATTCCAGAAGGTGGATACATTGGAAGCTTTACTCCATGGTCTGATGCAAGTTCAGTGGATACTGGATATGCAGATGGATCTGATTGGTATTTCCAAATGGTTTTCTGTGCAACGACAGTTTCAATTGTATCTGGAACATTAGCTGAAAGAATTAAATTATGGCCGTTCTTTTTATTTGCGGCTATTCTATCAGGAATTATCTATCCAATCGTTATGGGTTGGCAGTGGGGAGGTGGCTGGTTAGCAGCTGCTGGTTTCTCCGACTTTGCTGGCTCTACACTTGTTCACTCAACTGGAGGTGCAGCAGCATTAGCTGGAGCAATTCTTTTAGGAGCTAGAACTGGTAGATTTGATAAATCTGGAGCAGCTAAACCTATGAAGCCATTTGCGGCGTCATCTGTACCATTAGTTACAGTTGGTGTATTTATTTTATGGCTAGGTTGGTTCGGATTTAATGGTGGATCACAATTAGCAATGGGAACATTTGATGATGCAGTAGCAGTATCAAATATTTTTATTAATACAAACTTAGCAGCCTGTGGTGGTGTATTAGCAGCTGGTGCAATAACAAGATTAATGTCGGGTAAAACTGATGTTATTCAAATGCTTAACGGAGCAATTGGTGGTCTTGTTGCAATTACAGCTGAACCATTAATGCCTTCTCCGCTAGCAGCAATTCTTATAGGTGCGATCGGTGGAATAATAGTTGTCTTCGGAACTAAATTATTATTCTCACTAAAAATCGATGATGTAGTAGGTGCAGTACCTGCTCACTTGTTCGCTGGAATTTGGGGAACTTTAGCAGTTCCACTAACTAACGGTGATGCATCATTTGGAGCGCAGCTTCTAGGAGTAATTTCAATCAATGCATTTGTATTCGTAGTATCTCTAATAGTATGGGGAATTATGAAGAGTACAATGGGTATAAGATTGAGTAAAGAAGCTGAAAGACTTGGTACAGATGTTACAGAGTCTGGAGTAATCGCATACGCAATAAGAGACTAAAGAATAACTATCTCTCTCTCTATAGTTGATAAAAGGCCCCTTAACTGGGGCCTTTTTTTTAGTAATTTTTTATGAAATCTAAAACTTCTGCAGCATGACCCGCTGCCTTAACGTTTCGCCATTCCTTAATAATTTTATTTTTCTCAATAATAAAAGTGCTTCTTACTGTACCCATAAATTCTCGACCCATAAATTTCTTTTTGGCCCAAGCTTTGTAAGCTTTTAAAGAAGTTTTATCCTCGTCTGCTAATAGTTCGAATTTCAAGTTAAGTTTTTTACTCCATTTTTCATGACTTTCTAAACTATCTTTTGATATTCCAAAAATTGTGCATCCAAGTTTCTCAAATTTACTTAAAAGTTTATTAAAATCATTTGTTTCAATTGTACATCCACTTGTATTATCTTTCGGATAGAAATAGATGATGATAAATTTGGATTTTACTTTACTTAACTCAACAGTTTTACCTGAGGTAGATGATAATTTAAAATTTGGAGCTTTCATTTAATAACCTTTGTTTAATTTATATAGTAATATTTTTAATTTAGTGTAATAAACATTTATGACAATTAAATCAGCATCAACTTTAGTCGCAGAAGCTTTAAAGGAAATTAAAACAATATCACCTGAGGAAGCTCTAGAAAAATTAAATAATGATACATGTAACCTTATCGATATCAGGGATGTAAGAGAATTAGAAAGATTAGGAAGAATAGAAAAGTCGTCTCACATACCAAGAGGAATGTTGGAATTTTGGATGGATCCAGATAGTCAATATTTTAAAGATGGTAAAATCGATATGAATAAGGAAATGGTTCTTTTTTGTGCTGGCGGTCTAAGATCAGCATTAGCAACAAAAACTTTACAAAGTATGGGTTTTAAAAATATTTGCCATGTAGATGGCGGTTTTGGATCAATGCAAAATTCAGGTTTTAAAGTAGTAAAGTAATTTAGCTCTTAATCTAACAAATTAATTCTTTTAGCGTAGAACATTCTTATTATCCAATAAATAACTAAACCTAAGGGACCGATAAAATAAGTTATTATTATTGGAATGAAGACTATATATCTAGACATATATAATTTGTGACTATCTTTCATGATCCAAGCTCCACAAAATAAATTAATTGCTAAAAAATGTGTCCAAAACATAATCAGAAAAGCTTCAGCTTCAAAAAGATTTCTCAAGTCATACAGACCAAGGTATAACGTAAAATTATAATCAAAATCATATCCAGAAATGTAGAAATAATAACCTAGATAAACATAGACAGCTGTTAAAATTAAAAAAGGAAACACAGAAGTAACCAATAATCCACAAATTTTTGACTGTGGAAAAATAATCAGTATTAACCAGAAAGGTATTACACCTATATTTAACCACAAATAAATCATCTCTATAGTGAAAAAAGCTGCTATTTGTTCAATCATAATATTTTTATATTATATTAAATAAAATAATGATTCCCATAAAAAATAAAAAAAAGACATTAGAAGTAACCGTGGATGAGATGACTAATTTTGCACTTAATTATGTAGAAAAATTTGCACCTTCTAAACAACAGTTAAGAACATATCTACTAAAAAAATATTTAACATCAAGAACACCGAATATAAAAAAAAATGATGTTTCTAATCTCATAGATATTGTTCTTGAGGATTTAGAGAAATCAAAGTTTATAAACGATAAATTTTATTCAGAGTCAAAAGCAAAAAGTTTAATTCAAAGAGGATCATCCATAAATAAAATAAGAAATTACTTAATGAATAAAGGTGTAGGTGAAAAATATATTAAAAATACAATTGAACAAATAAAAGATAAGAATGAAGATCAGGATTTTTTTTCAGCCATAAAAATTTGTAAAAAGAAAAGAATTGGACCATCAAGGCAAGAGGATAATCGACCTTTGTTTTATAAAAAGGATATAGGAGTATTAGCTCGTTCAGGTTTTGATTTTGAAGTTTCAAGAAGAGTTATGGATCTTGAAAAAGATGAATATTTGAAAATAATTAATCTTCTTTAGTTTTTTTATTTTTTTCTTCCAAATAATATTGAATTTTATTTCTTATATAGTTTTTAACCATCACAAATACAATTAAACCAAATATTGATACAGATATAATTATAATTAAAATTATTCTTAATTGATCGCTCATTATAAGTTTTTACCTCTCTTTAAAATTATACTTGGATTTTTAAAATCTTTTTTACCATACATAATTTCATTGCCATTAAAATCTGTTACTATTCCACCTGCGTTTTCAAGAATAGCATGCCCTGCAGCTATATCCCATTCGCAAGCTCTTGGCTCAGCAACATATCCATCAAACTCTCCTGTAGCTATTACACAAAATTTAAGAGAGCTTTTCATTCGTACGTGCTGTGTAACTCCTAAATCTTTATGTATTTTTTCAATTTCAGGTTTAAGTTTATTTGAATATGAAACTACTTTTATTGAACCTTTAGGGGTAATTTTCTTACAGTCTAACTTTATAGTTTTGTTTGAAGTAAATTCATATGATTGATTTTTTCCAAAACTATAAAACATCCTTTTTTTTGCAGGTACATTAATTAAACCGGCAATAGCTTTTCCATTTAATATTAATCCAGCATTAATAGTGAATTCCTCGCCATCATTTATATAGTCGTATGTTCCGTCAATTGGATCAACTAGCCAGAAGTTTTTTAAATTATTTTTAGATTTATTGTGCGAAGTTTCCTCAGAAACAATGGGTATATCTGGCGTCAACTCTAGTAATTTTTTTGTGATAATTTTATTTACCTCAAGATCACCATTGCTGACAGGTGTATTGTCCGATTTGATTTCCTTATTTAAACCCTCATTTCTTAGTTTGATTGAAACTTCTCCAGCTTCTAAAAAAGTATCTATTAGACTTTCCACAACATTTTTTATTTTATAATCATCAATCATTACTAATTCTTTCAAGCTCAATATTATTTGCGTTTATTACTTTTTTTCCAACATTTTCAAAGTTCACAGTAACTTTATCTTTAATTATTGACTGTACTTGACCAATTCCCCAACTTTTATTTGCTGGATTAATAACTTTGTCACCTGGCTCAAAATCTAAAATCATTTAATTTAACTTATAATAGAAATAAGTATAAATACCATCAAATGAATTTACAAACTAACTCATTAGGATTTAATAAAAAACCATCAGAAACTACTGTGGTAGTTGCTATGTCAGGTGGTGTTGACTCGTCTACAGTGGCAGGAATGATGAAACAAGAAGGCTATAAAGTTATTGGAATTACCTTGAAACTTTATAACGATGGTAAAGAAGTTGCCGCTTCAAAACAATGTTGTTCAGGTCAAGATATAATGGATGCAAAAAGAGTTGCACACAAATTAGATATTGAGCATAAGATTTTATATTATCAAGATAAGTTTAAACAAGGTGTTATTGATAATTTTGTAGACAGTTATCTAAAGGGTGAAACACCAATACCATGCGTACAATGTAATCAGACAGTTAAATTCAAAGATTTGTTTGAATTTTCAAAAGATTTAAATGCTGATGCGTTAATCACAGGTCATTATGTAAAAAGTTTAACGCAAGATAACTTAACTAATATGTATCAAGCAATTGATGAAAATCGAGATCAAAGTTATTTTTTATTTAATACAACAAGAGAACAATTAAATTATATAAGATTTCCATTAGGTAGCTTACTTAAAGACAAAACAAGAGAAATAGCTAAAAACTTGAATTTAAATGTTGCAGATAAGCCGGATAGCCAAGATATTTGTTTTGTTCCAAATGGTGATTATGCATCGGTAATTAAAAAGTTTAAACCAGAGTCATACAAAAAAGGAAATATAAAAAATTTGGATGGTAAAGTTGTGGGAGTGCATGACGGTATAGTTAATTTTACTATTGGACAAAGAAAAGGTATTAAAGTTTCAAACGAAGAACCATTTTATGTAATAAAAATTGATGCTAATAAAAATGAAATATTTATTGGTCCGAAAGAAGAATTATCAAAAACAAGTATTAATTTAAGAGATTTAAATTTATTAGCTGAAAGAGAAGAGTTTAGTGAGAATATTTTAGTAAAAGTTAGGTCGACTGGAAAACTTTTGGATGCAAAAATACATATTCAAAATGAAAATTCTGCAAATGTTGACCTATTAAATCCTGAATACGGTATTTCACCTGGTCAAGCTTGTGTCTTTTACAAGAAAGACCAATTTGGTCATAAAGTTTTAGGTGGTGGTTGGATTAAAGATTAAAAATTTCTATTTCTTTTTATTTTTTTTTCTAGCTCTTCTCTTTTTTGAGCCCATTTTTCTTCGGCCTCTGTGCTTTTTTGGGTATCCCATAATCTCCTTAGTTTTACTATTTTATTGACTTATTTGGTGGATATAGCATTGTCCTAACTACATATCAAATTTTTTATGGACTATTCCTTTAAAACTTTTTTAAAGCATACTGCTAAAGATTTTCATAACCAATCAGTAAATCCACCAGTTGTGAGGGCATCCACTATAATTTTTAAATCTATGCAAGATTTAAGAAGAACTCAAAGAATGGCTTTAAAGAAACCATTAGGAGGACATCATGACTATGGCAGAAAAGGTACATCAACAACTTTCATATTACAAAAAATACTCACAAAACTAGAAGAGTCTTACAATGTATTCTTGACACCAACTGGATTTGGTTCTGTTTTTCTTTCTATCTTTAGCGTGACTAGACCAGGAGATGAGATATTAATCTCAGATCCATTATACAATCCAACCAGAAATTTAAGCAAAAACTATCTTAAAGAGTTTGGTATCAAAACAAAATTTTATAACCCACATGACTTAAAGTCACTAGAAAAAAGTGTAACAAAAAAAACAAAATTAATTTATGTTGAGTGCCCAGGCAGTAATACTTTTGAGTTTCAGGATCTTTCTAAGATTATTTCTATTGCAAAAAAAAATAATATATTTACAGCAATTGATAACACATGGGCCACTCCTTACTTTTTAAAACCTATCAAATTAGGATTCGACATGTCTATTGTATCAGCAACAAAATATTATTCAGGCCATTCTGATGTAATGGGTGGTAGCTTAGCAGTTAATAAAAAAGCTTATAAACACGTAAAAAAAGCAGATGATATTTTAGGATTGAGACTTGGACCAGATGATGCTTACTTAATAACAAGAGGTTTGAGAACTTTGGATATAAGATTAGATAAACATGAGTCTAATGCTAAAAAAGTTTGCGAGTTCCTTTCAAAAAGTAAAAAAGTAAAACTTTTATACCCTTATAAGAAGAGTTCATTTAATTTTAAAATGTGGAAAAAATATTATTCAGGGTCTTCAGGTCTTATGGGTTTAATCATAAAATCAAAAAGTAGAAAATCAGTTTTAAAATTTGTAAATTCGTTAAAATTGTTTGGTCATGGATATAGTTGGGGAGGCTTTGAAAGTTTAGCATTGCTGCAAAGTGATATTGAGATGGGAGATAGAAAATTCCTTAATTTAAACAAAAATGAACACTTAGTAAGATTACATATAGGACTAGAAGACCCAAAAGATTTAATTGCAGATATTAGAAAAAGCCTTATGCTCGTTAAATGAGCGCAGAAAAATTTTTTACTAGTAAAAAAGCCATAATCACACTTGTAGCAGCTTCATTAACAGTTATTTTTGCAATGGGTATTAGGCAAACATTTGGTCTTTTTTTTTTTGATTTCAATGCAGATCTAAATATTTCTATTTCACATTTTGGTTTTGTAATTGGGTTGCAGCTTTTAATGTGGGGGATTTTTAGTCCAGTTTTTGGTTTCATCACTGATAAATATGGAGGAGCAACAGCTATTTTTGTTGGTTTTTTATTTTTTTTAGCGGGGCTATTACTTTTTTACTCAGGTCTTAACACGGGGCACTATTTTACGCTTACAATTGGAGTGTTAATAGGTATTGGACTAGGTGGCACCGCTATTAGTATTCCTGTTTCTGTTGTAGCGAAACATTTTCCAGCTTCCAATAGAACAATTGCTACAGGCATTGTTACTTGCGCAGGATCTTTTGGTTTTTTTGTTTCACCTTTATTGGTTAGATATTCTCTAATTGAAATGGGTTGGGAAATTACCATCTTATACTTTTGCTTTCTTTTAGGCATTGGATTAATTGTAGCTTTATTTGTCAATACACCCAAAGTTCCAGTAGGTAGTAGTAATCTAGATAATAATCAAACGGCATCGGAAGCTCTTAAAGAAGCTTTTGGAAATAAAAGCTTTATTTTTTTAACTCTTGGATTTTTTGTTTGTGGTTGGCACATTGCTTTAGTTGCAACACATATTCCAACTTATATGATGGATAGAGGTTTACCTGATTGGACGGCCGCAATGATTTTAGCATTAGTAGGTGTTTTTAATATGATAGGAACAATTGGGGCAGGATTTTTAGCCACTAGGTATAGTAAAAAAAAAGTACTAAGTGCAATCTATTTTTTAAGAGGTGTATCATTAATTTATTTTATATTTTTACCACCAAGCGTATTTAATTGTGTTGTCTTTGGAGTTACGTTTGGCCTTCTATGGCTTTCTACAGTACCTCCAACAAATGGAATAGTTGGGCATATATTTGGAACAAAACATCTAGGCCTTTTATATGGTATAGTTTTTGTTAGTCATCAAGTTGGATCTTTCCTTGGAGCATACCTAGGGGGAGTTTTTTATGAGATGCATGGTAATTTTGACTATGCCTGGTACGCATCTATCGCATTATCAATTTTTGCAGGTGTGATACACTTACCTATTATAGAGAAAACAATTGAAAGAGTTCAGCCAGCATAAATTTCAGTATAATAAATATTTAGAAAAACTTTATCAGTCTAATAAGCCCCTTATTATCTATAAAGTTGATGGGGGATATAATATTTATACTGATTTTTCAAAAAAGATAAAACTTAACAACAACAATATTGA